>CAJUNK010000033.1 GCA_910587815.1 Candidatus Gastranaerophilales bacterium | reverse complement strand
TTTCGACAAAACCCTATATATAAGGTTTTGTCCTATTTATTTTTATTTCTATTACATTCTTTTTTAATTAATTCAATATCTTCATCTGTTAGAATTTCTCGTTCTGTTCTTCTATCAAGTTTTGATAAACCAAGTTTTATAGCCTTTTGAATAGCGGCTTGCCTTTGCTCTATGCTTTTTTGGGAAATTTTTTGCCCACTAAGCCCTTCTTGAAGGCTTTGTATAATACACTCAACATGCTTTGAAGCAACAAGACCCAAAACATCTTCTTCTTGAAATTCTTGATATGAATTAAGCAGAGTTTCAAAAGGTTTAAATTCTTGCAGTTCAAAAGGTAAAGAATGAAGAAGCAAGACTATTGGTCTATTATCAATTTGTGTTTCATTTTGTTTATATTTTAAATTTGACCTGAAAACCCGCCCTATAATTTGGTGCAATTGTTCATTGATTTTTTGTATCTGATAATTTCTATAATCTAATATGCTTTTTGTTTGCTCTAGTTCTAAAGCTATTGCGGGCAAAAACTGCGAACAATCAACAATGACCAAATCAACATCCGGCATATCTACAGCTTTACATATTCCGCTTTTAGCATAGGTCAATATAATATCTTCATTGCTATTGATACTTTTACTTTTGCCAGATAAGCTGTCATCTGTGCTTACATAGTCATCTTTGTAATAGTACTTGACCCTGCCTTTCAACTTGGTTTTTGTTGAAATGTTATCATAAGTATTATTACTTTTTCTTTTAGTGGGCTCTACCAGAAATATTTTTACATCGCTAAGAGCTTCTAAAATCTTAACTTTGTCGTTTAAACTTAATGCTGATTCCAATTTGAAACAAGTTACATCATATTTAACAGGCACTTTGTCTATCCGAAACATAGGATTTACAGTGAAATTATATGTTCTTGCTTTTTCAATAAAATTTTTCTCAACCTGTGCCGGTATGGTTGCGCTTGTTGCAATGATTTTACGTGCATAATTAAATAAATTATCATAGATTATCTTACTTTCAGCGTATAAAGTAGGCACAGTGCAAACATACTGCGGAAAATGAATTTTTAACCCCTCATATTTGCCTGATAAAATTTCATCTTGTGTTAAATACTTTATGGTTCCTGCTTTTTCAATGTAAGGAAATTGAATTTTAAGCCGAACATTATCTAAAAATTTAACAATATCTGCAATTTCTGGGAATAAAGAAAAAATATCAACATTAGGGGTTATATTTTTAACTTTTATCTGTTTATAATTTGCTGTATTATAGAAATTCGGGTCAGTGACCTTTTTAAGCTTGCTGTTTAACTTTTGCTTCATTTTATCCAAAGGCAACGTTCTATGAAAGAAAATTTCTTTTTCTTTATTTATTGCTACTTCGGGTGTTATAAAACATTTGCTGCAATCGCCCTTGTTTATACTTTTAAGGCATTTTTCAAGAAGCTTTAAGCTTCCTGCTTCCTTTGCATATCTTCCAAGAAGGGGAATCGCTTTATTTGAGTATGTTTCAATAGCCTGCACTTCATCACAGATAACAACCCGCTCGCTTAAAAGGTGCTTTGACAGCTTATATATTTCAGCACTGTCACCCTTAAATGTAAGATAGGCGTATGTTGTAATAACTATACTTTTAAATAACTTATGATT
>CAJUNK010000032.1 GCA_910587815.1 Candidatus Gastranaerophilales bacterium | reverse complement strand
GGAGAATTAATTTCTTTAGAAGAAGCAGGGATTGTTTCAATTGATTTGGATGCAATGAATAAGAATATTATTTCGATTGATTTTGTAAATGATAGATATAATGGGGAATATAATAATAATTTAGATAATAATTTAAATTTGAATGCGGTGTAGAATGGATGATATTAATCATCATTAAGATTTGTATATTGGTTTGAATAAATATTAAAAAAGGTGTAAAATGAAAAAAATCGCTGACATTATATTTATTTATGCAGATTTTAGGTGTATGTGAAGAAAAATTTTATTAGAATAATAATTTTAATAGCAGTAATTTGGTTAATCTTTTTTATTAAAGATATTCCAAAATACAGGTTTGGATATTTTGTTGAAGGACCTGAGTTAAAGTATCAACATTCATGGGCGGATGTTTTGAAATTAGAAAATGGAAATGTATTGGTGCTTGGAGCTAATCAATATGAATGGCCAAATGAAAAAGATCTAAAAAATATGAAACACAAAAGCTCGGTTGGAATAGAAGACATGATTATAAAAGAAACACCATCAGAGCTTTATATTACAAATAAAAATAAATTTGTAGATTTCAAGATGCCAAATAATATCCTTTATCAACCAAAAGGGATATTGCTAAAAAACAATAAATTACTTTTAACTTTTGTACATGACCCTAATGATAAAAATATAAAATATACAGAATATGTAAAAACAAAAAGCGCTGCACAGCTTTCGTATGATTCAATGGCGATTGTCGATTTAAAAACGGGAAAGGTTGAAAAAATTGCAAGGAAGAAAATAAATATTAATAAAGAGCCTTACATTGATTCTACAGCTTTTGGATTATTAGATAATGGTAAAGTTGCAATAATTGATATGAGTAATGATTTTATTGTTGAAATTTATGACCCAGATAGCAATACATCTGAAATAGTGGGAAAATTTGATAACCTTGGATATCTTTCAAGAGCCGTCACAATTCCAAAAGGAAAAAATAGTTTATTAATTTTTGGAATATTTTATTCTTCTGATGCCGAAATAGGCGGCGTTTTAGAATATAACGACAGCACTAAAACTGTAAAACTTGTAGGTAAAACATTAAAACAAGAGAATCCTATAGTTAAAAGAATATCGGATAATGAAATATTAATTGTGGGAAAAGAGGGCAAATTTGAAATATACAATACAGATACAAACACCTCAAAAATAGTTGCAAAAATATTAAAGAAAAATGACCGCAAAAATGATACTAGTCTGCATAAGCCCAGTTTTAGCGGTGCATTTATAAATGAAAGATATTTTTTGATAACAGGCGGCAATAATGGAGGTTTTCCCCTTACATTGGCAAATAAAACAAGTGAAATATTTGATTTAAAAACTAATAAAGTATACATGGGACCAAATATGATAAAACTGACCGATAATCATAAAAGTATCAGTTTAGACAATGGAAATGTTTTATTGATGGGTAGCAGACAGTTTTCAGATATGAAAATAACACAAGTATTTAAGAAAATAGGGAGCAAATAATGACTTTAAGTGGAACAGAAGCAAAAATATATGCTGAATTAGCAATTGCAAATGCATATGGAAAGCCACAACAAAATACTGTCACTATAACAGTGGATAATCAAACAACCACATATTCTTTAGTTGAGCAAGCACCAATTAATGATCACGGTTATCAAGGATATATATACCAAAATTTAGAAACAAAACAATATTATCTTGTACATGAGGGCTCTGTTACTCCTGGCATAGGCCACGGTAGCGAAGCAATTAAAGATTATTATGATAATGTGGTAAAAAGTCTTGCAAGTGGGAAGCCCCAGTCTCAATTTAATGATGCATACAATTTTTTAAAAAATGCAGTAGATAAATATGGCAGAAATATAATACAAATTGGACAATCTCTAGGAGGTTATCATTCAGAAGTATTTGGCGCAACGGATGAGTTTAAGGATATTCAGACTTATACTTTTAATGCGGTTGGTCCGGGAAGCTCAATAGATGCTATAGAAGGATTTCTTAAACAACATAATTTAAGCTTATCTAATGATTTTTCGAATATTAAAAATTATAGATATAGTAATGAATTTGTTAGTCAAATAGCTCCGCATTTTGGAGAAATGTATACAACTGATTTTAATAGCAGCAGATTAGATGCTTTGCATAATATGGAAGTATACACAGAAAATGGCGAAGCTTTGATTTTTTATCTTGATGATGATTTTATGACCATATCGGAGCTTATACCATCTGGCTATGAATTAGCCTTATCATTAAGCGCAGAAGGAGGAATGCTAATTGTAGCTCTTGCAGCTACTGGCGGCATTACTGGAGGCAGTGGTGCAGGTTTAGGTGGTGCAGCAGCTGCTTTGGGGCTAATTATGTCTATACTTAATGGCACATATAATGGCGGAACGCATCAAGGTTCCACAACTCTCAAAGGCTATGTTTCAATGGATGAAGAATTGTATGAAATCCAACCTGGTGACACAG
>CAJUNK010000031.1 GCA_910587815.1 Candidatus Gastranaerophilales bacterium | reverse complement strand
TGGAGGAGGAGAGGGGGACGGTGGGATATGCGCTGGAAGGAGAAGGGATTTTTACAGACGGAAAGAAAAAGCGGAATAAGGAGGGTAAAGGCGGCGGGAAACTGTCATCGGCAGGTGGAAAAACTGGCAGGGTCGCAAGCAATGAAATGTGCACGTTTTTGATTTTGAATATTTCTTCCTTGCAGTTGATACCTGTGAATATGATCGCATATCGTCAGCAGTACGGCAGTGTGAATCCGGCGGGAATCATTGCGCCAGCAATCGTGGCGACGTTTGTGAGTACGGGGGTGGCAATTATATATTGCAAAATAAAGAATGGAAAGCGGAGAGTATGAGACTCTTCGCTTTTTCAGCTGTCCAATTTTAAATGTTTTTTGAAATATGCATAATATAAAATATAAAAATATTGTTTTATCAGATGAAATGTGGTATTCTATTAAAAAATATAAAGGAGCATAAGTAATGGAATATCTTCTTGTTACTGACAAATTTTTAAAGGAATATCCAGATTATAGGCATGACATTAAAAATTTTAATGAATATTTAGAATTGCAATGGAAAGGTTCATTATCCGATGAAACTTTGCGTTTTATGATTCAGGGAATCGATGTAGACTTCATTTTACATAGTTTAATCTATAATGTTGAAACAATCAAAAAATATAAAAGCAAAACTACAGCAAAACGGTATGCAACAGTTATAGGACAATTTTTTAATTATATAAGAAGAACCACAGATATTGATAATCCGAGCTTATATGATGCGATTTCCTATAATCGCTTGAGAGAGAATACATATATGAAACGGATGATGTCTTATATTGATACGTGTAATGCCCTTGCAGGGATTGTAGAACAAGTAGCTTTAAAACAGACAGATGTTGAAATAATATTGAAGTGGGTGGATAAGCAATTTGAAGAACGTGGATGGGAGGATTCTACACAGTTTAAAAAGGCTATGGCTTCTATCGGAATAAAAATGATGCTGTTATATGGTATCACATATCGTGAATTAAGAAAAATTAAATGGAATGATTATGATGAAGTATATGGAAATATTTTAATAAATGGCTTTAATCTTCGTCTTCCAGCAAAACTATCTGTGCAAATAAAACAATTAAAGCACTATATTGTAGAAAGTGGAATAAAAAACGAAAAAAATATATTTTTTACAGATAGTTCCGGCGAGCAGTGGGCGGAGATTACATCTTATTCTGGTATACCAGATTATTTAGGCGCGTTAATAGGGACTACAAGTGTTACAAGTATTGTAAAGTATGGTATTAGTCAGCTTTTAAAAGCCGGCTTAAGTGATTCAATAGTAAAAAAATTAACAGGTGCAAGTGATAAATTAATTCAAGGATGTATACTTCATGAAGATTATGAATTGAATCGTATTGTGAACAACAAAATCGTTACAACTGAATTATATTATGAGTTTTAACATTTATCATGTAAAGTGCAATAAAATGAATGTCTGCTTTTAGTCCAGCTGAGACACTGGCTAATGTGCTGAGGTTTGGGTATGTGGTCACTCTTTTCAACTTCATTTTTATGGTATTTTATATAATTCTACTTGTAGCACTTCTGAAGCTATAGTACAATATAAGAACATATATTCGCTTTGGATTTGTGTGAAATTTCACAGAATAAACCGTAATATTTTGCAATGATTTAAATCATTTAATTTGGAGAGGGATAACAATGGATGGTATTTCAAACGTTACAATGAAAGTAATTGAAAAGTTAGGATATTTGAATTCTGATAATTTTTATTATTATCAGGATTTACTAACTTGCAGTGAATTATCATTTCATGATCGTAAGGTAATAATGGAAATAAGACCCAATGCTTTTTTTCTTGCCGATGGAAGGCCTAAGGTGCTTTTTTTTGAATATGTTGATGACGAAAATGAAAGAAGAGAATTACATAAAAAAATATGGAATGCACAGATACCAATTATCATATTTACAGATTTTAATTGTATTAAGATATTTAGCGGTATTAATATGAAAATTTGTAAATTAGATGATTATTCTCTTTTAAAAATAGGCGAAAATGAAATTTCAGAATGTAATGAATTATCTGCATTTTCATATTGGAGTATTACCAACGAACAATTTTTGAGACAATATCAATCTAAGTTTTACATAAGTACATTAAATGAAGTTATGATTGATAATATAAAATATATAACAAATAAGCTTAAAAACGTCTATTCTGTTTCCTTTGCTACAAGAATTATTTTAAGAATGATATTTATTAGATTTTTGATAGATAGGGGGATTAATATAGGATATGATGGTTTTTGTGGTGATATCAACAAAGATAAACAACTATTGTTGGAAATTACTTTAAATAAAAAAAGATTGTATCAACTATTTGCATATTTGAAAGTGAAATTTAACGGCAATTTATTTGAACTAAATGATGAAATGGACGATTCATCTTTAACTGATGAGGTCTTGATTTCACTGGAATGCTTCTTATCAGGTAAGGAAGAAATGACTACTGGACAATTATCATTTTTCCCAATATATGATTTTAATATCATACCTGTTGAGCTTATAAGCAATATTTATGAAATTTTGTTAGGGGATAAAACGCAAAAAAGTGATAAAGCATTTTATACTCCAGAATATCTGGCTGATTATATAATTAAGGAAACTGTAGGAATTTTCCTGACTACGGCTAAACAGTGTAAAGTTTTGGATCCCTCATGTGGTTCAGGTATTTTTTTAGTTGAAGCGCTCAGGCAGATTATGGATAAAAATGTTGATAATGATGGCTATATTAAGGATAATCAAAAATTAAGGAATTTAGTAGAAAATAATATTTATGGAGTAGACTTAAATCCTGAAGCTATTGATATAACAATATTTTCATTATACCTTACTTTGTTTGATTATAAAGATCCTAAATCTTTAGAGGGATTTAAATTACCTGATTTGAAGAGTAAAAATTTATTTGTGTGTGATTTTTTTAATGATCAAAAACTATATAAAATTAGTAATATTAAATTTGATTTTATTATTGGAAATCCACCATGGGGAGCAGTAAAAAAAGGATTACATATTAATTATTGTAACAAAAATAATATTGAAATACAAAGATATGAGATTAGCAGAAGTTTTATTGCCAAGGTTAAAGACTATTGCGGACAGAAAACTATATGTGCGTTAATTATTCCTTCTAAGATATTTTACAATAAAGAACTTCCGGCAATCAATTTTAGAAAAAGATTATTAAAAAATTGTAAAATTATTAAATTTATTGAGCTTTCTTCTGTTCGTAATCTTATATTTGAAAAGGCAGATGCTCCCGCAGTTATTTTAATATTTAAGCATACAGAAAAAAATAATCTGGATAACAATATGATACATATTAGCTTAAAGCCGAATATGTTTTTTAAATTATATCATATTATTGCGGCAGAAAAGGCGGATATAAAGCGAATAAGTCAAAGGGTATTATATGAGAATGACTGGGCTTGGAAAACTTGTGTATATGGAACAGCATGGGATATAGATAACATCAAATATCTTAAAAAGAAATACGTCACATTAAATGATTTTTTTAAAAAGAATCAACTAGAAACAACAGCAGGGATTTCGGATAATCCGGGAGAATTTGATGCTTCATGTTATATGGGAAGAGACATTATTGAATCTTCCGCAGTAAATACATTTTATTATGACTCCAATCAAAAAAATAAATTTTCAAAATCTTCAATATATCGGTTAGGAAAAACAGAATTATATAATCCGCCATATTGTTTGATACGGAAAGGACCTGATTGTCATAGCTATAGATTACGAGCCGCATTTGTAAATGATGATGTTATTTTTAAACAAGCAATCTTTGCGATAAAAGGGAAAAGTAATCAACGGGATTTACTGCTAAATATTATTGGTATACTTAATTCATCACTATATATATATTTAAATTTAATGCAAGGCTCCTCTATGGGAGTAGAAAGAGAACAAGTTTTTATGAATGAGATTTATCAGTACCCATTTTTTTTAGATGAGGATATTAGTCGGTTAGCAGATACTATTCAGAGAAAAAATTCCAAACTGGAAAATGGACTTATCCAAGATACTTCAGCTGAACTAGAAGAATTGGATCGGTTGGTTCTGAAGGATTTTGGACTGGATGATGACCCATTTGTGGACTATGCAATTAATGTTCAGATTCCTATGTTAAATAAAAATAAATGGTATTTTAATGAAGTGACGAAGGAACAGTTAATGGAATATGCAATGTTTTTTTATAACTACTGGAAACCATTAATGGCAGATGAGGGAAAATTTATTGAACTTTTTATCTATCCAAAAGTAAAATCAAAATTTTCTATATTTGAATTAAACATTATTAATCATATTCCAGATAATGAAATTTCAATAGTTGAGGATATAGATAACAATAAGGAACTGTTAACGCGATTTGTAATCAACAAAATCAATAATAAATTTTATGAAGTCAGAGACATATTGCACTTTACAGAATCTTCATTCTATATTGTAAAAAGTAACGAATATAAGAATTGGCATATTGCAATGGCTCATATGGACAATGCAACTGTTGTTAGTTCAATTCTTTCAGAAAGTGGGGTTGAATTATAATGGCAGGTTTCGGTAAGAGTGCATTAAACCATTTAGTAAAGAAGAAGGTATTTGATGACATAAGCGCATATATTTTACTATGTTGTAATCAAATGAAAATAGAATTGATATCAACAGGTAAAAAAATACCGAATGATGAAAATAAAATAAGAAATTATTTGTTGGAATATTATTTGGATGATAATGTAGTTAGAAGAAAGCATAATATGTCAATGTTTCATTTTCAACCAGAGGTACCAGAGAATTTTGATGGTAATAGTTTGAATTATGAGGGACGTGTCGATATTAAAATTATGAATCAAAACGAGTGGTTTGAAAATCGTGATGCAACCTATATAGTTGAATGTAAGCGACTTGATGGTAAAACACATTTGAATCATCTATATGTTCAAAAAGGTATCAAACGATTTGTAGTTTATCCACCACATTATAAATCATATTATGAGAGGAATTTTATGCTAGGATTTATAACAGAAAAGATAGAGATTAATCGAATTGTTGAGCAAATTCAAACAATCCAAAGGAAAGACAGGGACATAGAAATTATTGCTGATTTTGCAAGGGTGGCAGAATTAGGGATATATGATTGTAGTTATCTTATGAAAGGCATTACTATTAAACTTCGCCATATGTTTTCTGATATTTCAGAGTGCTTGGCAGAAAGGTGATTTTAAGCAAACAATTAATCGCTATCTAGCAAGCAGAAATTGTCTTTTAGATTAAAGATAAACGAAAAGTTATCTCGAATTGACAAATAATTT
>CAJUNK010000030.1 GCA_910587815.1 Candidatus Gastranaerophilales bacterium | reverse complement strand
AAAAGTTCAACCAAACTGAAAGCTATGCTTTTTCTTGAAATGGAGGATATTTGTATAAAAGGACCGTTAAAAAGGCGTGTGGATGAATATGATTTAATGGTGAAATCAGGCAGACGCCGAGCCATGTCCTTGTTACAAATATCTGGAATTGAAAGAAAACCAAGAACGCTGGTAAGATCCTGTGGGAAACCAGACATTTTGCACGAAATCAATAGATTTTGGCAAAAGTAGTCAAACAAGTTCAGGATGACGCGGGGGTGTTTAGGGTGACAGGTGGGTGGTATGACGTGTTTGGTGACTGGTTTCGCCGTTTGTTCTTTGGAAACCCTGGCCGAGGCATGCTTTTTATTGAAAAATAAAAACCTGCTGAAATTATTCATTATCAAGTCCTTTCATCATATTTTGCATTATATTTTTTGTCTAAAAATATTATTTAACAGTATATTATACTATTGGGTAATATATTTCAAGTACTTTTTATACTATAAATATTATTATTTTATTTATGCTTCTGGGGCAAAATAAGCAAATAAGGAGCAAAAAATATGACTGATAATATGAAAAAATTACTTGGCAAAAGAATAAAAGAAATTAGAAACAAAAAGGGGATGACGCAGGAAAAATTAGCTGAACTTGTAGAAATAAATACGCCAAATATCAGCTATATTGAAAACGGTAAATTTTATCCTTCTTATGAAACATTTGTCGGTCTTTTAAAAGCATTGGATGTGGAACCATGTGAACTTTTTACGTTTGATATGGTAAAAAGCCCAGAAGAATTAAAGAATGAAATGATGGAAGCTTTTAATAATGATGAAAAGCTTTTAAGGCTGATTTATAAAGTATACAGGGCAATTGCAGTATAAAAAAATCAAGTTGTTTTATTAAATTTTATCGTTTATGTTGTTTTCAAATATATTTTTCTTTTTAAATTCATCACTTTTGCAATGAATTAAATAACCGCATTTTGTGCAGGCAAGAATTGTATTTGTAGAGTCTATTGCAGAAAATATATGCTCGCATTTTTCTTCCTCATTTTCTTCCTGACGAGCAGATATATCCTCCGTTAAATCTTTTTGGGGGTGGTTTTTGCGGTTTTTAAATTTTTCTTTTAGTTTAAAAAAAAGTTCTATAATATACATATTTAAATACAACTTTAGACAAGTTTTCAAAGACACAAACTTATTTTTAAATTATAATCTAATTGTAATGAAAAACAAAAGTGAAATTTTTATATCATCAACAGTTGATTATCATAATATCTATGGTGCTGTTCAAACTGCAAATGAGCTAGGCACAGGGCTTGAAATCAGCCGTTTTGGCAGGTTGAAAGAGCTTGAAGATAATTTTGATGAAACACTTAGAATATATAAAGATGCAATATCTGGTTTAGAAAACGGCCTCACTTTGCATGGATTTTTTTCAAACCTTTGTATTCCATCAAACGACCCTTTAATTTATGAAGCATCTGTTAAAAGATATTATCAAAGTTTTGAAATAGCGGCTGAACTTGGTGCAAAAACTGTTGTTTTTCATACCTGTTTTAATAATTTATTGATGCAGCAGCAGTATCGGGATAATTTTTTTATGCGCAGTTTAGAATTTTTTAAAGAATTTATTCCGCATTTTGAACATGAAGGAATTGTGGCCACCATTGAAAATGTACATGAAAAGGATAATGAATTAATCAGAAATATTATTGCTGCTATAAATTCGCCAAATTTAAAGGCGACAATTGATATTGGTCATTGTAATATACATTCAAATATTCCAGTTTCTGGGTGGATAAAAGATTATGGAATAATGCTTCATCACATGCATTTTCACAATAATTTTGGAAATGAAGATGCACACAGCTCTTTAAAAAAAGGTTCGCTTGAAATCAGGCCTATTTTAGAGACATTAAAAGCCATGGAACTTTATCCGCAAATTACATTTGAAATATTTAATAGGGAAGATTTATATGAAAGTGTTGAATATTTCAAAAGGCTTTATGGTGAAATTTTTGGGGAATAAAGTATATAATAGGTTTGGGATTTAAGCTTTAAAATATGTTTGAAAAAGTATAAAGATAATCTGTGATAACGTTTATCAGCATAGGAAGTATCCAAACAAGTATCAGCGCACCCATTACAGGTTTAAACAAAAAACTCATCTGAAAAACGTTTACCTGTGGGGCTGTTTTTGAAATTGTACCTAATATAATATCTTGGCCCAATGTTGCAAGTAAAACAGGTGCAGCTATCTGCATTCCAACCAAAAATATGTTTGATGTTATAAGGACAAGATAATCTATATTTACAATTTTATCTAAAGGCACATTTACTCCATAAGCAGGAAAGATTTCAAAACTTCTTATAAAAGCTTCAATAAGCCAATATAATCCTCCTATTGATATAAAAATGATAACGCCAATAAGTGTAAAAAGATTGCCAAGAATAGATGTCTGCACTCTTGTTGTGGGGTCTAAAACCATAGCAGAAGATAGGCCCATTTGTGTATTTATCATATCGCCGCCTGCTGAAATTGCAGCCATAATACAATTTGTAATATATCCTATCAGTGCGCCAAACATATAATTTAATAAAAGACACAAAATCACAGATGCATTATCAGGAATTTGGGGCGGTTTAACAATTGATGTTGTAACAATCGTGATGATAAGTGCCAAAGATAATCTTGCCAACATCGGCAATTCTTTTCTGTTAAATCCAGGCGCAAACTGCATCATTCCCAAAAAGCGTGCAAAAACCATTATTCCTGCACCAAGGGCAAGGTTTATCTCAGGAAAAAGTTTTGCAAATTGGGTTAAGGTGTAGTCCATTTTTAATTAATTTCTTCAAACATTGTGCAGGGGCCAAACTGTATTAAATTTGGCACTTCATTTTTTTTATTTATTGATAATAAAACGGTTATTGGAGTTTCATTTTCTGTTGTGTAAATTTGCATATAGGTATATGTTTCATGTTTTGTTTTTATAATTACATCTTTTGGTGCAATAATTTCATAGAGCATTTTTTCTTCTGCAATTTCTGGGTTTTCTTTTGCTTTCAGATTTTCTGTATCTCCTATTGCAATAGCTGAAATGTCGCTTTCACATCTTAATTTATATCGTCTTGTTGTGTTTAATTTTATACTGTAATCATCTGATTTTAAAAATGCCGAAGGGTAATCTTCTCTCAAATATTGCAATGCAGGAGCTACAACTTCAGCCTTTACTTCTGCTTTCATTTCTATTTTTATAAAGGTAATCAGACATGATGTTAAAATTATTAAGAAAAATACATATTTTTTCATATTCTATCTTCCAAGCATTTTATTTGTTTCTATAAAATTAGGCCTTGGGTTTGCTCCTCTGCTGCGTGGGGTATATTTATCCTTAAACTGATTTTCAGACCAGGGAATCTTGCCTGGGTTTTTCATAATATTATCAATTTCATCCGTAGGTTTTTTAATTGTATCTTGCATTTCAGCTGCGAAAGGTTTTGAATGAAAATAATAATCTTCAGGTAAAACATAATTTGCAGAACGTACTACAACATTAAATGCAAGGTCTGTTCCTTCTCTGAAATATTCCGTTAAAACCTTTATATAAAGCATTCCAAGAATAATTATTGTTAAAAATACTGATATAATCTTTGGTGCCGCTGCAATAGTTTGTTCCTGCACTTGGGTTACTGCTTGTAAAATACCTACAACAAGACCAATACCTGCCGCCACTAGAACACAAGGCAGAGATATTGAAAGCATTGTGACAAAACCTTTTGCAAGATATTCTGTTAATAATTCCATTAATTAAAACTCTCCACTAATCCTTTTACAATCAGGCTCCATCCATCAACAGCAATAAAAATTAACAATTTAAACGGCAAAGATACGATAGTTGGCGATAACATAAACATACCAAGTGCAAGTAATATGTTTGCAACAACAAGGTCTAATACGATGAATGGTATAAATATTATAAAGCCTATTTCAAATGATGTTTTAAGTTCACTTATTATATAGGCGGGGGCAACTTCCCAAAGTGTTAATTCTTCGGGTGTTTCAGGCATGGTGGTTCTTGTTTTTTCCACAAAAAATATTATATCTTCCTGTCGTGTTTGCTTTAACATAAATTCTTTTAAGGGTTCAGAACCTTTTTGCAGCGTTAGCACTATATCTCCATTTTTTTCGTATGGTACTCTGCCTGCCTCATACATACTTTGAAAAACTGGAGACATTGTATATAAAGTCATAATTAAAGCAAGGCCTATTAATGCAATGGCAGGAGGAACAGATTGTGTTCCCATTGCTGTTTTCAGCATTGAAAAAACTATTGTAAACCTTAAAAAGGATGTCATACAGCAAAATGCAAAAGGCAGTAATGAAAATAATGTCATTACCATTAATAGCTGTATAACTGGGTTTAAATCTTTTATTATAACATCCATAATTAAATACTGGTCCTTTTTGAATTATTGTCTAATTCTTTTAAAATATTTTTCATTATTGTTTTTCTTGAATTTATATCAATTGCGTTTGAATAATCGTCCTCGCTTTTTGCAGATTGTGTTTCTTCCATTGTGCCTATGGCTGTATCGAGTATTTCTAGCTCTTTTAAATATTTTTCAATTTGTTTTTTTGATAATTCATCTTTTTTAATATCCCTTTGAGTCTCTATTTTTATTTCATTCTCAACTTTTGGCTTTAAAATAGTTGAGATAATGTTTTTCTGCATATTATTGTTTAGAATATTATTTTCTTTTGATGAACTTTCATTTTTTTGAATTGATTTTGGAGCTAGTTTTGATAGAAATGTTGTATTATCAAAATCTGATGCAATCAGAAACCTTTCACCCTGCACATTTATAATGTATAGACTTTTCCTTTGTGAAAGTCTTAACATATCTTCAATCTTTATTCCGTTATCAAATTTTGGGTTATTAAAATTCATTGTTTTTTTGTAAACTACAAAAGCAATGAAAAAAATTCCAACCATTGCTAAAGTATATAAACTGAACGCTATAAGATACTGTAACATTTTAAACCCCCTTATTTAGCCTTTACTAATTATCTTCATCTTCAAAATCTGAATAATCAAATTCTTCTTCTTCGCTTGTTGCTTCTTGTGCGCTTGCTTGTGCCATTTGGTTTACCTGGTTTGCATCTGGCTGTTGGGCTGCTTGCGGTTGTGGAGTTTTGGTTTGCCCTTTTGGTTTTGACGGTTCTTGTTTTTTAGATTCTTGCTTTAATGTATTTGTCTCTTGTTCCTTTGGGTTAGAATATATTTCATCAATTTTTACGCCGTATTTATCATTTATAATGACAAGTTCGCCTTTTGCCACCAATTTATTTTCCACAAGAAGAGAAATTTTATTATTTACAATTTCTCCAAGATCTATCACAAGACCTTTTGAAATTTGTTTCAAATCTCCTAAGGACATTTTCACCTTGTCAAATTCTGCACCTACTTCTATTTGTATATCATCCCAAATATTTTTATCACTAGTCATATCTGCTCCCAATTCTTGTTCATCTTCATCAAGTTCAAGCATTAAAGAAGGCTCAGGGCTCACCTTAAAACTTTGTTTAATTGAGCCTGTCTTTATTTGCATATAATTTATGTTGCTATTTTCAAGAAGTATAATATCCCCAGGATATAAGCTTTTTAAGTCATTTAGTGCAAGTTTTGATGTGCCCACAGAGATATTTACAAAAGTTTTTGTATCCAAAAAATCAGAAAACGAAAAATTTTCATTTAACTCTATTTTTTCTGTTTTCAAGCAATTTTGTGGTATAGAAATCACAATTTTTCCAATTTTTAAATTATCTTTGGTCATTAAAAATGCTGCATTGTACATTCCTTTGTTTTTAAGAGCTTGCTTTTCAATTTTATCGTGTGGAATTATAAAATTTTTAATTTCATCATTTAAAAATTCACAAAATGAATTTAAAATTTTAATTTCCAAATCAGATAGTTCTTGCAATTTGAAGATTGGAGAAATTGAACCAAAGGATTCGTGGAATAAAATTCTGATAAAATCTGATGATATGCGCACAAAGGCATTTTGATGAGCACAAATAGATAATTGCGCAGTGAAGTAAATTTCGCCTTTTGATGTAAAATCATCTTTTACTGATAAATTTGTAGTTAAAGATTGTGTTTTTATATCAAATTTGTTTTCCCAAAAAATCTGAATACAATTTTGCACAGCATTTTTCAGCTGGTTATCAAACCAGCCAAATAAAAGATTAATATCATTATTTTGCCTGATATTATTCAATTTTTGTGTCCGACATTTCTTATAAAAAGTTATACGTATCCAAAGACATTATAAGTATTTAGGGGGTCTGTGGCAAAAAAGTTAAGAAACTTGTATCATAATATTTCATTTTGTATATCAAGGATTGTTTCAGTGGTTTCTTTAATATTTTCAGATATCATATCCGAAATAACCACTATATCCTTTTTATGTGAATATTTTTCTTGTAAAACATTAATTAAAATTTCCATTTTTTCAAGATTTTCGTAACAATGGTTTGTAAGATTTGTTAGTTTATTCATAAATTTTCCTTTTGTTAATATTTTGATAATAGCATTAAAATTGACTTAAAATTGGAGCAAACTGCTATCATAGTATATTATTTTTATTTTATCAATCAGTGTTACTAAGTGTGTGTCGCATTGACAAAGGCAAAAGGTGATTTATAATATGAATATAGGGAAAAGACCCAAGAGGTGGTTTCTCTTTGAGGTCTTTCTTAACTCCCTATTTTGCAAATGTGAGCGCTATGATTATCTAAAAGATAATTAATAGCGCTTTTTCGCTTACGCTAAATTGCATTTTATCACCTCCTTTGCCGTCATTTTCTGCTTAACAAGTCTGTGCCGGAGGAGGTAAGCGGGAGCTTACCCTTTTGAACAAACCTATTATACCAAAAATTGTTAAAATACTACCCAACTTGGCAATTTAATGTGTATAATGATTAATGTAAAAAAAGGGTATTGAAAGGTTACAAAAATCAATACCCGAAAAGTTGTTCATCTAAAATCTAAAGATGAGAGAGTCTTTTTCAAAGGCTCTCTTTTATTTATTTGTTATCCTAGCTCATCTGTCATATCCCCACCTGTCATCCTGAACTTGTTTCAGGATTTCCTCCGGGTTTTGTACAAGACCTTGTGGAAGACCAGACATTTTGCATGAAATTAAAATTTTGGCAAAAGTAGTCAGTCAAATAAATTCAGAGTGACAATTTGCAAAGGAAATCAAAGATTTCCTGCAAATTTGTCGCCCACTATATTTACCCTAATTACTCCACTCAATCACCACCATACCATTAGCACCTTTACCTCCTTTATACGC
>CAJUNK010000029.1 GCA_910587815.1 Candidatus Gastranaerophilales bacterium | reverse complement strand
GCGTATAAAGGAGGTAAAGGTGCTAATGGTATGGTGGTGATTGAGTGGAGTAATTGATATAAGTAGAAGGCGGGTTGAAAAAACCCGCCGGAAACCTTAATAATTATTAATATTTAGATAAAACAACATTTTTTGGGGCGCGTTTTACTGTAACCAAATGCGCCTCTTTTTTTAGTCTTTTTTAAGATTTCTTATTTCATTTTGCATTTTTTTCAATTTTAATTCAAGTTTTTCTTCATCAATCTTATTATTCAGCAATATTTCTTCAAGAGTACGATTTAATGTATCATTTATAGCCTTTTTATTTTTATACCCAAAATCTTGTCTAGTTAAAAAATTAAGTTGACTAGCTCCTATACATCTTGATTTTTCTATTAAATCTTCTGGACATTCAATAAAATAATCATCCAAAAGTACTTCCAAATTTGCAGGCAATGTATTTGTTAATTTTGCAAATTGTAATTGATTTTCTTTGTTTGTTAAAAGCATGGCAAATTCTTTTGCAAGTTCTTTATTTTTGGCATTTTTTGGTATTACAAAATTCATCAAACCTACATCATATCTGCCATCAGGTGATGTCAGTTGGTTTGTAACTTCAGAATCTTTGTATATATCAGGTGCATTTTCTTTAATCATTTTTATAAAATTAGAACCTGCAACAAGAAACACGGCGTTTTTTGCCATATATTGTTCTACCATTTCTCTATGATTCAATGTCAGTGTATCTTTTGGCAAATATCCTTTTTTAAACATATTATCAAACATTGATATAACATGTTTTAATGCTTTGGACTCTTCATCATTATTAAAAGTTGAAATATCATATTTATTCAATATTTTGGCAAATGTATCGTTTTCGTTTAAATTTAAAACAATTGCAGCCTTATCAGTACAATTTTTAATTTCACCAGCCATGCCATAAATATCTTCATAACTTGTCACAACTGGATAATTACCATTAAAACAGGAGTTTAGCGTTTTTTCATTATAAATTGTAACAGGGCTTGTTGCATAAAAAGGCAGTGCAAAGATTTTGCCATTATATCTTAATTTATCCACAAGCTCAGGATGAAAATCTGCCATTTCTTCTTCGCTAAAATATTCTAAAATTCCTTTTTGTGCCAAAAGTGAAGAAAAATCAGGGTTTAAATTGATTAAATCCGGCGGATTGCCTGACAGCACTGTTGCCAAAGTTCTTTTTTGCGCCTCTGCAATAGGAATATCCACCCATACAATTTCAACATCTGGGTTCATTTTTTTGAATACTTCAATATTTTCTTCTATAAAACGTCCCGCAGGAGCTTTTAATTGAATTGTCCAAAAAACAAAAGGATATTTTTTTTCTTTTTTCTTAAATAAACCTGCAAAGGAATTTTTAAACGGACTTTTAATTTGTTCTAAATTAACCTTAGAGATTGTTTTTGGTAGTTTTCCAATCACACTGCTATTAGGCAAAATTTCTTGAAAGTTAAGGTTTCCATTATTTTTTTTATAAAAATAATATCCACCTGCACAAAATGCACCCAAAAGGATAGTTAAAACCAATATTTTTAAAATTTTCTTCATCATGATAAAATTATACAATGAATTTATTTGACAATTTAGAAGAAAACAATAAACAAACCCCGCTGGCAGCGCTTTTAAGACCAAAAAATTTAGATGAATTTTTGGGTCAAACAAATGTCATTAGTGAAAATTCCCCAATAAACAATTTATTAAAAGCAAGCAGATTATTTTCACTGATTTTATGGGGTCCACCAGGATGCGGCAAAACTACACTTGCAAGATTAATTGCAAATCACCATAGTGCAAATTTTTTAGAGCTTTCAGCAGTCACATCTGGAGTTAAAGATGTTAAAGATGCAGTTTTAAATGCAAAAGAAAATTTAAGAAGCGGCATTCGGACAATTCTTTTTATAGATGAAATTCACAGGTATTCTAAAACCCAACAGGATGCACTTTTGCCACATATTGAAAACGGCACATTCCATTTGATAGGTTCTACTACAGAAAATCCTTCTTTTCAGGTGGTGCCGGCACTTTTATCCCGCGCACAGGTGGTAATGTTAAATCGCATAGATGAAAATAGCATCAAAAAAATTGTTGAAAAAGGATTCAATTATTTAAAAGAACATTATACCAATATGCCTGTAATTATTGAGGATGAAGCTATTAATGCTATTGTAGAGTTATCATTTGGCGATGCAAGATATGCCCTAAACACTGTTGAAAATTCTTATTTTGCAGCCTACGGGGATGGAAAAATGCTACAAAATGGCAAGAATGCCGTTGTCAATAAAAAAATAATTGAGGATTTATTACAAAAAAATACAACAAGATATGATAGACAAGGACATTATGATTGTCTTTCAGCTTATCAAAAATCTTTAAGAGGCTCTGACCCTGATGCTGCAATATATTATCTTGCAAAAATGCTATCTAATGGTGAAGATCCAAGAACTATTGCAAGAAGACTTATTGTGTGTGCCAGTGAAGATGTGGGCAATGCTGATTTTAGAGCATTTTTAATAGCGGAAGCGGCACTAAAGGCTGTAGAAACCCTTGGTATGCCAGAATGCAGAATTGCTCTTGCCCAGGCAACAGAATTTGTTGCACGAACTAAAAAATCAAATCGTGCAATTATGGCCATTGATGAAGCTATGAATGACATTAGAAATGGGCTTGATTTCCCTCCGCCAATGCATCTTAGGGATGCACATTATAAAGATGCAAAGAAATATGGCTTTGGAGAAGGATACGTTTATACACATAACAATCCTGAATATAAACAACAATTTATGCCAGATGAGTTAAAGGACAAAAAGTATTTTCATTAATTCACATTTTGTTGTATAATATGGCTTGCCAAATAATGGTCATTGAAATTGACTGTAGCAAGAAAACAAAATTTGTAACAATTTGTTACAAAACTTCATGAAATTAGCAATATTTAATCTTCACATGCTTTATTTTCAGTGTGTGAAAGGAAGAAAAACTATGGCATCAATTAATGCGATAAATTCACAGGTTAGCTTCGGACACCGCATCAAAAAAGCGGATGGAAATGCAGAAACAAAAAGACGCCCAATGTTCACTTGGAATGGTTTAGGTGGCAAAAAGGATGTCAAAGAAAAATATAAAGATGTTGAAATAACTGAAGCTTCA
The DNA here is from genome assembly GCA_910587815.1 of Candidatus Gastranaerophilales bacterium. Lineage (GTDB taxonomy): Bacteria > Cyanobacteriota > Vampirovibrionia > Gastranaerophilales > Gastranaerophilaceae > MGBC122484. The sequence continues at coordinate 5,004 of CAJUNK010000029.1, read as the reverse complement.
GCTCCAATTATTTACAAGGATAAATATTTAGATAAAGCTATTGAATATGCAGTTGCAGGAATTGTATTTGTTGCAGCTTTCCTTGGTGGCAAAAAAGCAATGCGCGGTGTAACAGGCGGGTTTGTTGATACAACAAAACAAATGGCTAAAAACCAAGATGGTGTTGGCATTATGCAAAATGCTAAGAAATACTACCAGACATTAAAAGACAATATTAAAACTACAAAAAACACTGACATAAAAGAAGTAAAAGGCGTACTAAATGAATTAGAGAGCGAAAAAGCTTTAAATGCAGGCAAAAAAGTTGTCAAAGGTTCTGTAATAGATAAAATTGCAGCACGTGTAGATGATGAACAATCAATAGCCTCAAAAATTGCCAACACTAAACTTGCAAAACAAGTAATAGCAGGCAGTAAAGAAAATGCAGAAAAAATAACAAAAGTAACATCTGATGATGTAAGAAATATGTTTGCAAAAAACGGCATTACAAGAGGTGCTGATGGCATTGATACTCTTGGTGCAGGCGTTGGCGCAAGTATTGCCGCAACAGCAGGCAGGGATAGCGCTGATATTTTAACAGACTTGAATGATGGTGATGTTGCAGAAGAAGCACATAAGGCAAATAAACACTACATGCAAAAACTTGGCCGCGCCGCCAGTGCTATGATGGAATTATTATAAAACTATAGAGGCAAACAAAATGATTACACCTGTTCAATCAAATAATTATAATATTCCTGCATTTGGCGCTCTTACTTTAGGTGTAGACAGACCAAGAGTACCAAGAAGAATGAACGCTATGGATGAAGCATGTTTTTCTAATAACACAATTAATAATTCAGGCAAAACAAATAAAATAAAAGGATTTTTGCAAAAATTTCTATCCAAAAAAGCATAATTAAAAAGAAAGAAAAGCATTTTAGAAGAGAGGCTCTTTTTAAGAAAAAGGAGCCTTTTAATTTATACAAAATACAATAATCATGCTATAATAGCTTTCAAGGAAAGTATATGGTAAAAAAACTTAACATAGCATTTATTTGGCATTTTCATCAGCCTGTATATCAAGAAAACCCCACTGAAGATTTTCTTATGCCATGGGTTAGATTGCATGTCACTAAAGATTATTATGATATGCTTTGGCGCATTGAAAATTTTAAGAATATACGTTTGAATTTTAATATTTCTCCAATTTTAATAGATTCAGTAGAAAGATATTTAAAAGGTGTGCATGATGTCCATTCAAGGCTTTTAGTCAGCGATATTGACGCACTTAATGTTGAAGATAAAAATTTTATCCTACAGCATTTTTTTGATGCAAATTATACAAATATGATTTTAAAGCGCCCTTATTATGCAAGCCTATACAATAAAAGATATTCTAAAGATAATATCAGCGCGGATGCATTTGAAAATCAAGAATATGCCGATATTATGGCAAATTTTACTCTTTGTTGGATAGATAAAAAATTTATAGAACTTTTTCCAAATTTAAAAACATTAATGGAAAAAGAAAAAAATTATACACTTGAAGATAGAAAAGAAATTTTTAATATTCAGCTTGAAATATTTAAAAAATTACCTGATTTATACAAAAAATACCAAAAAAACAATAAAATTGAAATTTCTACAAATCCTTTTTATCACCCGGTTTTACCTTTACTATTAGATATTAGGGAAGATAAATATCAATATTGTGAAAACCTTCCTGAAAAATCAGCCCTAATGGAACAAGATGCGCTTGAACAAACAAAAAAAAGTCTTGATAAGGTTGAAAGTTTTTTTGGCAAAAGACCAAAAGGTATTTGGCTTCCCGAACAGTGCATAAGCAAAAAAGCTGTGGATTTACTTTCAGATTTAGGTGTGAAATGGACTGTTGCAGATGAAGGAATTCTTGCAAATTCAATCCATAAAGAATTCACAAGGGATTTTGAAGGAAATTTGGAAAATCCTTTTGATTTATGCTTAAATTACAAACTAAACGACGGCTCCAAAACAAATATTATATTTGCAGATTCATTTTTTGCAAACCTTGTGGGCTTTGGCTACGGCAATTATGAAGGTGAAATTGCTGCTAATGATTTTTATGAAAAAATAAAAACTATACAAAATAAACTTGTGGGTTCTCCAAAAGAAGAACACTTACTAACCATTGCAATGGATGGTGAAAATTGTTGGGAAAGCTATGCAAATGATGGCGATGAATTTTTAAACACCCTTTATTCTTTGATTGAAAGTGATTCTACGCTAGAAACAGTTCTTGTAAGTGAATTTTTAGAAAAATCAGAACCTGTTATTTTAGAAAATCTATCTTCAGGCAGCTGGATAAATAGAAATTTTGATTTATGGATAGGCGAACCTACTAAAAATATAGCTTGGCTTTATCTTGATAAAACAAGAAACGTATATGAAGAAACAAAAGAAGCTATGCTGGCCAACACAAAGGGTAAGGCCAAAAAAGAAGCACTTGAAATTCTTGATAAAGCAAAACAAGAAATATTTATTGCACAAGGTTCTGATTGGTTTTGGTGGTATGGCGAACCAAACGAATCCGGTAACGATCATATTTTTGATTATTTATTTAGAACACATCTAAAAAATGTTTACAAAACTTTAAACTTACCTCATCCAAACTATCTTGATGTACCCTTAATTTCAATAGTTGGAAAACCTGTTAGGGAACCAAGAAATTTAATTTCGCCTGTAATTGATGGTTCTTATAATGAAAATATTGATAATTGGGCAGATGCTGGGTATATTTTCCTTCCGGATAGTCCTACATTTTCTGCTAGAAAAACCATAAAAGGTATATATTTTGGCAACAATGAATCAAACATCTATTTTAAATTTGAGTTAAATAAAAAAAATATTACAAACACAAAACATTTTTTAAGAAACCAAATATTTTTATACTTTAGAAATGAATCTCAAAATATTTTAAGTCCTGTAAGAACTGTTAGCAAAACAGAAAATATATATCCAACTATTGAAAATCAATTTACTCATGAAATCAAATTTTCCTTTAATGAAAATGAAATGTTGCCACTATCTCTTGCAAAATCTACATTTGGGGGCTTGTGGATATACCAATTGTTAAAAAAAGTAAACTACGCCTATAAAGATACAATTGAACTTTCAATATCTTTTGATGATTTAGGGGTAGCGCCTGGTGAAACTGTCGAATTCTGTGTAATTGCAGCTACAAATGGCATATTAAATGAAGTTTATCCACAAGATGTTCTTTTAACTTTAACAAGATAATCTTGAAGTTGAAAAATTAATATGTTATATTTTAGCTAAGAAATTGTTTTATCTAATTTAGAAATTGTTTTATCGTAAAAAAGGTTACAAAAATGAAAGAAATTTTGTCGTGCCCTAAATATGGGCTTTGGCGCAATACTTTGCGCAATTTTAGGCTGAAAAAAGCTGAGTTTACACATTCTGTCACTTTGAACAAAACCCGTCATTGCGAGGAGCAAAGCGACGAAGCAATCCATAAAAACTCATCAAATAAACACGATAATCCTGGATTGCCACACTCCCGTTGGTCGTTCGCAATGACACCCGCCTTTTCTCTTGTTGAACTACTCATGGCATTACTGGTGGCATCACTTTTAATGGCAGCACTTGCTCCTGTAATGACAAAGAAGTTTGGGGAAAATGTTGTTGTAAGTGGAACAGGTGGTGTTAGGGGGGATTATAGTAGGACATTCTATGAAGATTTTGAATGGACTGTACCTAATGGGGTTAATACAATAAATATTACAAGTATTGGTGGAGGTGGAGCAGGGGGTGGAGCTAGTTATGGATATAAGGAGATAACATCATCTGAAAGTAATTGGATAGTTCCTGATGGTGTTACAAAGCTTAGAGTATTTATGACAGGTGCAGGCGGCGGTGGAGCTAGTGGGGGTGCAGGCAAGGGGGTGGCTTATGGTAATTTAAAAGGAAGTACAGGTTCTCAAGAATTTAAGGGAGATACTACAGCTAATACAGGAAATAAAACATGGACCATACCAAGTGCCGTTAAGGGTAATGTTCCTGAATTAGATATTAAATGTAAAAATACTCCTGTTAATCCTCCGACAAAATGGACAATTGTACAAGATGCAAATAATAAACCAGGAGCATCTGAACCTTTCCTTGCTACAACCGCAACGCCTGGTGAAACTCTTGTAAAGGTTGAAGCCTGCGGAGGCGGTGGAGGAGGGGGTGCTTACAGTGGTGCCGGCTCCGGCGGACATGTAAACAGATACGTTTCTATTCCATCAAGTTTTAATTCTATCGGTGTAACAATTGGCGGAGGGGGTGGAGGAAGCGGTAGAGAAGATATGTATGGTGCCGGTGAAAATGGCGTTGGCTGGGGCGGTGGGGGAGGAGGCTCAGAAACATATTCCTACTATTCAGCCTCAGCAACATCACTATATATTGCACAAGGTATTTTACCAGGTGGCAACGGCGGTTCTGTTTCCTGCAATTGCGGTAGCCCCGGTTTGTTTCAAGTAGGTTCAGATGCAAGCGGAGTCTTTAATAAAACAGTAAATAATATTTCATTAACAGCTGGACAATACTGCGTGGCTGGTTCTTATGCTTGCGGAGGAACAATGCGTGGCGGCAGCGGTTCTCTTGAAGGTGGAGGCGGCGGAGGCGGAGGTGGAACAGGCGCCGAAGGTGGCGGCGGAGGCGGGGCCACCTTCTTTGGCAGATATACATATTCTGAAAATAACGACAAAAATTTCTTTCTTGTTGCAGCTGGCGGAGCTGGTGGAAACCCTGGTGCCGGCGGAGGTGGAGGGGCTGGTGGCGGCTCTTGTTCAAGAGGGGGGCTTGGTGGTAATGATACTACATCTACAACAGGAGGGGTGTCGCCAATCGGAAATTCAAATTATTGCGCCGGGGGAAATGGTGATGTTGCAAGCATTAATCACAGAGGCGCTTCCGGCAAAAACGGCTACATGAAAATAAGCTGGGGTGGGGCTAATCATCTATCATGCAATTACAACCAGC
>CAJUNK010000028.1 GCA_910587815.1 Candidatus Gastranaerophilales bacterium | reverse complement strand
CGGGCTTTTTCCTTTGCGCTTTGTTCGCTTAATGTTTTAAACACGGCATAATAAGTGTAAAAAAGGAGGAAAAATGTTTAAAATATTACTTGGCTGGTTTCTTTTCTTATTTATCTATGGAAAAATTATTGACTATATTTTAGAAGAACCATTTAGATTTTAATAATTATTTGAATGAAGCCGCAACAAAATTACGGCATACCTTCAAACCTTGTTGTAAATTTGTTGCAAAATTCCTGATAAATGATGATAAAGCCTGATAATCATTGAAAAGCGAAAACGCCCCGAAAAGCATGGAAACCAATAATTCTGACAAAGCGTGATAAAAGCTGAAAACCCTTGATAATAGGGGATTTTGGCTTTGCACGCAGGGGGTCAGGAGTTCGAGCCTCCTATCCTCCAAAAGTTAATTAAAGAGCCGCCAAGGCTCTTTTTTAGTGCGTTTCAGCCATATTTAAATTTGCCCGCCATTTTTAAAATTCACCATTTTTTTACCAATTCCCCCACCTTGTTACAAATTTGCTGCCAGAATTTCAAGTTTCAATTTGTGATGTTTATCATTTAATGCTATTCTAAAGAAAAAGGAATTATAAATGGCAATACCAGCTTATGAAAAATTAATGTTACCAGTTGTACAAATATTGTATGATGGCAAAGAATATTCTGGTTTTGATATAACTAAAATTGAAATAAAAAACTTGATGAAGACTTCTTTAATGAGGAGGAATAAAATATGAACTTATTTGGAATTGATGCAAATGGTAATGAAAAAGAATTTTCACTAGATGATTTTAGAGGAAATAAAATAATACTTTATTTTTATCCAAAAGATAACACTTCAGGCTGCACACAGGAAGCCTGTGATTTTCGAGATAATTTAAACCGTTTAAATAAATATGGCACAGTAATTGGTGTTAGTCCAAATGATATAAAAAGCCACAAAAAATTTAAAGAAAAACAACATTTGAATTTCATCCTTTTATCAGACACAGAACATAAACTTGCTGAAAGTTTTAATGTTTGGGTAGAAAAATCTATGTATGGCAGAAAATATATGGGAATAGAGCGTTCTACATTTATTATTAACGAAAAAGGTGAGATTGAAAAAGAATGGCGAAAAGTAAAAGTTAAAGGCCATGTGGATGAAATAATCTCTTATTTTTCATAAAAAATTAAACTTCTTTTTTCATATTAAAATAAGGTAGTTTTTCAAAACCAGATTTTTCATAAACATGCACCGCATGGGCATTTTCTTCTTCCACTTCCAATTTTAGAATAGAGTTTTTGTATTCTTTTTCAATATATGAAATAAAGGATGAAATAATGCCACATCCTCTAAATTCAGGCTTTAGATATAAATCTTCAAGCCAGATGCAGGGTTTACCGTATTCTGTTGAAAAACTTTTTGCAATCATAGAATATCCTAAAATTCCATCATCATTACAAAAAACAAAGCCTTCAAGATAAGGACTTTCATTTATGCAATTTTTAAAATCAGTTTCAAAAATTTTATCAGAACCATTTGTATAAACAGCATCGGATGAATAAAATATCCTCATCATAGATAAAATTTCATTTTTATCACCAATATTCATTTTTCTTATTTTAAATTGCATCACAATACCTGCTTATTTATACTGTAAAGAATTTACAAATAAATGCACCAAAGAAAACAAGCCAAATAAACATAATCATTGCAAGTAAAATTGGCTTTATACCAAGACCTTTAATCTTTTCAAAATTTGTTTCCACCCCAAGTGCAAACATAGCAAGGGTTAAAAGCAAAACATCAAATTCCACAATTCCTGAAACGATAGCTTTTGGTATGAAATTCAGGGAATTTACCCCGCACATCACAACAAAAAGTATTGCAAACCAAGGTATTGGCACTTTTGTGCGTTCTGTATTATTTTTCTTTGAAAGATAAAGCCCAAGCAAAAATAAATATGGAACAAGCATCATTACTCTTGTCAGTTTTACAATTACAGATGTATCAGCTACAGCAGGGGATATAGCACTTCCTGCTGCAACTACTTGTGCTACTTCATGCACCGTAGAACCTATATAAATACCGAAAACATTTTCAGGTAAAATTCCAAAACTAAATAATACAGGATATAAAAACATTGAAATTGTACCAAACAAAACAACCGTGGATACTGCAAGAGAAACTTTATGAGATTTTGCCTTCAACATTGAATCTGTACCCAAAACAGCAGCCGCCCCACAAACAGATGAGCCAATAGCTGTTAACATACATAAATCTTTATCAAGTTTAAAAATTCTTGTCCCAAGATAATAACCTATTAAATATGTGCTTGAAAGCATTATAATGTCTGCAATAAGGCCATATCCACCCACAGCAAAAATCTGCTGAAAAGTGATTCTAAAACCGTAGAGAATAATTGCAAGCCTTAATAATTTTTTACCGGAAAATGTTATACCATATCTCCAGCTTTTTGGAATGTATTTTAAAAACACATTTCCTATAATCATACCTATTATGATTGCAAATGTCAGTGAATTTAAATTTATTTGTTTAAAAAAATCAAATTTACACACAAAATATGAAACTAGCGCAAATATTAAACAAAAAATTATACCTTTTATATTTTTTTTCATTGTGTTAATCAATTCCTCTAATCTCAATAAATTTATTCTAACATACAAAAATCAGACTGCATTTTATTTTGCAGTCTGATTAATTTTTAAAAATCTTGTTTTAATATTTAAGCATCTTCTTCAGAAACATTCGGCGTTCTGATTGATTCTGCACCCACTTTTGCTTTTGAACTTTTTTCTTTAAATTTTTTCACCTGTCTTTCAAGTTTGTCGGCTACTAAATCAATGCTTGCATACATTGATTCTGCTTTTTCTTCAACTCTTACAGTATCCCCAAGCATTTTACAGTTTACTTCTGCAATGTGAGAATCAGATACTGATGGGTTTTTAATGACGGTCAAAACGACGTCTATGCCTTGAATTTGGTCATAATGAGCTGCAACTTTTCCTACTTTTTCTTTTACATAGGCTTTAATTGCATCTGTCACTTCAAGGTTACGTCCGTTTACGTGGATGTGCATAAATAAGTTTCTCCGTTTCTAAACTTGTCTTCTCGTCAAAAGTTGCATCCTAAATTCTAATTTCCATTTTTTAATTTCAATTTTTAAATAATTCTATAATGCAACCTTCTTATTATACATTATTTTTTTGATGATTTAAAGAGGAAAATTTGTAAAGGTTTGTTTAAATATTTATATTAAACACTGCCTAAATCCCTCAACCTATACCTTTTTATTAAAATCTATTTTGTAACCAATAATATTGCAAATATGGTTAATTTCTTTTAAACTGATGATTTCATTTCTAATTCTATTTGAAAGCAGCTGATTTGTATACTTTCTGCCTGTAACCCTTGTCAATTCTTTTGCAAGCTCAACATAATTCCAACCTGCACCTATAATTAAACTTTTAATTTCATCCTTCAAGCTCATTATTTCATATTGACAGATTTTAAAAATTTAAGTATTATTCATTATTATAATGAAATTTTTGTATAATAATGAAATTTCATTAATAAATTTAATATAGGAATGTTTATGTTAAAGGAAATTGATGAAATATCAAAACTGGTTCAAAAATGTTATGTAAATATGGAAGAAGCAGAAGCACTCACCTGTTTAATGATAGAAAAACTTTCAAATAAAAAACACTCCAGCATAATTTTAGAAAGATTGCTAAATTGCATTAAATCTGCCACAAATTTTGTAATCAAAATACAATCAAACAATGAAAAGATGAAATAAATTTTATACTATTTTAATTGAAATTTGAAATCTTTTTACTGCAAAATTTTTTATAAAAAATTTTAATATAAAAAGATAATTTTAATCCATTAAGTGTTAAAAGTACTATAAATAAAGGGATTGCGGTATTTTAAAAACTGTGTTACAATAGTAGTAGAGAAGATGACATCTAAAATAAAATCATTAAAAGATTAGAGGATGCGCTGAACAACCAAACCCCATTGCAATTATAAAATTGTCTGAATTAATTACCCTAAAAATTATCTTGAAAAGTAACGGAGAAGAAAAATGTTTCCCCTGAAACTAGCCTTTATCAGCCCCCATTTTGAGGGCGAAACTATAGCTATACGGCTAAAACTAGTGCCAAGGCTTCAGCTTTTGCCACGGGGGAAAGATATTATATCTGTATTGCTTGCAATACTTGGAATAACTATAACATCGGGTGTATGCTATATGACTTTATGTCAGGCACACCCGATTTTTGCATCTGAAGGGCAGCACTTTTCATTAATAACAAAAGCAGAATTTTTAACCGCAGCTCAAATTGAAGAAAAAGAATATGAAGCCTGGCTAAACCGTACAAATATTAAATATAAAGGCCTGATAACCTCCCGCCCAGCAAAGGGAATAATACACGTTAAAACAAAAAGATGGATAAATGGCAAACCCATAAAAGTAAATATTGTAGAAATAAATCCAAAGGCAAATTCAAAACTGCAAATAAAGCCAAAAACAGCATCAACAATATTAAACAAAAAAGCAAACATCAGAAATATTGCAAAAGAAGAAAATTCAATAATAGCAATAAATGGCGGATATTTTAAACCTCAGACAGGAGTGCCTTTAGGCGCGCTTATGATAGATAAAAACGTACTTACTGGCCCTATTTATAATAGAGTAGCTCTTGGAATAAATAATGATGGCACATTTTCAATGGATAAAAGTGATATAAATATTGAAATTAAAGGCAAAAAAGCGCAAATCAAAGCAGATAATATAAATCAGCCAAGAATGCTTTCCACATACACCATTGTTTATACAGAAAAATGGGGAAAAATGACACCGCCTGCGCCAAAATACGGTATGTCTATTGCAATAAAAGACAGCACAATTTTAAATTACAATTATGGTTCAATTGAAATACCAAAAGGTGGTTTTGCAATTGTTGGCCCAAAACAAAATATAGAAAAGCTTTTAGGGGATAAAAAAATTAAAATGGATATAAATTTTCCTGAAAGTTTTAACAAAAGTGAGCACATAATAGCAGGTGGCCCATATTTAGTAAAAAACGGACAGATGTATGTTGATATTAAAGAACAAAAATTTGGCGCAATAAATGGCAAAAACCCGCGCACTGCAATAGGTTACACCAAAAACAATGAAATCATTATTATTACAATAGATGGCAGAGAAGAAACATCTGTTGGCATGACACTTTGGGAAACATCAAAACTAATGAAAGATTTAGGGTGTGAATTTGCTATGAATCTTGATGGAGGCGGGTCCAGCGTTATGTATGTAAATGGTAAAATTGAAAATTCACCACCCTACAAAGAAGGAATTGCAATATCAAACGCCATTGTTGTAAATGAAATTAATCAAGAAACAAAGATAGTTGCAAATAATAAAGATGCAGATATATAGGCAGTTTTAGTCTTGTAGGTGTATTAAGACCTCATCATGGTATGGCCTACGCCCTGTCCGCCTTGCCCTTTGGCAAGCCGTCACGGGCTTCGCACACCTTTGCGCTCATCTGCACTCGCTAAGCCAAGTCTGGCTAAGCTCGTTTGATTTAGCGATAAGAAAAGGGTGCTGAGGTTACAGATAAACAGCACCCGATAAGTTGTTTTGTTTATATAGTTTTATCGTAAAAAATAAAATTACATTATTATCCTTTCACTTCATACCATTCTATGATTATTTTTCCGTTGCTGCCATTTCCGCCCTTTGTTGGGTTTGCCATACCATTGCTGCTTACTTCTCCTAAATCCCAAAGACCAGCCCCGCCACCACCAGCACCATAAGAATTTTCAGAATGCCCGCCATGACTATTTGCGCCAGCAATTCCTCCAATTCCACCAATTCCAGTAATTTGTTTTTCAACTTCTTTTCCTGTAGAATCAATAACTTTCACAGTATATGTTTTAAAATCTGCACCTGAACCTCCGATATTTTTTTGTGCATCATTACCTGCAAGCCCTTTAGTGCAGTATTTTTCGGTATTTAAATAACTTCTTCCATTAAATGTGCAAATATTTGAAATCTCGCCACCACGGCCATTTACAAGCGTATTGCCTAAAACTGTATTGTTAGTTAATGGAAAAATCCCGCCGCCGCCACCGCCTGCGCTTAGTTGCTTATTCGTATTTACCGCAAATACTGTATCTCCGCCTTTTACTCCATTTAATTTTTTCAAATCATCTTCACCATTGCTTTGGGCAAAGGAGCCGTTTCCGCCATTTCCACCCTTGCCAATTCTAAATGTGAATATTTCATTACTTTTTACATTAATACTGTATGTAAATACATTTCCTGATGCCCCTCCACCGCCTGCACCATTTTCAGCCAATTTATATGCCTTTTGCGCTGTATCATAATATTTATTCCAGGATATTCTTGCATAACCACTGGAACCTGCACCACCATTCCCAAAATATGAGTATCCGCCACCTCCGCCACAACCATAGCCTGTAGCATTTGTACCATCCGGGGAAATTGCACTGCCACCTTTACCCGGCTCGCAAGTTCCTGTAAATGGAGTTGTAGCATTGCCACCATTTCCGCCTGGAGATTTTAGGGCTCCTGTACCACCACTTGTATTTGTAAATCCATCAACAACAACTGCACCATTTGCATTTGGCATAGTAGGTTTTCCATCATTAATGGAACCCATGCCGTGATAAGGAAAAGTTCCCCCATTGGTGGCACCTGCCAAAGGACCAGCATAATTTGTTGAATAGCTTGTCGTAATTAATACTTCACCGCTTGCTTTTGATATTCTACTCACAACGCAATTGCTTTCAGTTGTATTACTCCATGCATCCTCGCCAGCAGTAGGTTGTTTTATGGCACCATTATCTTTTATATATCCTGTTGTACCGCCTTTTCCGCCTCTGCCAACCTTTATTTTCAAGGTTTCACCAGGCGTAACAGATACTTTCCTTAAAGGCACCATTGCAGCTCCGCCGCCACCGCCACCTGATATACCATAATCTAAATATGATATTTTAAGTGCACCATGCTTACCATTTTTACCAAAAGCAATATCACCACTTGGTTCAAAAGAATCACCCCCATGGCAACAATTTGCATCAAATGCATAATCATTAACATTGATAACACCACCGTATGGACCATTACCATTTGCACTTATTCTAAACAAACTGCTATATCCACCAAGCCCAGGATTTCCGGTTCTATGCGGAGGAAGCGGGGTAAGACCATACCACGTATCCACAGCATCACCACCCTTTCCGCCGCCTGCACCGCCACCGCCGCCGCCTGCACCACCAATATAACAGCTGCTTATTGTTCCATCACTACTATTGCAACCTGATGATACCCCGCCGCCACCGCCGCCAGGCCATATTGCAGCAAGGACATTATTAATTATTAAACGTGTTGCACCGCCGCCACCGCCTCCGCCACCTTGACCAACAACTCCGCCGCCACCACCACCGCCAGCAATAGAACCGCCGGCTCCACCCGCAGCACCCGTATTTGTTCTGCCTCCACCTGTCAACGTGGTACCTGCACCACCTGCACCACCGCCAGCAGGAGTGGCGCTCACACCATTCCTTAAAGGATCTGCATTATTATTGGTTGCAGCTCCTTTGCCTCCTGCACCACCAGCTTCCGTGCCGGCTCCACCACCATAGGCTAACGTTGCAGGCCATCCGGCTCCACCTCCGCCACCGCCAGCATAATAACCACCTTTTGCACCATCCTCATTTCTAAATGGGGCTCCGCCTCCGCCACCGCCGCCAATATGGATTTCCCAAGGTGTTTTATTTGAAACATAAAGTGCAGTTGAACCGTAAGCCCCGGAACCCCCGCCGCCGCCTACACCACCGCCAATAGGGGTGACAACCCTGCCCCTTTGTGCACCAGCTCCACCTCCGCCACCGCATCCAGTTACATTTACATATTTATTAACAGCGATATCTACAGGAGTCCAGTTAAATTTTCCATCTTTATTTGAAAAATTTGCATTTTCCATAACCTGACCGCCTGCACCACCCCCGGCACCGCCCGATACAAGGGTGGCTTCTATTTCATTAACATTATTTGGCACCTTAAAAGTATTTGTTTCACCAACTGTTGTAAATTCAGTATAACCTGCGGTTGATGCAGCTGCACCTCCGCCGCCTGCGCCAATAAGTGTTATTTTCATCATGCCGTTGTATCCGCCAGGCACCTCAAATTCACCTTCACAATACTGACTGCCATCACTTGCAATTTTAATATCGCTGCAATCTGCCGAATTATATTCAATTTCAACAGTTTTTTTCACCGTACCTGCTGGATTCATATTTCCAGTAATATTTACATTTTCTCCAAATTTTCTTGTCATCACAGGAGCAAGTGCTGTCATTAAAAGTGATGCCACTAAAAGTGCCATTAAAAGTTCAACAAGGGAAAAGGCAGAATAAGCTCGCCTGGTTTTTGCACAGCAAGAAATAATTTTTGCACGACAGAACGTGCGAAAAATAAGTAAATTTTTCATAATTTTAGTAACCTTTATTTAAGATAAACAATAAAAACAATTTCTTTTAAAATTTTTGTATAGTTTTGGTGTTTTTATCGATTGCCTCCACTTGCCGAAATCTTGATTTCGTGCAAGTTGGGTCCTCTTGGAGGACTTCGTCGTTAACGCTCCTCACAATGACGGTAAAATTCGACCAAAATACTATACCCTTTAATTCCAGTTTACCGTATTTTTTACCGATAATAACATTTCTGCCTTTTGGTCCAAGGGTTACTTTT
>CAJUNK010000027.1:5688-8907 GCA_910587815.1 Candidatus Gastranaerophilales bacterium | reverse complement strand
GGGGTTCGGATAGAACGCCTAAACTGGAGCGTAGGGGATTCGAACCCCTGACCCCAACACTGCCAGTGTTGTGCGCTACCAGCTGCGCTAACGCCCCAAAATAAAATATTCAATTGTCAAATTTTTACAAGGCGCAGCTGGCTACCGATTTAGTTGTTGACGAGCTAGATGCTCATCAAGGCTAACGCCCCAAAATAAAATATTCAATTGTCAAATTTTTACAAGGCGCAGCTGGCTACCGATTTAGTTGTTGACGAGCTAGATGCTCATCAAGGCTAACGCCCCAAAATATTTTGAATAAAAAAATCTTACCATAGAATTTTTTTAAATTCCAGTATTAGGTCTTGTTTCTAATATTTATTTTTGCTGCCATATTTTAATATAAATTTTGACATAAATATAAAAAGGAATAAAAATGTCCCACAATAATTTAAAAAAGAAAAATCTTATAGTTGGTGCAGGTTTTTCAGGTGCTGTTATGGCACAAAAACTTGCAGATACATTGAATGAGGATGTGCTTGTTATAGATAAGGCGCCAAATCTTGCCGGGGCTTGTTATGATTATGATAAAAACAACATAAAAATTCATAAATTTGGTTCTCACATTTTTCATACAAATTATGAATACATTTGGAAATATTTAAATAAATTTTCAAAATTCAATACATATATGCACAAAAACGGCGCATTGATTGATGGTATCAGTGTAACGCTTCCTTTTAACTTGAATACGATAAATAAAATTTTCCCCAAAATTTTTGCCAGTAAACTTGAATATAAACTTATGAATAAATATCAATACAGTGCAAAAATCCCAATTATAGATTTTAAAAGAAAAGTTTTTTGGGATAAAGATTTTGATTTTCTTGCAAACTATATTTATCAAAATACTTTCTTTAATCAAGCCCAAAAGCAATGGAATTCTCGTTCTTTTGAAATTGAACCTGATTGTGTGTCTAAAATTTCTGTGTTTATAAGCAAAGATGATAGATATTATCAAGATAAGTTTCAAGGTGTTCCAAAAGATGGGTATACAAAATTGATTGAAAATATTTTAAATCATAAGAACATAAAAATTCTTACATCAACTGATTATAAAGATATTAATATAGGTAGTTTTGATAGAATTTTTTATACAGGTCCAATTGATGAATTTTTTGACTACAAATATGGTGTGTTGGAATATAGAAGTGCATATTTTGATTTTATTGATATAGATAAAGAATTTTACCAGCTATATGGTGTTATGAATTATCCAAACAATTACGATTTTGTGAAAATTCATGAATTTAAACATTATATGGATAAAAAGACAGATAACACTATAATTGCAAAAGAATACGTGAAAGATTTCATTTTGGGCGAAAATGAAAGATTTTACCCTATTTTGAATGAAAAAAATATAAAAATTTATAAAAAATATAAAAATGAAGCTAAAAAGCTTGATAATATTTATTTTCTTGGGCGTCTTGGAGATTTTAAAAACTATGAAATCGATAAGGCAATCAAAAGAGCGTTTGAACTTTTTGATGCAATAAAATTTAGGGAATATTCTAATGCGGATGTTGATTTTAGAGCTAATGATAGGATTAAGGCTAATTCAGCCTTAACAGGTTTTTAAAATTTTGAATTGATTTTGCGCAAATTTCATTTTTTGAATTTAAAAGCTCTTTTTGCAGCTTTAAATATTTTTCATTTTCCATATTTATGGCATCACAAAGTGCATCTAAAAAGGTATCATTATTTTCATAAACTATTGAATTTGCTGCATCAAACCCATGGACATCCCCAAAGGCTTTATGTATCAATGGTGGAAGTAAAAATCCTCTAATCATTTGGAAAGAGCCTGATGTGCCGTTTTTAATGTATCTTAAATGTGCTTTAATTTCAGGGTCCAACAGGGGAAGGTAAAAATCAGCATTTTCTAAAACTTTATATAGTTTTTCAAAGCTTAATTTTCCAAGCGGGTTTATGAAATCTTTTAAACTTTTTGGTACATCATTTTGCGTATTATCCCCAATGACATCTACCCTAAAATCCTTTATACCAAGGGTTTTTAGCTTTTCTATATTATTAAAAAGGAGTGCAGCATTTTTTCTTTCAAATTCAAGTTTTCCAATTGATACAAAAATTGTTTTTTGATTTTTCTTTTTTATTGTGTTTTCTTTGAAATGACATGGATTTATAACATGCAGGTTTTCGCCTTTTTCTTTTAAATTTTTGGATAGAATAATTCCGCCCAAACATTTTTTAATATTTTCATCATAATCTTCAATGTGATGAAGTGTGACAGCTGTTTTTTGCATCAAATTATCATTAATTTTAAAATGCTCAAAAACCTTTGAATAATCCCTTATTTTATCAGGGTGTGCAAAATATAATCTGTATGAGGTAAATATTAGGAAATTATATTTTTTTATTTTTTTAAATTTAAGGGCTTTTTTTGCGCCAAAAAGAGTGAAATAATAGATATTTTTAACGTTTAATTTTGGCAGATTATTTTTTTGTTCATACGCTGCAATGATTTCAACATTAAAACCCAAGGTGTTTAAATATTTTACAAATGAGGGGAATAATTCTGTGTGGCAATTGTTTGGTTCAATTAAAAGGATTGTATTGTTTTCAATTTTATTTAACAAAAATTTGCAGAGGTAGAAAATATTTGAACCTTTGTGTAAAAATCTTTTTTTAACTTGTCCTAAAAAATATCTTATATTCATTTGGTTTTATTGGATTAAGCTGAAAAATAATGATAAAAGACCAGCAGTTTTAAGAATGGCTTTTAGTAAACCTGTTTTGATTTCTTTATTTCCGTGTACAGGTACTACAATTCTTGCTTCCTCTTTTTCTTTTGTGTAAATATGGTGGGAACCATTTATTCTTGCTAATTTCCATCCGTTCTCTTCTAAAATTTTACATAGCTTTCTACCAGTAATATTTTTCATAATGCTACTGATATGATTTCATCCCCATCTTGTGGAATATCAACAGAGAACCAAGCGGTAATTGCTTCTTTTATATTTTCTTTAATTTCGTCAATAGTATTGCCCTGTGTAAAACAACCTTTTAGAGCAGGAACTTCTGCCCAGTATCCATTTTCTTCTTTATGCACTACTACATCAAATTTCATAATAATAAAATCCTTATTATATATCTAGGTTAACATAGTCATGTTGCTATTTCAACCTGATGTTGTATTTATGATGAATTCTGCAAGAG
>CAJUNK010000027.1:0-5588 GCA_910587815.1 Candidatus Gastranaerophilales bacterium | reverse complement strand
GTTTCCTCGTCTCATATTAAAAAATCGCCTCTTTAAGGCGATTAATGGAGCGGGACTCAACTGTCTGTTGAGCTTTAGCGATTTACAGACAGTTAGTGCAGTAAAAGTGTAACTTTTATCTGCAAGAGGTTTCCTCGTCTCATATTAAAAAATCGCCTCTTTAAGGCGATTAATGGAGCGGGAGACGAGGCTCGAACTCGCGACATCTTCCTTGGCAAGGAAGCATTCTACCACTGAATTACTCCCGCGAAATATTCAATTCACATTTATATAATACCTATTCAAAATTTTCTGTCAATAAGTTTTTAAAAGAATCTTTATAAAAAGATTTCTTAACGGCTATTTTTGTATTAAAATGTCATTATAAAGCATTACAAAAGTTTTAAAGGAGATACTTTAGATGAGAGATTTATCACCATTACACAAAGAAAGATTGAATTACAATCCAAAATTAGCTGGTGCCTTAAAATCAGGCATTAAAAATATCAAGGTTTCAACCGGAAAAGCCACAAGCGCTGTAAAAGATGCCGATGATATTCAAAAATTATTTTCCCATGTTTATGGTGAACCTATTGTGACTTTTGATTCCTCAAATGGTTCTCCTTTGAATTTAGAAGCAAAAAATGTTGGTGTTATATTGTCAGGTGGTCAGGCTCCTGGTGGACATAACGTTATAGCAGGGCTTTATGATGCACTAAAAGCTGCAAATTCAAACAATGAATTATATGGTTTTTTAGGCGGCCCTTCAGGAATTGTAGATAGTGAATATGTTAAATTTGATGATGAATTTATAAATAAATACAGAAATACAGGCGGTTTTGATATCATAGGTTCTGGCAGAACAAAACTTGAAACAGAAGAACAGTTTGAAAAAACTCTTGCTACATGCAAAGCTTTAAATATCGGCGCTATAGTTATTATTGGCGGAGACGATTCTAATACAAATGCATGTATGCTCGCTGAATGGTTAAAGGCTAAAAATACTGGCGTTCAAGTAATTGGCTGCCCAAAAACAATTGATGGCGACCTTAAAAATGAACAAATTGAAATTTCATTTGGTTTTGATACTGCAACAAAAACTTATGCAGAACTAATCGGCAACATTCAAAGAGATGCAAATTCTGCTAAAAAATACTGGCACTTTATTAAATTAATGGGTCGTTCAGCAACTCATGTTGGTTTGGAAGTTGCACTTCAAACACAGCCTAATATCTGTCTTATTTCTGAAGAAGTAGAAGCAAAAAAACAATCGCTTGAAAGCATTGTAAATTATATAGCAGATATTGTAGCTGAACGCGGAAATAATGGTAAAAACTTTGGTGTAGCATTAATTCCTGAAGGTTTAATTGAATTTATTCCTGAAATGAAGACTATGATTGCAAACCTAAATGATTTACTTGCAGATTTAGAAAAAGAAGAAAGCTTTAAAAATGCTTCAAATGCTGATAAATACCAAATTATAGCTTCAAAATTAAATAGTGAAAATAAAAGTGTATTTGCAAGCCTTCCAGATATGATAAAGGCACAATTATTAATGGATAGAGACCCACACGGCAATGTTCAGGTTTCAAAAATTGAAACAGAAAAACTTTTAATTGAAATGGTAAGAATAAGACTTGCCCAAATGAAGGCAGCAGGCAAATATTCAGGTAAATTCTCTGATCAGGCACATTTCTTTGGTTATGAAGGAAGATGCGCTATGCCAAGTAACTTTGATGCTGATTATTGTTATTCATTGGGTTACAATGCTTTTGCTTTAATTTCAGCAGGCTTAACAGGATATCTATCATCTGTTAAAAATCTGACAAAGCCTGCCGCAGAATGGCTTGCAGGCGGAGTGCCTTTAACAATGATGATGAATATGGAAAGACGTCATGGTAAAATGAAACCTGTTATTCAAAAGGCTCTTGTTGAATTAGATGGGCCTGTATTTAGGGAATTTGAACAAAACCGTGACAGGTGGGCAAAAACTGATTGTTATGTATTCCCAGGTGCTATTCAATATTTTGGACCTGCTGAAGTTTGTGATATTACAACAATGACATTGCAATTAGAATCCAAAAAACCTGCTAATGTTTAAAATTTTTGCAAAGTTTTGTAAAAAAGATTAAACAAAGCTTAATACAATATAAAGTCCCTCAAAATTTTGAGGGACTTTACTGTAGTTTTGCTAAAAGATATACTTGATTTTTATTCTTCTATTATGCCATTTTCATAATCAAATGCGTTATGATTTATTGCCTCAAGAACTTTTTCTGCTTTAAGATTTTTTAGACCATTTTCAAAATCGCAATTTTCTATTATCGCTTTCTTATTTATAAAAGCTTTATAGGCAATGCCATGAGCATTTTTCTCCATATTTGTTTCAAACTTTTTGTGTTTTAATGGATCTGGGTTGGCACTTGCGCATTCGCTGCAATATTCAGCTTTTTTTGCTAAAAACTTATTGTATTCTTTAACATCATCTCCAGTTGTAACAAAAATAACGGCAGGCAGTTCCACTGTTGTATAGCCATCTCCTATTCTTTTATCTATACTTATATTTGAATCTTTATTATTTTTAGCATATCGGCTTATTGCTTCTTCTGCCTCTTTGACTTTTGCTCCTGTTCCTGCTACAAAGTATGCGCCCTTGAATGAATTATTTGTATAGGTGTTTGAAATTTTGTTAATGATCATATCTAATATCCTCATTTTTATAGCCTAGCATATTATTAAATATCATAAATAAAATTTTTTGCCATCTCTTTTAAGCACAAGTGTTTTTGTGTTAAAATTGGCTAAAAGATTTGTTTTAAAGGAAAAAAGCATGCTTAATGAAGGTATTGGCAAAGTAAAAAAATGGACAGATGAATTTAAAACCTTCGCCATAAAGGGAAATGTGATTGATATGGCGGTGGGTATCATCATTGGTGCTGCCTTTGGAAAAATAGTAGATTCTATGGTAAAAGATATCATCATGCCTCCCATGGGGTGGATTATGGGCAGGGTGGATTTTGCAAATCTTTATCTTACATTGCCTGATTATGAAGGAAAGATTGTTAAATACCCATCATTAGAGGCTGCGCAATCTGCTGGCGCTGTTACGATTAATTACGGATTATTTATAAATACGCTGATAAGCTTTATATTTGTGGCTTTTGCCGTATTTCTATTAATTAAATTTATAAATAAATTAAGGGCTGCTGTGGAAAAGAAAGAAGAAGTGCAGGTGGAAATTGATACAAAATCATGTCCTAGATGTTTTTCTTCAATTAATATTAATGCCACAAAATGTCCATATTGTACAACTGATTTATAAAAAAGGAAAATAAAATGTTAAAATGCGGTATCGTAGGATTGCCAAACGTAGGAAAATCAACACTTTTTAATGCACTGACACTTTCTGCTAATGCTCAAAGTGCAAACTATCCTTTCTGCACAATAGAGCCTAATGTTGGTGTTGTCAGTGTTCCTGACGAGAGATTATATAAATTGCAAGATTTGGTTAAAACTGATACTGTAATACCAACTGCTATTGAATTTGTAGATATTGCTGGCCTTGTAAAAGGCGCCAGCAAGGGCGAGGGGCTTGGTAATCAATTTTTACACAATATCAGAGAAGTAGATGCCATAATTCAGGTGGTAAGGTGTTTTGATGACCCAAACACTATCCATGTGAATGGTAAAATTGATCCTATCGATGATATTGAAACAATAAATACAGAACTTGCCCTGGCTGATATTTCAAGCCTTGAAAATCGTCAAAAAAGGATTGCAAAACAGGTGAAGGCAGGCGATAAAGATGCTGTTTTAGAAAATTCAATTATAGAAAGACTGTTGGAAAAGCTTGAAGGCGGCAGTTTTATTAATGCAAAAGAGATGTTTAATGAAGAAGAATTAAAACTTTTACATCATTTTCATCTTTTAATGACAAAGCCTGTGATATACTGTGCTAATGTTTCAGAAGGAGAGCTTGCCACCGGAAATGACTATGTAAATTGCGTAAAAGAATATGCTTCAAAAAATGGGGCAGAAGTGGTTATGATTTGTGCGCAAATTGAGGCTGAGCTTGTATCCTTAGGAAAAGAGGAGGCTGAAAATTATCTGAAAGAATTGGGCGTGCAAACATCAGGCATCGATAAGATGATAAAATCTGCGTATGATATTTTGAATCTTGAAACTTACATTACAGCTGGTGAAAAGGAAGTGCGGGCATGGACTATTGCAAAAGGTACAAAGGCTCCGCAAGCAGCTGGTGTCATTCATACTGATTTTGAAAAAGGTTTTATAAAAGCAGAAGTTGTATCATATAAAGATTTTATAGAAGCAGGAAGCTGGGCTGGTGCCCGTGAAAGAGGCGTCGCAAGATTAGAAGGAAAAGATTATATTGTACAGGATGGAGATATAATGGTGTTTAGGTTTAATAACTAAACAACGGGCCAAGGTTTTCATAAATATAATTTTTATGGAACTATATAATGGCAACATAGGGTGCTTTTTCACTTGTGAATTTTAAAATAAAACAAGTAATAGAACATCCACAAAAGTAGAAGATAATTAAAGGAGAATTTCTATGAATACGTTTTTTTGTTCAATGTTTGCATTTATGTCACTTGCATCATGCAGTTTTATAAATAATGCTGCGGGCAATGAATATACGCTTGTTGAACCAAAATATCCAATAGATATTACCTTAGGATTTGATAAAAAGGGCGGATACCATGGTCAGGCGCTAAATAGATATTTTGGCACCTATAAAACCGTGAAAAATACAGTAACATTTGGCTATATGGCATCTACCAAAATGGCTGGTGCGCCTGAAGATATGAAAGCTGAAGATGAATATTTCAAAGAATTTGGTAATGAAATGGAATATAAATTTGACGGAAATAAAATGATTTTAAAATCTAAATCTGGTAAAGAATTCACCTATGAAAAGGCTACAAAATAAGCTTTAAAATATTTTAGTTATTGAGTAGCAGACGAGACATTGGATATTTCTTGTCTGCTATTTTTTATTTTTTTATTATTTTTTTTATAACTTGCTATGCATATAGATATTGTCTCTGCTAAAAATTGCTAAAAAACATCTGGGGTTTTGACATATTCTATCGAAGGGAAAGCATTCATAGTTTTTCTCCTGTTTTATTATTTGTATTTGCTATTTTTATTTTAATACTAATATTAACTTGTAACTGGTGAAAATACGGCTAGAGTAATATTTTTTGTGCATATTAAACAAAGAGAAAAATTTTTCTAGTATTAAGGCGTTGTGCAAAATTGCCGATGTTTTAAATATTGACCCAATTGATTTTTTAAAACCATAAAAAATGCAAATTTATAGGTTGGGTTTTTAATCCAGTAATTGTTCTGTCATCACCCCCGCCTGCCATCCTGAACTTGTTTCGGGATCTTACTGGTGCTCTTGTTTTTCTTTTCAATTTTAAATATTTGTAACGAGGACATGGACGAAGCCCAAGATTAACTTCTTTTTTTAAAAATAATTGTGCCCCAATCTTTTTAACGGTCCTCTTATACAAATATTTTCCATTTCAAAGAAAATATGTAAAAAATACTTGCAGCCTTCAATATAAATTTTCATACAG
>CAJUNK010000026.1 GCA_910587815.1 Candidatus Gastranaerophilales bacterium | reverse complement strand
AGTGCAACAATATATTGATAATAAAATATTAGAAGATAAACAAACAGGAAAAACCCTTCTTCAAGATTTCACAAAAACCTTCATAGACCTTGGATTAAAAGAACAAAGTAATTTCACCCAATACGCTAATCATTACAACAATATGGGGGAAGAATTCAAATTCCTTCTTGAAATATCAGATAAAACGATAATATATGGAACGGATGAAAAAGACAGCATTGAAGGCAGCAGCCTGGATGAAGCTATATATGCAGGCGCCGGGAATGATACCATTTATTCAAGACAAGGCGATGACCTTATCTATGGCGGAGATGGGGATGATTATATTGATACCTGCGAAGGGGATGATACCATCTATGGCGGAGACGGCAACGATACCATTATTGGCGGCAGGGGTAATGATGTTATCTATGGCGGAAATGGGGATGACATTATAGATGGCGGCAAAGGGTATGATACTATTTACGGTGGGGATGGCAATGATATAATAACTGAAAATAGTGATGCAAGCATATATATTAATGGTGGCAATGGAAATGATACTATTAATGTGCAGCAGGCGTTTTATGGCTGGAATCATATATATGGCGGGGATGGGGATGATAGTATAAATATTAAAGATATTGGAAACCGCGATGTGATATATAATTACATTACTCCAGGTGCCGGTAACGATAATATTGTAATTAAAAGTACATATTTTGATAAGAAATACTTTAATAATGAATATTATTATAATATTGGGGATGGGAATGATATTTATAATACAGAAAACGGCAATGATACAATGATTTTTGGCGAAGGTATTACAAAAGAAAATATACACTTTAGGGGTGATGATAATGATTTAATTGTAAGTTTTACCGATGTCGATGGTTCAATAAGAATTAAAAATGGTTTAAATAACCAATATGCAGTTGAAACATATAAATTCAGTGATGGTACTACATTAACTCACAATGAAGCAATAAAATCATTAAGAATATATGGTACAGATGGAAACGATAACCTTAGAGGCTCTAATGCAAACGAGATAATATATGGTTATGGTGGAAATGATACTATAGATGGCGGAGCAGGGGCAGACACAATATATGGTGGCGATGGAAATGATGTAATTAATAATACCCATGGCAGTGTGAGAGCTTATGGTGAAGATGGAGATGACATTATTACACATAATGGCGATACTAGTATTCATTTAAATGGTGGAAATGGAAATGACACCATCAATGTGCAGCAGGCTACCGCTGGCTGGAATACTTTGGTTGGCGGAGATGGAAACGATAATATTAATGTGAAAAAAATTGCAAATATAGGAAAAGTGTATAATTACATAACAGGTGGTGCAGGGGATGACAATATATACACTAGAGTGTCGCATTGGAATGGTGTTCAGTATGAAAACAATTATTATTACAATTTAGGTGACGGCAATGATACAATTATTTCTGAAATGGGAAATGATACTATAATTTTTGGCGATGGAATAAATAAAGAAAATTTGCGTTTTAGAAAAGATAATAAAGATTTGGTTATAGATTTTGATAATACAGAAGGTTCAATTAGAATCAGGAATGGATTTGTAACTGAATATGCTCTTGAATTATGCAAATTTAAAGATGATAGCATAATGAATATGGATGAAATCAAAACCATTTTAAATGCTAAAAGTGCTGCAAATATTGATATTAACAGCATAATACAGGATTCTGTAGCATATAATACTTCAAATAGTGCTATGACAAGCTGTATTTATGAGTATAAAAATATTAATGAAGAGATGATAAAAATTGTCAACAATGCTCAATATGAACAATATGTATAAATGTGTATAAATATTAAGTTTTATTATTTGTATATTTAAAACAGGAGTAAAATCCTGTTTTTCTTTTCAAGTTTTAAAATTTTATAGTATAATAACTTTGAAAGTGCACATGCTAAAATAATGGAGAAGTTTATGGGTTATAAAATTTTATATAAAAAAGAGCTTTGCAAAAATCAATTTGAAATAAGAATTAAAGCACCTTTTATTACTAAAAATGCCAAAGCTGGCCAGTTTATTATTTTAAGAACTGATGAAAATTCCGAAAGAATTCCTCTTACAATTGCTGATTATAATAGGGAAACAGAAGAATTAACTATTGTTTATATGGCAGTTGGCTACACAACAAAAAAGCTGGCATCACTTGAAGTTGGGGATGAAATTGAAGATATAGTAGGGCCTCTAGGGCAGCCAACCCATATTGAAAAATATGGTACTGTTGTTTGCTTGGCTGGCGGATATGGTGCAGCGCCTTGCTATTTAATAGCGAAAGCTTTTAAAGATGCTGGAAATAAAGTCTATATGATTATGGGTGCTAGAAATAAAGAATTAATCTTTTGGCAAGACAAGATGAAAGATGCATGTAGTGAACTGTTTATTACAACAGATGACGGTACATTGGGCCACAAAGGTTTTGTAACAGATATTATGAAAGATATAATGAAAAATGAAACCGTTAATTATGCAATTGCAGTAGGGCCAATGCCTATGATGAAAGCTGTTGCTGATTTAACAAGAAACACTGGTATTAAAACAGAGGTTTCTATGAACCCTATTATGGTAGATGGCACAGGCATGTGCGGTGCTTGCAGGGTAACTGTTGGTAATGAAGTAAAATTCGCCTGCGTTGATGGCCCTGATTTTGACGCACATCTTGTAGATTTTGATGAAGTTATAAATAGAACGAAAATTTATAAAGATTATGAAAAAAGGTGTGATGAGACCCATTGTAATCTTCAAAAACAAGCTAGAGAATTAGAAAAAACTATGAAATAGTTAGAAAATGAGGTAGATTATGTCAAATAGCGGTACTATTCCAATTTGCCCTTTGATTTCAGCAGGCAAAGATATTAATTCAGTATGCGCACAAGAAAATTGTGCATGGTACATCCAAAATCTTAAAACTTGTGCTGTATATGTAATAGCACATAATGCCCTTTTGGATGTTAAAGCAAAACAAGGGGCTAAATCAGCAGAATAGTTAATATATAAGGGGATTTTATACTATGCCAAGACCAATGACAATCACAGAGAAAATATTTGCAGCCCATGCTGGTAAAGATGAAGTAAAAGCTGGGGATTTAATTAATGCGCGTGTAGATATTACACTGGCTAATGACATTACAGGCCCTGTTGCTATTAATGAATTTAGAAAGATTGGCGTAGATAAAGTTTTTGATTCTGAAAGATGTGTTTTTGTACCAGATCACTTTGTTCCAAACAAAGATATTAAATCCGCAGAACAGGTTAATTTAATCAGAAATTTTGCAAGGGAAAAAGGTTTAAAATTCTTTTTTGAAGTAGGTAGAATGGGTATTGAACATGCGCTTCTACCTGATTCAGGTATTGTAACTGCCGGAGATTTAATTATTGGTGCAGATTCACATACTTGCACCTATGGTGCTTTGGGTGCTTTTTCAACCGGTGTGGGCTCTACAGATCTAGCTTGTGCTATGGCGTCAGGTGAAACTTGGTTCAAGGTTCCATCTGCTATCAAAGTTGAATTTAATGGCAAACTAAATAAATGGGTAAGTGCAAAAGATTTAGTTCTGCACTTGATTGGTGACATTGGTGTAGATGGAGCTTTATATAAAACCCTTGAAATCACAGGAAGCGCTATTGATGAAATGCCAATGGATGGTAGATTTACTATATGCAATATGGCAATTGAAGCTGGTGCAAAAAACGGTATTATTCCCCCTGATAAAATTACAGAAGAGTATTTAAAAGGGCGCTCTATTAGGCCATACAAATTTTACAATTCTGATCCTGATGCAGAATATGAAAGAATTATAAAGTATGATGTAGCTGATATTGAGCCTACGGTTGCTTTTCCGCATTTGCCAGAAAATACAAGACCAATAAGCAAAGTGGGCAATGTTGAAATCAATCAGGTTGTAATAGGTAGTTGTACAAACGGCAGACTTTCTGATTTAAAGATTGCTGCTGATATTTTACGCGGTAAAAAGGTGCATAAAAATGTGCGCTTAATAGTGTTCCCTGGTACGCAGGATATTTATTTAAAAGCAATTGAACTTGGTTATGTTCAAACTATTGTAGAGGCTGAAGGTGCTGTTTCCACTCCTACTTGCGGACCATGTCTTGGGGGTCATGCTGGAATTCTTGCAAAAGGTGAAAGAGCAATTTCTACCACAAATAGAAATTTTGTAGGCAGAATGGGGCATCCTGAATCTGAAGTATACTTGGCATCTCCTGCTGTTGCTGCTGCCAGCGCAATTTTAGGAAGAATTGCTTCTCCTGAGGAGCTCTAAAAATAAAGAGATATCGGAGAACTAATGATGCATAAGAATATTTTGGCTATTCAACTTAATTCTGTTGTTTCTGATTATAAAGCGAATAAAAATAAGGTTGAAACACTGTTTTTGTCTGCTTTAGATGATGGTTGCAAGCCTGATATTGTTTTTTTACCAGAAGTTTGGACACTAGGTTGGCATCCTGAATGTTTCAGAACTTTTGCATCTGAAAATATGGAAGCTCCAGATTTTTTATGTGCTCTTGCATATAAATATGATGTAAACATTGTTGGTGGTTCTTATATTAGACAGAATAATGGTAAATATTTTAACTCCTGCCCTGTAATAAACAGGAAGGGTGAAGTTTGTGCATTATATGATAAAATTCACTTATACTCACCTGATGGTGAAGCCATGGCTGTATCAGCTGGTGACAATCCTTTAATTGTCGATATTGAGGGTTTAAAAGTTGGACTTTCAATTTGTTATGATATAAGATTTCCTGAATTATTCAGAAGCTATATAACTTCATCTGATGCTCCTCATTTAATGGTTAATTTGTCTGCCTGGCCCAAAACAAGACGCGCGCAATATGATGCTATGGCAAAATCAAGAGCTGTTGAAAATCAAACTTACTTTTTGGCGCTTTCGCAAACAGGGCTTATTAAAGATGGCATCTATAATTCAGGATATTCCATGCTTGTTAATCCTCTTGGCAGCGTTGTAAAAGTATTAAATGAGGATGAAGGCTATATTTATGAATCAGTAAATATGGCTATTGTATCAGATGTTCGTAATACTTATCCTAATTTGGAGAATAGAAAAGTGAACAGCTTTGGCTTTTATCCAAAAATTGTTAAGGCGGGGTTTGATGCAAAAAATTTGGTTTAAAATTTTTGATATTTTTTTGATTTGCATTTTTGCAGCCTCATGCTGCTGCGCTGTTGCAAACCCTGTTTCTAAAGCTATAGACAATACTGGTCTTGGAGGCGATTCTGTTATTTCAATTTCAGTATTGAATGCAAAAACAAAAGACTGTACTTATTCAAGGCGTCCTAATATCTATTTAAATCCAGCCTCTGCTTTGAAAATATTTACTTTGGCAGCAGCGCTTAATGAACTTGGTGATAATTATTACTTTGAAACAATTGCTTATATAGATGAAGATAAAAATTTGTACTTAAAACTGGGGGCAGACCCTCTTTTGACATCCAATGATTTAAACACATTGGCAAAGAATATAAAAACAGCTTATGGCGGCCACATTAGAAATTTTTATATAGATGATACAATCATTGATAAAAAGCCTTATCCCGATGGTTGGACTGTGGATGATTTATGGCCTAATTCTCCAAAAATTTCACCATATATTGTTGATAAAAATAGCGTGAAAGTTAATTTTTATGTTTCTAGTGATAAAAATAGTGTGAAAATCACCCAAACCAACAATTATAAACTTTCTTTTGTAAATGAGTTAAAAGTTGGCAGCAAGACTGATTTTAAGCCTGTTTTAAATTATGGTGAAAAAACAGGCATAATTACCCTCCAGGGGCAAATTTCAAGTGATACCGTGAAGAACTATCCAATCCTAGATCCAGCGCAGTTTTTTGTATTTAAATTAAGGATGGCGCTTGATAAAAATGGTATTTCGTATTCTAAACCTTTTTATACAAAAAAAGTACCTCAAAATGCTAAAAGAATAGCATCTTATAGGCGTCCAATTACTAAGGCTGTAAGGTTTGCACTTAAAACAAGTGATAATTTTACAACGGAGACGATATTTAAACTTGCAGGTGCTTCTTGGGCAAGAAACAATACAGCTAACAATATTGAAAAAGCTGGAAGTTTTGAAGATGCAAAAGCTATGTTTTTTGATTACTACGGTAATCCAAATAAAGGTGCAGGGCTCAATATGGACAGAGTCAATCTTGTGGATGCATCAGGTGTATCTAGGTATAATGCGTTTTCAACATTTTGGATGAGCAGTGCATTAGTGTATTTAGATGAATTTTCTAAAATAAAAGAATACATGATAACAGCTGATGAAGGCACTTTAGCTAGACGTATGCGTGATTTATCCGGCAATTTGAGGGCAAAAACAGGCACTATTTTTGGGGTAAGCTCTCTTGCGGGTTACGTTACTTCGGTTTCTAATAAAGATTATGTGTTTTCTATAATTATACAAAACTATGGTGTTAGACCTTCCTTGGTTAAGGGTTTAGAGGATGACATAGTTTATGGAATTTATTCGCTGGAATAAAATTTAGAGTATGCATTCTGTTTTGTTGTCTTTTAGTTCTAATACTTTTTTATTTAAAATTTTAACAAGTTCATCGTTTAATTCTTGTGTTAGCTTTATTTTATTTAAACTATAACCGTTTAAGAACAAAAACTTTGAAATTTTATAATTTTCTTTGAATATGTTTTTAAAATTTAAAATTTTATCGTAAATTTTAATATCAATATATTTTTTGTTTTCACAAAGAAAAGACATCAATTCCATTAAAATTATATATGCATGCTTTATTCTATCTGATGAAATTTCTCTTTTAATTTTCATCAACATAAGCTGTATTTCATAATATGTGTTAAAAAGAAGCTTTCTTTTTTTTGGATAAATTTCTGTAAAATATTTTTTTGTGGTATTGTATCCTATTGTTGCCATTTCTAATTTTTTTTCGGTTGAAATCATAAAATCTACCACTGAAATATCAGGCAAATTTATCTTTATATAGTCAAATTTATCTTTATCTTTGTATAAATCTACAATGTAATCTGTAGCAAAACCAGTGATTGTATTGTATACAGCGTTTAGGTATCCTGCTGTATTTGTAATATTTTTTTCAGTTTCATTGTCCTCAAGTCTAAATTCCAATATTCTGCTTTGAGTGTTTTTAATGGTTTCACTTACCCGCCAAAGTGGTGTGCATTTTACTAAATCACCATCTACAAGACAATCTTTTTCGTTCATAACGGGTTTATACAACCCTGGCATACTGACAGATGCTCTAACTGCACTTGCAATTTCTGCATCAGGGGTTTTTATTTTAGAAAATTCATAAAAGTTTAAATATCTTAAATTTACAGAAAAAATAACAATATTTTTATTAGCATCTTTAAATGTTACTGGCGGCATTTTTCCTTTGATGTAGCTTGCACCATAGAATTTGCTTTCTATTTTATCTTTTATCCAATCGTAAAAATACCCACCCTTTGATAGTGCAAAATCTTTTCCAAGACTGAAATTTAAATCCTTAAAAAAGTCGATATTTATTGCTTCAAAAACTTCATTGATTTCATCGATTGTATAATTGAATGCGTATAACGCTGCAACAACAGCACCAATGGAAGAGCCTGCCCAGCCTGTGATTTTAAGGTTTAATTCTTCAATGGCTTTTAAAGTGCCTATGTAAGAGCAGCCTCTTATTCCGCCGCCGCCAAGTATACAAAAATATTCTAGATTGTTTTCCATTCTTTTATTTTATAACATATTTGAAAATTTACATCCCTTAATAAGTAGATATTTCCATTATGGGTGTATTTGCATTATAATAAACTATATTGAATGATTAAAGAAGATGGAGTGAAGGGGATTATCGATATGGCAGGGATGACGCTGGCTCAAAAAATTATATCTGAACATGCAGGACATAACGTCCTGCCGGGTGAATTAGTTATTGCACGTGTGGATGTGGCTGCTGTGCAAGATGGCACTGGACCTTTAACTATTCAGGAGTTTAAAAAACTTGGTAAAGAAAAATTGGCAAATCCTGAAAGAACGATACTTTTTATAGACCATGCTGCTCCAAGCCCAAGGAAAGAATTGTCAAATTCACATCTTGTTATACGTGAGTTTGCAAAAGAATATGGCGCTGTGCTTTCTGATATTGGAGAAGGTGTTTGTCATCAAAGGCTGATTGAAAGTTTTGTAAATCCAGGTGAAATCTTAGTTGGTGCTGATTCTCATACATGTACTTCAGGTGCACTTGGTGCTTTTGCTACTGGAATGGGTTCAACAGATATTGCTGTTGCATTTGCACTTGGCAAAACTTGGTTAAAAGTTCCTGAATCTTATAAAATTGTTGTTAATGGCGAATTTAGAGAAAATGTCACTTCAAAAGATTTAATGCTTTATTTAATAGGGATGATTGGTGCAGATGGTGCTACATATAAAGCGCTTGAATTTTCTGGTTCTACTATTCAAAATATGTCTATGGCAGAACGTTTCACCCTTGCAAACATGGCTGTTGAAGCTGGTGCTAAATGCGGTTTATTTGAATCCGATGAAAAAACTTATGAATTTTTAAAAGATAATGATAGGGAAGATAAATTCAGAGAAATTAAAATGGATTTAGATGCTAAATATGAAAAAGTTATAGAGATTAATGCGGCTGATATACCTTGTACTGTATCTTGTCCGCATACTGTTGATAATACAAAACCTGCTTCAGACCTAAATAATATAAAAGTAAATCAGGTATTTGTGGGCACTTGTACAAATGGAAGAATTGAAGATTTAAGAGTGGTTGCTAATGTATTAAAAGGCAAGAAAAAACATCCTGATGTAAGGCTTATTATTGTGCCTGCTTCGCCAAAAATATTCAAACAGGCAGCGGCTGAAGGGCTTTTAAATATTTTTGTGGATGCTGGTGCATCATTTTTGCCATCAGGCTGCGGTCCTTGCGTTGGGGTGCATGGCGGTATTTTGGGGGATGGAGAAGTTTGTCTTGCAACTCAAAATAGAAATTTCCAAGGTCGTATGGGAAATACAAAAGGCTTTATTTATCTTGCATCTCCCTATGTTGCAGCTAAAAGTGCTATTGCAGGATATATAACAGATTAAATTTTATATAAATATATTTGCGGCTGCCTTTTTATGTTTAAAACGGGGCCGCATTTATTTTGCATTTATCTTTTTGATTATTATTCTTTTAGCTAATGTCTTTTTTGGTTTAAAAATTAAACTGTTTTTATGATTGAAAAAATAAAGTTATTTTTAAGAAAATTTTGGATATATACTTTTGGTTTTGCATTTTTAATTTTAATGTTGGTGCTTATTTATCAAAGATTGGCTT
>CAJUNK010000025.1 GCA_910587815.1 Candidatus Gastranaerophilales bacterium | reverse complement strand
CTCTCCGTTGTCAGAAATTTATGTCTGACACTTCGAAAAGAAGTGATTGACTCAAAATAAAGTTGTCCGTTGTTTTTTAAAAAAATCAACAGGTATTTGTCGTTTGTATTTTAATGTGTTATTCAGTTTTCAATGTTCGAGATTAAACTTTTTTTCTCGTGAATAGTCCAGCAAAAACTTGCTTAATCTTTAATTCCTGAACCATTCCTTACCAATTCCTTGGTGCTTTTTGATTCGCACCGTAATCAGTATCTTAACATCTCAATATTTATTGTCAAGCGATTTTTTAAAAAACTTTTTTTGTTTTTTAATAAGTTGTTATAAGCCAAGAAGAATTGCTCTTCTAATCGCTTAACCAGCTTTGTTTGTTAATGTTCTATTGAGAATGTACTTTCTTAGTTCCTTTGGCGTGTCGTTCGGTGAACTATCGCCTTTATGATGTTAACACTTCAATTTTTAATGTCAAGAACTTTTTTTAATTTTTTTTTAGTTGTTTCAAAAATTCTTTCTTATTAAGTTTTGAATGTGCGTTGCATCCGTAACTATTAATTTAAAACAAATAAAAAAAATTTCAAGCATTTTTTTTCTATTTTTTCGAAAAATGTTTACAAAAGTTAAAATTTCAAACTTAAAAAACAGTGAAAACCAGCTCTATTAGCTAAATAGCAGATGTTCCATATTCTACAGTTTTTAAATTTTCTATAATCAAATAATCTTTTCCTAATTTTTCTACCATTTTTGGCTCCAGGCAAGCCTTTTGGACAAAAAATGTTGGACCAGAACCTGACATTTGAAAACCAAGTCCATTTAAATATTTAATTTCTTTATAATGAGAAATTAATGCAAATTCTAAATCGTTCGCCAAATTTGAATCTTTATCACCCAATTCATCAAACCTTTGATAAGCTTCTTTTGCAGAAATTTTCAATTTGAATGGCTTAATAAGAGTAATAGGAATTTCCTTAAATTCAATATCTTCAAGAATTTCCCCTCTTCCTCTGCATAATTTCATGCCGCCTTTTATACAAAAATTCAAATCAGACCCTAGCTGCATGCACATCATATCGATTTTATTTGCACTAAAAATTTCACCATATATTTTATTAAGCCCAAAAAATACAGCGCTTGCATCAGTAGAGCCACCAGCAAGACCTGCACATACAGGAATATTTTTCTCTATATTGATAAACACTTCTTTAGGCAATAAAATTTCATGCTTATTTAATTTTATTAGCTCTTTAAAGAATAATTCGCATGCCTTGCATGCTATATTAGAATCATCTAAAGGAATTTCATCACTATTTGATGTTATTATTATTTTTGGACATACTGAAATATCATTCAAGCCATTAGTTTCTATATAAATATAATCAAAAAGATTAATTGCAGCCATAATGCTTTCTATGGGATGAAATCCATCATTACGTTTTTTTCCCACCCTTAATGTTAGATTAATCTTTGCAGGTGCTTTAATTTTTATCTTTGGCATGCTTTATCCCTTTTTTATTGCCATATTGTTTGCGTCACTATATTTATACAATGTTTTTGATAATTTGCAAAAATCATTAATGGATAATTTTTCACCCCTTATTTGAATATCAAAACCAGCTTCTTTTATAGCATCTTCCACATTTTTAAAACCGGCATTTAAAAGTGAATTTTTAATATTTTTGCGTCTGCCTAAAAATGCAGCTTTAATTGTTTTTCTAAGATATGGGGTAATTTCACATCTTGGTTTATCATTAATTTTTATTTTCAAGATAGCACTATCTACTTTGGGGCTTGGGAAAAAACACTTTTTTGGAACATTTTTTATAATACTGCAATCTGCCCAAAACTGTGACAAAATAGAGAGCATGCCATATTCTTTATTTTGAGAATTCTCATCTGCAATTATTCTTTTTGCAACCTCATATTGAACCATTAAAATAATTTCATCAATCATGCCACGATTTTCGTTACAAATTTCATCAATTTCACCCAATAGATGCACAATAATTGGAGATGTTATATAGTATGGAATATTTGCCACTACTTTGATTTTTTGACCATTTTTATATTCTTCATTAAAAATATCTTTTAAATTTGTTTTTAAAATATCGGCATGGATTAATTTAAAATTTTCATGCCAGCCTAAACTTTTTTCTAAAACTTTAATCGCATCTTCATCAAGTTCTACTGCTGAAACTTTTTTTGCAGTATTAACAAGTTTTTCAGTCAAAAAACCAAGTCCTGGACCAATTTCAAGTACAACATCATTATTATCTACATTTGACACAATACAGTCTAAAATAGAAGGTTCAATTAAAAAATTCTGTCCCAGACGTTTTTTTGCCCTGAATTTTTTAGCACGCAGAATATAAACTTCTTTTAAATTATCCATAGATTTTATTATAGCAAAATAATACACTCTTGTGTGTTATTATTAATAGACTAAACATTAGCCCTTATGGCAAATGTTTAAAATAAAGTTTATGGTAATATACTCGATATGCAACATATAGTAAACTCAAAACATAATTCCGAAATTTGGAAAATATTAAATCTGCCTGTAACAAAGGCTGAAATTATACAATATTATAAAGAAAATTGTAAAAAAGATACACTTAAAACAGGCCTTGAATATGAAAGAATTTCACTTGATTCAAGAGCGCTTGAAAATGCACCCTACAAGGTATTATCTGAAATCATAAAAAACTTTGCAATGATAAACGAATGGGAACTGATTTTTGATTCAGATATTGTAATTGGTGCAAAAGATGGTTTTAATTCAATTTCATTAGAACCAGGCGGACAATTCGAAATAAGTTTGCAGCCAAAAAATAATCTTAATGATATTTTAGAAAACATAAATTATTATGCAAGACAAATTGATAAACTTGGAGAATATTATAATATCACTTTTCTGCCTTATGGAATAAACCCTAAAAATACATACCCGGATATTGAAATAATTAAAAAACAAAGATATGAAATTATGGCAGATTACCTCCCAAGGATAGGAAAACTTGCCCCGGTCATGATGAAAGAGACAGCAGGTGTGCAGGCAAATTTTGATTACACATCAGAAGATGATGCTATTTTAAAATTAAAAACAGCAGCATACATCAGCCCATTTGCTACAGGATTTTATGCAAACAGCCCAATAAGAGATAATAGCTTAACAAATTATAAAAGTTTTAGAGCACTTGCATGGAAATATACAGGCTATGATAGATGCAACCTTTTTTATCAAAACCTTATAAACACAAGAATGGGACAGGGTTTTGAAGATTATATAGATGCAATTATTGATGTCCCCATGCTCTTTATTCAAAGAGACGACAAAAATATTGAAATTATGGGAAAAATTACATTTAGGGAATTTATGCAAAAAGGATATGAAGGCAATAGTGCAACATTAAATGATTATATTTTGCACTCAAGTCTAACTTTCCCTGATGTGCGTTTAAAAAATTGTCTTGAAATCAGAAACCATGATTCTCAAAATATTATATTAGCAATGAGTATTTGTGCATTTTACAAAGGAATTTTATACTCAAAAGATGCAATTTATGATGTTTTAGAGTTCTTAAAACCTCTAAATTATGAAGATTTAGAAATTTTAGGCCTGCAAAGCGCTAAATTTGGCCTTGATTATATGGTGGAAAAATTAAAAATGACAGCTTCAGATGTCATAAAACATCTTTTTGAAATTTCAAGAAAATATTTGCCAGATATAGAAAAGGACTATCTAGATAAACCTTTATGGATGGCTTCAAGAAGAAAAAGTGTAGCTGATTTAATGCTAGATGAAGGTGTATGCGACACACAATCTTTATATAAATATTTAGCAAAGTAATAAGGCTTAACTTTTGTTAAAAAACTGTCATAAAGTATAACATTTGATAAAATCTTTTTATGACAAAATTTTTAATCATCTCAAAAAACAATAATCTTTTATGTGAAATTTCAGAATGCTTTGATGAACATGAATTGGAACATTCAACATATATTTATTCTAATGCAGAAGAAACATTTAATTTTATAAAAGAAAATGAATTTGCATCAATTTTAATAGATGATGATATTGAAAATTATGATATACTTTCTAAAAAAATAAAAAGCATTGAAAATAATGATATTTTTATTACATTAATTTATAATCCAAATTCTATAGATTCTTTTTCTAATGATTTTTCGGGTTTTATAGATAACTTTATTCAAAAACCTATATGCAAAAATATTTTAAACTCGACATTGAATTCATACATTAAAACCAAAAAAAATATTGATAAATACAAAGAAGACAACAAAGAATTAAGCAGAAGCCTTTATCAATTGGATGTTTTATACAATACAAGTTCAAAATTATCAGGAAATCTTGATAAAGAAAAACTTTATGAAATAATGTTTGAAACATTAGAAAAAACTTTAAGCTTTGATTTAGCTTCAGCACTAATATATGCCCAAAACTATGATAAATCTGAAAATAAGCTCATTATACATTCACTAAAAAAACCTGAAAACAGTCTTTTAGAAATCATTAAAGAAAAAATAATATCTATTGCAAAAGAAAATAATAGTGCAGATGCTGATTTTTCTAAAGTTTTACTTGAAGAACATATAAAACCATCCTATCAAAACCAAAATTTGGACACTAAACTTTTAAATTATGACAAACTTGCTGCACCAATAAAAATAAAAGATAAAACATACGCTACTCTTTTAATATATAGAAATAAACCATTTTCAAAAGAAGATGTTGTATGTTTTCAAACAATTGTTCACCAAATATCTTCTCCGCTGCGTGCCATAACATTGTATAATGAAATTAAAAATACAAATATTGAACTAAAAAAATTAGAAAGAATAAAATCAGAATTTGTTTCAATTGTATCCCATGAACTCAGAACACCTTTGGCGCCTATTAACAACTCTCTTGACATAGTATTGTCAGATAATATCAGTGACACTACAAGGCATTTTGCAAATATGGCAAAAAGAAATGTATCGAGGCTTTCTGGAATTATAGAAGATTTATTAGATTTATCAAGAATAGAAACAGGGAAATTTGATTTTAAATATAAAAAATACAACATTAAAACATCCCTTGATACAATTTCAAAAACCTTTGAAAACCAAATAAAAGAAAAGGAAATGGTTCTTAAAACACATTTTGAAGACCATCTTCCCGATATTTACGCTGATCCAAAAAGGATTGAGCAAATCCTATCAAACCTTGTAACAAATGCTATAAAATTCACCCCAAAAGGCGGAAAGATTGAAATCAGCACAAAAATTATAAACAATAATGAAATTAATAAAGGCACATTAATTGCTCCAATTGAAAATTTTGCAACATGCAATTTTAACGAAACCTTTATAAATATATCAATAAAAGATACTGGAATTGGAATAAAAGAAGAAGATATTAATAAAATATTTGATAAGTTTTCTCAAATAGAAAATTCACTTACAAGAAATGCAGGCGGCGTAGGCCTTGGTCTTACAATTACAAAACATTTTATAGATTCTCAT
Organism: Candidatus Gastranaerophilales bacterium; assembly: GCA_910587815.1. Classification (GTDB taxonomy): domain Bacteria; phylum Cyanobacteriota; class Vampirovibrionia; order Gastranaerophilales; family Gastranaerophilaceae; genus MGBC122484. The sequence goes on along the minus strand of CAJUNK010000025.1, from coordinate 4,207 downwards.
CTTGGCGGCATTTGGGTAGAATCAAAAGAAAATGAAGGTTCTAATTTTAACGTTGTAATTCCTGTATATTCTGACATCAAAGCATTTGAAATAGATTTAAATGCATCCAAAAAAATAAATGAAACTACAAATCTTTTAACATTAAAAGCCAGCAATAAAGAATCATCTGGTAATTTTATAAAACAGCTAAAAGAAGAAAATATAATAAAGCTTACCAAAAATTCTAAGGAAATTGAATACCTAGAAAACGACATGTACATTTATAAAATTTATTTTCCAAATCTCCAAAAAAGTGCATTTGATTTTATGACAAATAGAATTGAAAATAGCCTGAAAGAAGGAGAGTATGGTATAGTATTAGAAAAAGCCACATACAAAAAAGAGAGTGAGGATTATTCTCTTGGCATGTAATATTTTTTGGAGAGATTATGGCAAAAATATTAATAGTTGACGATGAGCAAGATATAGTTGAAACCTTATCTTTTATGTTGCAATCAAAAGGATATGAAACATTATATGCCTATGATGGTGAAGAGGGCTTAAAACTTGCAAAAGAAGAAAAACCAGATTTAATTATACTGGATGTTATGATGCCAAAAATTAACGGTTATAAAATTTGTCGTCTTTTAAAATATGATGCAAAATATAAAAATATTCCAATAATTATGGTCACAGCAAGAAGCCAAGAAAACGATAAATTAATAGGCGAAGAAACTGGTGCAAATGAATACATAACAAAACCATTTGAATTTTCAGATTTGCTTGATGTTATACAAAAATATACAAATTAATATGTACAAATATGGATTTAGTTACAAATAAAACTATTGATAAATTAAAATACGACCTTGTGAGAAACAATATTATTACATTTGAAGATATTGAAAAGGCACAAGGCCTTGCTGCTGCACAAAATATTAATCTTGGCCAGGTTTTGATAAATACTTCTATGATATCAGAACATGATTTATTAAAATTTTTAGAAGACAAACTTCATATTCCATCCGTTGATTTAGAAGATTATGAAATCGACAAAAAATGTCTAAATTTTATAACATATAATGAAGCTATTGCTTATAAAATACTTCCCTTATTTGAAATTGAGGATATTTTAACAATTGCAATGGCCGACCCTTTAGATTTATTTGCAATTGATAAAATAATAGAACGCACAAATAAAACAATAGAGCCCGTTTTAGGATCAGAAAAAAGCATTTTAAAAAAAATAAACGAATATTATGATGCAAAAGGCAAAGTTCAAGATATTGAAACCATTGCAAATCCTGATTTTAAATGGCAAGATGAATTACACAATGATGATTTGGATGAAGAACATCTGCAAAACTTATTCAGAGCAATTTTAAGACATGCCATAAAAGAAAATGCGCATGAACTTTATTTTGAACATAATGAAGAAGGGCTTTCCGTTAATTTTAAAAAAATGGGAGAAAGCTATTCTACAGGAACCATACCATCTCTTCTGATAAATTCCTTTATTCAAATGATAAAAACCCTTTGCGCACTTGATCCTACTGTATCAGAAGTACCACAGCTTGGAAAATTAAATTTCAATGTTAATTCTATTCCATTTATGGCAAGCATTTCTGCATTCCCCACAATAAATGGCGAACGACTTGTATTAAAAATTTATCACCCTCCAAAAAAAATTGATGAATTAATTCAAGATACAGAAAAAATTGATACATTAAAATCTCTTTTAAATACACCAGGCATTATTCTTGTATCTGGCGGAGCACTTTCAGGCAAAACACATCTTGTCTATTCTATTTTAAATGATTTAACACCAAAAAATATGGTCGCAATGACTTTAGAAAGTGTTGCAAAATACAAACTTCAAAACACCCTTCAGTGCGAATTAAATGAAAGCATCGGCTTTAATATGGACAAAGCTATGAGATTTATTGAATTTCAATCCCCTGATATCATTTATTTTGAAGGCATATCAACAAAAGAAGGTTTGGATTTTCTAACAGCACTAAGCTTAAATAATAAAACATTAATTACTGAATTTTTAGCAGATAATATGGAAGATTTAAGAAGAAAATTCGACAGAAGCGAATTTTCAATGTTTAAATCTTTAATAACATGCCTTATTTTTATCCACAATCAAAATAGTATTGAACTTTTTGATAAAAAAGCATTAGAAAAATATCTGCTTTAAAAATTACATTAAATCAATCATTCTATTTATTCTAAGCAGTTTTTCAAGCTCACATGCATCAAGCTTATTGTTGATAATTTTTTTAATACTGTTTGTATTATCCTGCGCTTGGGGCAATAACAATTCCACAGGCGATATATTAAATTCATTGCAAATTTTATCTATAGTATCTCCAGTTGGCAGATATTTATTATGCTCAATATTTCTATATCCTTGAACGCTCATATTAATTCTTTCTGCAAATTGTTCCTGTGTCAATTTGCAATTGGAGCGTAATCTTTTTATTCCACCTGTAATTAATTTTTGATAGCACATATTAATATAATTACTTATTTTTTTGCAAAATTTAACTAACCATATAGACAATCTTGTACTATACATGGTATAGTATGAGCAAAATTAAAATGAACAATAAAAGGAGCGGTCTTATATGTACAAAAAATACAGGAACAATCAAATACTAAACGGATTTTCATTAGTAGAATTATTAATGGCATTACTGGTGGCATCACTTTTAATGGCAGCACTTGCTCCTGTGATGACAAAGAAGTTTGGGGAAAATGTTGTTGTAAGTGGAACAGGTGGTGTTAGGGGGGATTATAGTAGGACATTCTATGAAGATTTTGAATGGACTGTACCTAATGGGGTTAATACAATAAATATTACAAGTATTGGTGGAGGTGGAGCAGGGGGTGGAGCTAGTTATGGATATAAGGAGATAACATCATCTGAAAGTAATTGGATAGTTCCTGATGGTGTTACAAAGCTTAGAGTATTTATGACAGGTGCAGGCGGCGGTGGAGCTAGTGGAGGGCTTAATGCAAATTATGTTCAAATAAAAGGTAGAGAAGATGGTAAGACTTATGCAGATTTTCTAACTCCTGGTGAAACATCTTTTACTATGACAAATAGAACAACTCCTGCATTAGATAATAGATGTATTGCATCAGGTGCAACAAAATGGTTAGAAACTGCTAATGCATCTAATACATATAATCCAAATGAAACAATTCAAGCAAAAGTAACTATCTGTGGAGCTGGTGGTGGAGGTTGTGGTAGAGGAACAGGAGGAAGTGGTGGATATTTTAGCAATCAAACCTTGAATATATCTGCACTTACAACAAAGCTTATATTAAAAGTTGGTGAAGGCGGAAAACTCCCAGGGGGTAATTTTCAAGGTGGCGCAGGAGGAAACGGTGCTCATCCAGGTAAAACGGGGGGGAATGGCTCCGGTTTAACTGGAAATGGTGGAGGTGGTGCAGGTGGTGGAGGTGGAGGTTCTACAGCGGTATTAGATGCATCAAACAATTTTCTCATTGAAGCACCAGGAGGTGGAGGAGCTGGAGGGTTAGCTGGCACATGTCATACAGGTGTAACAGCAATTGGTGGTAAGGGTGGTGATGGAGGTGGTATAAATGCTGGATTAGGCGGTAATGGCTCTATAGTTAATGGCGGCACAAATCAAACAAATACTGTTGGTTTAGGCGGTAGTGGATACGTAAGAGGGGCAAACGGTATATATTATCCTAATGATAATGCTCCAACAGTATGCGGAGACGCTTCAGGCGGAAGCGGAGGAGGGGGTATTAACGGAGGAGGAGGCTACGCTGGCGGCGGCGGAAATGTGCCATCGTCAATATTTAATCATTCAAATAATTGCAGCGGGGGTAGCTCTATTACGGACGGTAAACCTGGTGCATTGCGTCTATATTATACATATCCACCAATAAAGTGTGAATATCATCTTGCAACAAATGGCGGTGGAGGAGGCGGAGCAGGACAGATATGGATTGGTGAAATTGATGTAGTTCCTGGACAAAAGATTAATTTTAACATAGGAGTCGGGGGAGATGGAGGAAATAAGGATGCAAACATAGGATATAACGGAAAAGATGGTGGCTGTACATCTATTGTAGTTGATGGCTATGTATATGGCGTGTCGGGTGGCAAGGGCGGCAAGTATGAAAGCGATGATACATACATTGAAAATAGCGGCGGCCTTGGGGGCGGAATAAAAACAAGTAA
>CAJUNK010000024.1 GCA_910587815.1 Candidatus Gastranaerophilales bacterium | reverse complement strand
CTTATTATGCCGTGTTTAAAACATTAAGCGAACAAAGCGCAAAGGAAAAAGCCCGTTATTTTAATTTATCAGCCCCGCCCTATGGGGGTAATTTCTGAAAAGGTTCTTCGCTCTAGAGCCAGAAAAACTCCCAGTGGATTTTTGGAAAATGAATCGCTGGTAATTAAGGCTTTTTTAAAACAAAATATTACTACCATAAAATTACCGGTATTTTACCACAATACTACCGGAATTCTTCCTTTATTTTTCCTTAATCCAAAAACTTTTATTATTTAAACTTTAATAAAATCATGGTATAATTAAGTTTATTGAATTTAACTTAAATATAAGGAATTTATAATGAAGGCATATAAAGCTGGAAAATATGAGCTTTACAAAGGCTATAAGCCATTTCTACCGTCTTTTATAAATGATGATATTGATTGGAATTTAGAAGAACTTGGCACTCTTTTACAAGATGCCGGTCTTTGGCTTGGTAAATTAAATTCCTATGCTGATTTAATTCCAGATATTGAATTTTTTATTAAAATGTATGCCACAAAAGAAGCAACGGATTCAAACAGGATTGAAGGAACGAGAACAACATTTGATGATGCTATAAGCCCGATAGAACAAATTAAGCCGGAATTAAGAGATGATTGGCATGAAGTTCAAAATTATATTGAAGCTATAAACTATTCTGTTGCAAGATTAAGCGAGCTTCCTGTTTCTTTGCGTTTGATTAAAGAAGCTCATAAAATATTATTGCAAGGCGTTAGAGGTGAACACAAAACACCCGGCGAAATTAGGATTTCTCAAAACTGGATTGGCGGCTCATCTTTGAAAGATGCTTTTTTTATTCCGCCAAAGCCTGACATGGTGCCGGAATTATTGTCTGATATGGAAAAATTTCTGCATAATGAAAATTTGCAAGTGCCTGAAATTATTAAGGCAGGCATTGCGCATTATCAGTTTGAAACAACCCACCCGTTTTTAGATGGCAATGGCAGGACAGGCCGGCTTTTAATTATACTTTATTTAATAAGCGTAGGGCTTTTGAATAAGCCTGTATTATATATTTCAGACTTCTTTGAAAGAAACAGAATATCATATTATGATTCTTTAACTATGATAAAAAAGACAAATAATATGACCCAATGGCTTAAATTCTTTTTAAATGGGGTTATTGAGACTTCAAAAAGCAGTATTAAAACGTTTGACAAGATTATAAAATTAAAAGAAAAGTGCGAAAATAAATTATCTAAAATCGGCAAAAAAGCCGTGAATGGTAAAAGATTATTGGAACTTTTATATTCCAAACCTAAAATCAATTCAAAAACCGTTTCTGACGAACTTAAAATCTCGGTTGTTTCAGCAAACGGGCTGATTAAAGCTTTTGTTGAAATTGGTATTCTGGAAGAAAAAACAGGATTTAATAGGAATAGATCTTATGTGTTTGAAGAGTATGTTAGAATTTTTCAAAATTAATTTTTATAATTTATTATTTCTTTGCATATTTTTCAACCTAATGATATATCTTTTTGTAAAATTTCTCAATTTTTAATTTATTTTAGTCGATTATTTTTATATGATATAATTAAAGGTTTTAATAAATGAATAAATATAAACAAATAAAAGTAGTTGATTTATTTTGCGGTGTCGGTGGCTTGACTTGTGGACTTAAACAAGCTGGTCTAAATGTTGTGGCTGGATTTGATAGTGACGAAACTTGCAAATATGCTTATGAGTACAATAATGAAGCTAAGTTTATTTGTGCTGATATTTCAAATTTAGATAGCAATAAAATTAATTCTTTCTACAAAAAGAATGATATAAAAGTTCTTGTAGGATGTGCACCTTGTCAAACATTTTCAAAACAGACAAATAAATATAAAGATAGAGTAAAAGATAAAAAATGGACACTGTTAAATTATTTTACAGAACATATAAACAATGTTGAACCAGACGTTGTATCAATGGAGAATGTTCCTGAACTTATAAAGTTTGATATTTTTGAAAACTTTAAAAATAACCTAACAGATAAAGGCTATCATATTTCTTATCAAATAGTTAACTGTGCTGAATATGGATTACCACAAAAAAGAAAGAGGTTGGTTTTACTAGCTTCAAAATTTGGCGAAATTAATTTAATAAAACCAAATCCATGCAAAAAAAAGAAAAATGTTGAAGATGTCTTAAAAAATTTGCCCCCATTAAAAGCGGGCGAGATAAACAACAAGGACCCATTACACAGATGTCCAAAATTATCGGAGATAAATATACGCAGAATTAAGCAATCAAAACCGGGCGGTACTTGGAGAGATTGGGATGAATCACTTTTGCCAGAATGTTATAAAAAACCAACTGGTGGTACTTACAGTTCTGTTTACGGACGCATGCGTTGGAACGCTCCATCTCCAACAATGACAACGCAATTTTATATTTATGGTACAGGTAGATATGGACACCCAGATCAGAATAGGGCTTTATCACTAAGGGAAGGAGCAATTTTACAAACTTTTCCAAAAAATTATAAATTTACAAAGGACAATGAAGCAATAACTTATAAAGTTCTCGGACGTCAAATTGGCAATGCTGTACCTGTCGATTTGGGAAAGATTATTGGGCAATCTATTAAAAAACATATTGAATCCTTATAAAATTAATCCTTTTTGTATGCTTGGTTATCAATATAGTTTTCAATGGTTTTGATAAACTCCCCAAGAAGCTTTATAGTTTTCTTACTCAAATCTTCCAATTGTCCTGTTTCATAATCCCTACCACAAGCTGAAAAAGATACGCTTCCATGAGCTAAATTATTTCTATGTTGTTTTATCGTATCAAGAAAAACTCCGCCTTTTAACTCTTTTGAAGGTTTCCATTTAAATCCAAAGTTTTTAGCAATAGCTCTTATTTCTTCAGAATCAATATTATCACGAATTTTAGGTTTATAATCACCTTCAAATTTAACATATTCATTTAAAGTTTTATTAAGAATAATTTTCAAATTAGCTTCAATTGTTTTACTGTTCTGTGACTGTAAATTCTGACGAACGTGTACCTTAGACCATTGCAACTGCAGTTCATCAACAATTGATTCATACTTAATATTATTGTTACATATTTGAATTAATAAACAATCAATGGCTCTATCAACTGTTGATTCAACCAAATTATATAACAAAAGAAACATGTTGGCTTTTAAAACTTTTATAATCTGATTATCTAAACTTTTACCATTCTTATTATATATTTCCTCGGCTTCTATGCTTGAAACAAAATCAAGATAATTTTTTATTTCTAAACATCTAGAAGCAAAATCTTGTTTCAATTCACGCATTTACTAACTTTCTAAAAGTTTATTCTTAACATATTCAATACGACCACGAAGTCTTTTTTTTGTATTACTTCCATCGGTTTCAACCAATTCTCTAAACTCATCAGTTTGAAGCCACTCAAAATTATTTGGTACTAAATTTGGTTTTTCTCTTAATGCCAAATTTGTTCCAACAGCAATAGCCTCAAATCTTACTCTTGATATTTGTTTAGTTTTTGAGTCTTTATAAAATCTATTCGGAAAATATTTACGAACAAACTCAAACGTATTTATCAATTCATTCATTTTGGTATTTTGACCTTCTTTGAGTTCATTTTCAGATAATTCCCCCCATTTTTTATTTTGTGATTTTAAATAATCATTTAAGAAAATATCAACACGATTAACAAAATTCAAATAATTATCAGAATATGCAAAAAATCTCAATGCAAGCTCTTCATCTTCTCTACGTTTAATTTTTGCTGCTGTAATAGATAACATATCTATAAATAAATCATTTTTTACTACCATGTTTCTTATAAAATCATTTGCAGGTCCTGGCAGATAACCTCTTCTTTTTTCCATTGCTTTTAGCTCTGCACTTCCAGTATTAATGCGTTCAAATATATCAAACCGTACATTCTCATCTCCTTTATCGGATAAAATAATTGCTCTAATGGATTTATTTTTAAACTTCTTTTTTCTTGACTCCTTTAAATCATTTATGGTTTTACCATTAAGACGATATAATTTTTCAAGCTTTTGCAATTTTAAATGTCCATTACTAAAAGCTCTTATTGTACTTAATCTTTGCCATCCGTCCACAATTTCAAGATTACCATCAGATGTATCAGATAAAAATAAATATGGTATTGGGATTCCAATTAATAAAGATTCTATAAATTTTGACTGTCTATCAGGATGCCATACAAATTCCCTTTGATAATCCGGAACAAAAATTTCATCATTATTAAATTTTGATAAAAGTACTTCAACTGTAAATTCATGTGTATCATAATCCACAATCTTTTGTTCTGTTACAATTTGTTCCTCTATTTGGTCTTGAATATTATCCATAATTAAATTCCTATTTTAATTTCTTTAATAATAACTTAAATTGTACAACATGGGCAAGAATAATATTGCCAAAAATAGTTGCATATATCACAAGCACCAACCATTGTGTACCTTTTGTCCGCATTTTGTTTTAATCGCAATATTTAAAATTTATCAGCTAGTTATGAGTATTATTATATAGATGGAAATGAATTTAAGTTTTAAAGTTTTGTTTACACAAAAATTGTGCAAAATATTAACTTTTTCTTAAAAATATGCTCTCACCCAGTGGTGTTGAGGTTTGAATGTCAAGTTAATAAATATTAAATTTTTCAATTGCAAATTTATGCTAAAATGTTAACTTTTTTCAAAACATACTGCATAATGGGGGCACGATATACAACGAGGCAAAAGAAAAATATGCACAGTAAAGAATTAAACCCAAAACAAAAAATCCAAGAATCTTTAATCATGATTCAGGATATTAAAGCGCTGGTTAAAATATGCGCCCTTGCGTCGGACTCTAATATTTTAGACAGTTCTTTGCAAATAAGTAATAACGAGGAATTCTACCTTATATTGAGGCAGGTTAATTCTATGTTAATGAAGCTTGAGAACACTTTGGGCAGTTGATAAAGTTTAAAGGGTTTTAAAAAATTCAGCCAAAGTCATATTAAAAGCCTTTGCAAGCTTGAATATTTTATCAACGGATGTATTCCTTTCCCCTCTTTCTATCATTCCGATAAAATTATTCGAAAGCCCTATTTTTTCGGCAAGTTCAGATTGAGTTAAGCCCTTTTCTTTTCTTAACTCTTTAACACGCAAACCAAAGGCCAATAAATCTTTTTTACCCATTTTAAAATTATGATTGCATTTTGTAACAATTGAAACAAACTGAGCGTGTTATTTTTTCTGTTTTACGTTATAGTTAAAGAGGTTGAGGTAGAGAAATGAGGTAGGTATGAAAAAAGTTGTTTTAATTGCATTATTGGTATTTTTAGGTTCAGGCAACGTATTCGCAAATGGACCATTTGGTTATCCAATCTTAGAAACAACCGACCAGGCAAGAGCAAGACATAGTGCCGAGAATTACAGAACTTATCAAAATAATAATTATAATCCCCCTTTAGGCGGTTATTCATCAAATAAACTCGGTGACCCGCAACCACAGGGAACTCTACAGCCAGGTTATGTTAATAATGGTCTTAATAACAATAATAACTACGGAAATAGCTACAGCAACAGCGGTTTAAATTACAGGTAATGTCGGTGCAAAATTCAACAACATCAGATTTGTTAGAGTTTTATATCATCTCGTATGATGAATTAATAAAGATAATTCGGGATGAATATAAAATTGACGGCAAGCTAAACAGATATGGAATAAACTTAAATAATGGTTTTCGCATTCCTACAGTTAGATATATAAGAGAACTGCATAAATTAATATATTATGATTCAACTCTGACAAGACTTTTTAAAAAGCGTTATTTTATAAGACCGGATTTGATAAAGGTTGCCATTAAAGATGAATTTTGGGATTTAAAAAATATACAAGCTTGGAAAGCTAAAATTGAATTGAGGTTTATTAAACATAAAGCACAAGAATTAAGCACAAAAAATACATTCACACATTTTCAACAGTATTATAATGAATGGTTGCCTGATGTAGAAATTACTGATATACATTCAGGAAAAATTATATTTAAGTATTATGTAAATAAAGAAGGGGCAAAATATTGTTAGGAATTATAATTTTAATTTTTTTTATCGTAATTATTGCAATAATTACGGGTGGAAACAAAACCAAAGCTCCATTTAATAGTTGCAATGATGTAGACATAATGTATAAACGGTTTTGCGAACAAGAATCAGTTCATGCCGCCATGTGTTCGCAAACCATAGAATTGTTAAGGTGCTATACTACACCGGAAGATTTGGCTATTATCCTTGTTGAAATGCAAAAAATAAGGATGAAATATAGACCTGCATACAACATTGATAATTTATTATTTTCCAAAGTTGTTAATTGCGCTGATGCAATAAAACTTTTCTATGACTTTCAAAATGATGTTGAGAACTGTACTGCGGCCAGTAACCCATTGACGGGATATGCATATGTAGCATGGTCAATAACACTTATAGCGCATATAAACAGAAATTTGGAAATATATGGTACAACATTATGGAAAGAATTGAGACGCGGTTTTTCAATATATGAAAAAAAATACATTAGAAATATGGAAAGATATTCCTGAATTTTAATAATAAAGAAAGGTAAATATGTTGGGATTAATTTTTGGAAGCTTAAACCTTATGCTAAATAAAAAAGGTTCTTATGCAACATTTGCAGACCAATATTTAAAATATTCTCCATTAACAAGAAAAATTTTAAAACCATATCTATCTGATTTGATTAATAGGGTTTTAGAATATTCGTCTGAGCAAAGAAGCAGGGGAATGGAGTTTACATTTTCAGATGAAATGGACTTAATACGATGTATCATAAAAGATTGTGTTGTGCATTACATAATATCAGATTTGGCTAATTTTCCAAGGGGTGAATATATGCGCACTTTTCCTAAAAGTATAATCATTGCTACAGATTTTATGAGTGATAACAATATATATTGGTTGAAAGATGAATAATCACAATTCAATATAGCGGGCATTTTCCAGTGTTTTTTCAATAAAATTTAACTAACTGGGCAAAATTTTGTATAATGGAACTCCAATATAAAATAAAAAGGAGCAAACTTATGTTAAATATTGATTACAATGAATCCTACGAAATTGACCCGATAAATCCACAAAAAGATATTGCAATGCTTGTTGATTCAAGAATTAAAAAAATTTGGCTTCGTGGAACAGAAATCAAATACACTCAACATAGGGTTAATATGTTCAAGGCAATTTTAAATTTAATACTTAAAAATGGTATATTTTCAACAGATGAAATTGCGGCAACAAACGGACTTCAACAGGAACCCAAAAGCGTTACAAGATTTTTACAGCGCATAAATAAATTGTTGAAAGACAATGATATTTTTATTGCCGCTCCCGAAAAGCATCACTATTATCTAAATGCTCAAGGCTTTTATCAAAATATCATTATCATATAAAAAACTTTTTAGTCTTTAAATTTTTCCTGATAAACCACCTTTTATAAAAGGTGGTTTTTTGTCGTCGTCATGTTGCTGTGATGTCGTCAGCTTATCGCCGCACTGTCACTGGATTTCAGGATGTATGGTATGCGAAAATAAATAATATTACAAGGAAACAGGGGACAAAATGAATTTTATCTTTGATATTGAAGTTTATCCAAATTACAATTTATTCATTTTCAAAAATTTAGAAACAAAAAACATTGTAGCCTTTCAGCATGATGAATCCTTAAATGAATTGCCTCAATTAGAGAATTTTTTAGGCCAAAAGGATTTAGTTTTAACCGGTTTTAACAACTTTCGTTATGATGATACAATTTTAAGATTTCTTGGCTATTTTAATTATAAATGTTCCACTCAGGATATTTATAATTTGTCAAAGTATTTGATTGAAGGTCAAATCAGCCCTATTTTCAGGGCAAAATTTTCTGATTTCAATAATGCAAAATATTATCTTCCTTTCTTAACATTGGATTTAATGCAATTTCAAAAAGGGAATCTTAAGTCCCTTGGTGTTTCAATGGGACATAAGAAATTACAGGAACTTCCGTTTAACCCAGATAAAATTTTAACTACGGTTGAGCAAGAAGCAGTTCTTAATTACTGCGAAAATGATATTGAAATAACTGAAAAGCTTTATTTTGAAGTCAAACCGAAACTTGATGCAAGAGAAGTTTTAAATAAAGAAATGTTTCCTGTAATGCAAAGGCTTGGCTATAAAAAGGATTTTAGAAAATTATCCGATTCAAGCCTTGCTGCTAATTATATGGCATTAAGGTATTGTGATGAGAATAATTTAAATTTTTATGATTTCACAGATTACAAACGGGTTTCGTCTTATACCAAAATTTCTATCCGTGAAATTTTAAACTCCAATATTTCTTTTACAAATAAGAATTTAAAAGACTTTCATGATAAAATCGCATCCAAAATTATCGATATTGAAAAACCCGATTTAAATGAATCTGTTATCATTGGAGATAAAAAATACTCTTTTGCTCTTGGCGGATTACATTCTACAGACAGAAATAAGATTTATCGTTCAGATGATAATGAAATTGTAGATATTGATGTTGCAAGTTATTACCCCAATTTAATTATCAATCATAAAATTAAACCGGATTTTTTAAACGATAGCTGGATTACAATTTATAAAACAATAGTAGATGAAAGGATTTTAACTAAGAAATCCGGTAATAAAAAACGAGCAGATGCCCTAAAGATTATAATAAACAGCTTTTATGGCAATTTTAAATATAAAAATTTTTATGCTTATGACCCAAAAACTGCTTACAGCGTGACATTAAACGGTCAGATGTATTTGCTTATGTTAATTGAACAACTTGAAGATGCAGGCTATAAAGTGATTTCAGCCAATACCGACGGTGTAACCTACCTGAGGAATAAACCTGGCAAAGATTTAAAAATAAGAAAAGTATGGGAAGAAAAATTCCATCTGGCTTTAGAAGAAACTCTTTTTAAAATCCTAATACAAAAAGACGTTAATAATTTTTGTGCTGTTGATACTAAAGATAATTTTAAAAGAAAGGGTTGTTTTTCAAAGGAACAGCTTGGAAAAAGTTTAAAAGCACCTGTTATCTACGAAGCTGTAGAAAATTATATTTTAAACGGTGTTTTACCGGATGAAACAATAAACACATGTAAAAACATTGAACACTTTTTGTTTTCAAAAAAGGCCGATAAAAAATTTAATGTGAGTTTTAAAGGAAGTAGGGTTCAAAATATTAACAGATTTTTTGTATCAAATGATGAAAGTGCCGGTTACCTTGAAAAAATAGAAGAAAACAAAAAGATAAGAATTACAAATGAGCGGATTAAGCTTGAAAACGATATCAATCAAGATGATATAAATTTTGTCAACAAAGATTTTTACATTAAAGAAGCTGAAAACCTCTTAAATGAATTGCTTGCAGACTTAAGAGCAGAAGAATTAAAAAACCTTAACCTTGAGACACTAAAATCCCTTGAAGCACAAGGCTTTAAACTTGTTCCTAAGACCTATAAAAATAATATTAAGGGCTTAAAGATAAATCAATATGACGAAATAAAGTTTGATTTTTCTAAATACCCAACAATCGCTGCAAGAACAGGTAAGGAATTTGGTATAGTTGCCATTGATGTTGATAAACCTGAAAAATTGCCTGAATTAATCAGAGGATTATTCAACAATGCTTCAACTTTAAAAACAAGTGTTGCCGGTTCAAGCAGATTTAAATTATTCTTCAAAACTTCAACAAAAGAAATTAAAACAGGAAATTACATAAATACCTTTGGTTTTGAGGTATTGTATAATAGCACAAAACTTGCAAATATCGCAGGTGCGTACAATTTTTTTAAAAATTATAAATTATCCGGCACATTACAAGAATTGCCTTCTAGCATTAAAGATGCGATTCTTCAAATTCAAAAAATGGGTGTACCTAAAACCATTAGTGAAAAAACATCCAAAAAACAATTGATTAATGTTGATTCAGATGATGCAGAAACTTTTATTGAAGAATATCTGACTTCAAAAGGCATTCCATTTAACAAGAATACTTGTAATAAACCGTGGGAAATAGAAAACTGTAGCAGCATTATCAGGTATTTTTATCAAATAGAGTGTCCGGGCAAGGATGAACACACGCAGAAAAACGGGAATATTGTTCAGTTATATTTGATGAATTCGGGCAAGTTTCACATCTCTTGTTTTCATCAATCTTGCGAAACTGAAAGGAAAAATTTTGAACAAGATATAAATAAAGCCTTCTTAAGACATTTTAAGGCTGATAAATCAATCATTGAAATTGAAGAAAAACAAGCAGAGTTTATTGAAAATTGTCCTAATGTTGATGAAGAATTGATTGAAATTACTGATTTAAAAGCAAGGTTGCTAAATGCAGATGAAAAAAGCTTATCCATTATAAAAGCTCCGACAGGGTGTGGAAAAACCTACACCCTTGCCCAATATGCCATAGAAGAGACGACCAAGGGAAATTTTGTTACAATAATTTGTGCCACTAAAAAAGAAGTGGAAAAAGTAACAGGAATTTTAAAAAAAGCCGGTCAACAAGATAAAATCACGGTTGCCATTCAAGGATTAGACACAAATCATAAGTTATTTAAAAGTATAGTTATTACAACATACGCCTATCTTACATTTA
>CAJUNK010000023.1 GCA_910587815.1 Candidatus Gastranaerophilales bacterium | reverse complement strand
AAAAACTTTCTGAATTTGTGAAGAAAAGCATGCCTGCATTTGGTTCAAATCCTGTATTAAAAAAGAGGGTCATGCAACCCTCTCCTAAAATTTCGGAACGACAGGATTTGAACCTGCGACCCCTACCACCCCAAGGTAGTGCGCTACCAAGCTGCGCTACGTCCCGATATTAAACTATTTAACTGTCAATTCAATTGTAGCGACTTGGTACCCAAGTTGCAAACTTTGTTTGCACCCCCACCGAAAACTTGACATTGAGTCAACTTTTCTCTCGGGGTCCCTGCTACGTCCCGATATTAAACTATTTAACTGTCAATTCAATTGTAGCGACTTGGTACCCAAGTTGCAAACTTTGTTTGCACCCCCACCGAAAACTTGACATTGAGTCAACTTTTCTCTCGGGGTCCCTGCTACGTCCCGATATGTTTATATTATTTTAGAAAATAGCTTGGTGACTTTTGCGCTACCGCCTCTTCCTCCAAAGTGACATTCCTCTTGAATGCCAGCTTTCAACAGGCCGCCTTCTGCCCTCGGCTCGCATCCGCTAGTCACTTTCTCATCGGCAAAGTGCTACATCCCAAAACTAAAAATTGATGCGCAAAATAGTTAAATCTTGCACATCAATTCTATCATAAAAATTTTATCTCACAATATTATCTTAAAAAATTTTCATCCCATTCATTGTTTTGGGCTTCATATTCAATTTTGGGCAGGCGAAAATTCTTAGAAATTAAATTTACCATTTTATATGGTGTATTTTCCTGCTCTTTTTCTTCTTTACAAAGGTTGTAGGAAATACCACTATCTAAAAGCATTCTTTCTGGAGCATCCACATTTGGTAATTCATACCCAATTTTTATTAAATCCACAATACTATTTTTTATAGCTTCTCTGCCTTCAGGTACTTCTTTATTAAAAATTCTAGAATTTTCAGCATCTGCCTTTGTGCTTAAAATTTCAATTTCATCTAATATATTAAAGCTTCTAGCGCCCCCTTCTACTCGCATAATATCAGGAAAAATGCTTCTTTCCTTTTGTTTAGAATTATCCTTAGACTTCATTATTCTTCACCTCATTTATCTATATAATGAGATACGGCACAAATGTATAAAATATTTAATATATATTAAGAATTATAAAGCTGCGCGAGCCGGTGCAATAATTGCCAAGACGGCGGAAATAAGTTACTGACCGCAACTCCCGCTCTCGCAGATAAGTTTTGCGATTTTAAGCACTATGAGACTGCGCTAGTCCTCCAAGAGGACCCAACTTGCACGAAATCAAGATTTCAACAAGCGGAGGCCGGCACCAACGGCACTATGGCATACATTATTTCTTAAACAATGCTCCTTGTTCAAATTTTGCCTTTAAAATATCTATATTTTTAATAATAAGCCCAGGCAGGAAAATTAAATTTTTAACAAGACATCTACCAGCTTTAAAATAATCACTGCGTGTTAGATCCAGCATATTATAACTTATAGGCTTTGGACATGTACATTTTAAATTCATACAAGGCATAGGGCAATTAAACAATTTAAAATCTTTATCCTTAATATTCCCCATAGAATGTGCTTTGTTAAATCTAGAGCTATAACACCTGTATGCATCACCATTTTCATAAATCAGCAAGAATTTTTCACCTGAATGGCACATTTTACCAAAAGTATTTAAAACCCGGCCAGGTTCAGGCTTTGCATTTTTGGCTAAAAATTCCGAAGCTTCTTGTTCATATTTAACATAAGAATTTTTTATCCTCATGTGCTGAAGACAAAAGTTCACCTTTTTGTTATCAGGAAACTGTGCCAAAAACTCTGATAATTCTTTTAATCTAGCAACATTTTTTTCACTTAAAACAGATGCTACAGAAAATTTTGTACAAGGATTTTTATAATCATTAAATTCTTTTACTTTTGCCAAAAATCCTTCAAAATCTTTCACCTGGCTATCATGATAAGACACAAATAATTCAACTAAATCTTCACCCATTATATCTGCAATTTTTTTATAGTTTTCAATATCAAATGAAAAATTAGAAATTACAGTAAGTTTCAGTCCGCATTTTTTAATTTCTTCTATCACTTCATAAAATCTAGAATGACACAAAGGTTCTCCGCCTGAAATTGTAATTTCAAACTTTTTATCCAATGTTTTTATAAACCTTAAAAAAGCATTAATGGTCTCATCATCAGCACTGTGAGTATTTTTATAAAATTTTTTTGATTGAGAACAGTATTCACATCTATAATTACATTTTTGTGTAATTAAAAAATCAATACAAGAACGGGGTTCAATAACACTCACTGATCTTTTGCTCCTCTTTTTTTAATTATATTATAAAAGCTATTTTTATCCCATGCCGGTTTTATCATCAAAAAGCAAAAAATATCTTTCACCTGTTTTAATTTTATACCCTATGAAAACATTACCTTTTAATATCTTTCAAAATATACCAATACGCTCAAACCAAACCTTTTGTTCAAATTCTACAAATAGGCCAAACACGAGGTGCCTTGAACTATTTAATGATATTTATCAAGCCTCTAAAAATAGAAAAATAGTAAAAAAAGTAAATATTAAAGATAATTCAGGCAATGATAATAAAAGTGTAATAATCAAAAATAGTGAACCAAAAGATATTCTTTTGGAAGATTGCAGTTTATATGAAATGTATACAAACGGTATAAAAACCGGTCATATAGCCTTTACAAACAATGCAGATGAATATGGCAGAATTTATGTATATGGAATTGCCAATGAGTACGATAATTCTAAAAATTACAAAGGCATTGGAACAGAGCTTTTAAAACTAGCCGTGGAACACAGTATGGATAAAGGCTTTGGCGGCGAAATATATCTTTTTGCAGATTTTGTACCAGAACCCACACAATTTTATTACAAAAGCAATCTTAGAATTTCTCCAAAATGTTCTTACGTAGACCATGCAAAACAAGAAGCCATACTTGATTATTCCGTTAGAAACAATATAAATTCTTCTAATTTTAAAAACTTTCCAAATGCAATTCCAATGAGTTTAGATAAAAATGGTGCAAAAGCCTTTCTTGAAGGAACAAGATTATATGAAAAAATGGAATCTAAAACACTATATTCTACAAACATTGAAGGCAAAAATAAAAGCATAAAAACAGACATAGACTTTTGCGATTTTACAGATAGAGAAAATTGAGAATATCTTTTGCAGATTATTGAAAAAAAGAAACATAATGACGAAATATCATACGAACAAATTGCAACAATGGAATTGAAACCAGCTTTAAAAGAATGTAATAATAAAGAATATATAATAGATAAAATTGATATCAAAGACAAAAAAGATGAAAAACTGCATCAAAATATTGCCGCTGAACTTTATTATGCACTAGATATTTTAGTAGAAGATATGGGCATAAATATTATCAACATTGCATAATTTTAAAATATAACTGAATTTTAAATCAAAAAGCCAAAATATAAATTAAATTTATCCTGCAAGATATTCTATATATCTTTCTAAGATACTATACCCATCATATAATTCCCCAAGTTTCATTAAAGAATTATTAGCTTGCAAAAATTTTAATTCCTTCACCCTTATTTCAAAAATATTATCAGAATGAACCCTTTTTATAGCATCCCCTGTTTTAGACCATTCTATAAGGGTTTCAAGCTCATTAAACATCGTTCTTGATGTAGTTTCTTCAAGCAATCTCATACCATATTGCCTTAAAAGCGCTGTTTCAGAATTGGAAATCCTTGAATTTACAGCACTAAAACCAAAAATCCTTTTTATTACCATATAATTATTGGCAACTTCTTTTTGCTTGGCAGATATTCTGCTTTTTCTAAATAAACTTTGCAGGCTGATATTTTCAAAAGCTTCATCCACATTTGAAAAATTCTTCCCGTATATCTGCTGTTTATTGCCTAGAAAATTCATATCCTGTTTTTGCCCGCAGCGCCCGCCTTTAAAGCAAACTTGCAGGCCTGCATTTCCCCAAAAATTCTATTACCATAAATAATAAAAGAAAAGGCTGAAAAAATAAATAAGACTCAAAGTAAATATTAAGAAAATTTACAAACTACGATTGTTTTCTTAAATTTTTCCTGAATGAATACTCTAACTCTGTAAATTTACGCTCAGCATAATTGCACCCCGCACATCCGCTATCATTCAATATACACCCGGCACTTGCCCCGTACATTTGCACAAACGTATCCAGCGCTTTTCGAAAAGTAAATATCTGATTAGTTTTCAAGGGCTTGCCTTCAAGCATAGCGCTATATGTCATATTTTCAACACCGTTTTGTACAATTTTTTCTGTAGCTTCTGAATTCAAAGGTCTTCTATACTTTTTATAAAGCTCTTCAAGTTTTGAATAATCAGGCCTTTTATTTAGAACAATATTTAAATCTTTACCGCAATTGATCTCAATAGGGAATATAATACGAGCCTCTGCCAACAAAAGTATCACCTGTAAATCTTTAAATTTAGCCCCAAATAAATTTTTTGCCACATTGCTTTTATCTGATGCCTCATATAGAACTTCGGCCATAGCCTGCTCTATAGCTCTTTTCTTTCTAAACATTTCAGGTGTATCCTGAATAGGTGTAATTTTATTCACCAAATATTTTATCTTATCAGGTTCTGGTTTTTCAAAATTCATCCTTGTCCAAATATCTAGTGCATACGCATCTTTTAGATTATCAATTGCAAATTTGCAATATGAATCACGAAAATCTTGCGGTATAAAATAATACGTTTCATGATAAGATTCCATAAACCTTTTCTGTGCATCTTTTAAAGCGTTTTTTGAAGCATCTGCATCTGAATTTGTTTTGCCTTTTTTCTTCACCTTTGCATTTTTTTTAATTTTAGCCTGTACATCTAAAATTAAAATCTTTAAATCATCAAAAGTATCATTTTTAATAGATTCTTTAATTTTTGCAAAAGAATTTCTAATCTCATCTCCAAGCTTTATGGCATCTTCAGGATATTTTTCCCAAAATGCTGTCATTATTCTGCTCTGCGCTTCAGAAAATGTTCCATCCTTATATATTATGCCATGCGGCCCATGTAAATTATTTTCTTTCATAAAATTTGATAAATGTTCTCTAATATCAGAACAGTTATTCCACGCATCAACCATTGCCATTTTCTGGTTTATCCGGCCGGATTGCATCTTTTCAATAAGCGCAGTTTTTTCTTCAGATGATAAATTCTGCCATCTTGAAAACTGAGCTTCGGCACGCTTTTGACTCAATTCGGCCTTTTGTTCATCAGATAATCCAAGCTCAAAAATTTCAAGATTTTTCCTTGCCCATTCAAGAAACATTTCATCATTAGAAAGCGTGGTTTTCAGTTTTTCTTTGGATTTATTTGCAGCTTTTACAGACTTTGATTGCTTTTGTTCACCATCAGCCTGTTTTAATTGTTCTCTAGTATTATCAGCCTGTTTTGCAGCTTTTAAAGTGTCATTTTTAAAGGCATTTAAAAGTTTTATTTCACTATCCTTCTTTTCTAAAAGCTCCATTTTATCTTCGTTTGAAAGATTATTCCACCAATTTTCAAGCTGTGAAAGTGACTTTTTTCTACGCTCTAGCTTCTCTTCATCTGTAAGGCTTTCCCAAAACGTACTCTGTCGTTCAGAAATTTTTTCGCCTATATCATCACTATATCCTTCCTTTGTATATCTTAAAGAAGTTAAATATTCATTCTTTGGCAATTTTATTCCAAGCGAAGCAAGGGTGCTATAGTTCATATATTCCTTATCTTCACTGCAAAAAACTGGGTTTAAATCTGAATTCAAATCTTCATTAATTTGTTTTAAAGTCTTATTTTCAAGAAAGATTTTTTTCAAAAGATAAACCGTTAAATCTTCACCATTTTTTAATATACTGCTGCCTTCATTTTCAAGATCCTTCTGTATAATCTTCATATCATACAAAATGCCTCTTTTTGCCTTGTTTTCATTAATAGATTTCAAATCTTCAAATAAAGGTTCATCAGGAAATAATGCTTTTACATCATCTATATTTTCCGCTATAATAAGTTCCTCAAAAGCATTCTGCTGCGCAGCTATTGGGGACAAACTTTTCACCTGTTGAGGTGCAATGGAATCAATATATTTTTTTACTGTATTTGGCATTAAATCTTTATTTACAGCATAAAAACGTTCTAGACCTTTATCTACTCTTGCTGTAAACGATAAATCCTGCCCATGATAAAGATAATAAGCTAAAGGATAAGAATTTAAAACACTGTTATTTGACAAACCACTGTCACCTAAAGGATTAGCAGCGTTTTTATTTGGGCAATTAAACCTGTTTTGATATTGATTATATGGTGAATTTGGGGCAAAATTTAAAATTTTCATACCATCTGAAAACCTGTAAATATTATTTTTTACTATTATTTTATATTTTTTAAAATAAAAGCCCGAAATTTTCTTTTGTAGTATAATGAAAGCTGGTAAAATCAGTATTTTTATAAGGGAAAGTATTATGGAAAGAACTTTTGTGGCTTTGAAACCTGATTCTGTAAAAAGAGGATTAATAGGCAAAATCCTCTCTAGGTTTGAAGATAAAGGATACAAAGTAATTGCAATGAAACTTACAAACGTATCTGAAGAATTAGCCGCAAAACACTATGCAGAGCATCTTGGCAAACCATTCTATAATCCTTTGATTGAATATATAACATCAGGCCCTGTATTAGCCATGATTTTAGAGGGAGATAATGCAATTCTTGGTGTAAGACACATTGTCGGCAAAACAAACCCTGATGAAGCCGATGCAGGCTCAATTAGAGCAGATTTTTGCACCGTAAAAGAATATAATGCAGTGCATGCTTCTGATTGTCCAGATTCAGCTAAAAGAGAGATGGAGCTTTGGTTTAAAGACAATGAAATCTGTGATAATTATAAAACAATGCTTGAAATTGTTATGGGGGCATAGTTTCAGCCCATGGCGCATCTTAATGAGGGATACTTTAGTTTCAAACTAACAGCAAAAGATAAATGCTCAAATGCCCGCTGCGGAGAGTTTTTCACTCCACATGGGCTTATTAAAACACCTGTTTTTATGCCTGTCGGGACAAATTCCGCGGTAAAAATGCTTGATAACAGGCAGCTTTTAGAAACCGGTGCCCAAATTATCCTTGCAAATTCTTACCACATGTACTTAAAAGCTGGTACTGCACTTATTAAACAAGCAGGCGGGCTTCATTCCTGGATGAACTGGCACAAACCAATGCTTACTGATTCCGGGGGTTTTCAGGTATTTTCTTTGTCAAAACTAAGAAAAATCACAGAAGATGGTGTTCATTTTACAGACCCAAAAAACGGTTCCAAACATTTTATTTCTCCTGAAATTTCCATGCAAATTCAAAATGATTTAGGCGCAGATATCATCATGGCTTTTGATGAATGTGCACCATATCCATGCACTTATGATGAGGCAAAATCTGCAATGGAACGTACCCATCGCTGGCTTGATAGATGCATGGCTGCACACCAAAACCCGCGCCAGGCTTTGTTTCCAATAGTTCAAGGCGCCTTTTTTGATGATTTGCGCAAAGAATCCGCTAATTACATAGCGTCAAAACCAGCTGTAGGATATGCTATAGGTGGAGTAAGTGTCGGAGAACCAACAGATATCAAGAATTATTATGTTAATTTGGTGGCCCCCCTTCTGCCAGAAGATAAACCGCGATATTTAATGGGAGTGGGCACCCCTGTGGATTTATTAAATGGTGTAAAAGCTGGTGTGGATATGTTTGATTGCGTTCTGCCAACGCGAAATGCCCGCCATGGAACATTTTTCACATATCAGGGAAATAAAATCATTAAAAATAAAGAGTTTGAAACAGATTTCACTCCTTTGGATGAAAAATGTAATTGCTGGACCTGCAAAAACCACACCAGAGCCTATATTAGACACCTATACCGAGCGCAAGAAGCAAATGCGGCAATGCTTTTGAGCATTCATAACATACATTTCCTTGTAAATCTTATGTTTCAGACGCAAGATGCCATTAAACGCGGTGAATTCACTGAGTTTGCAGATAATTTACTGAAAAAATTTGAAAAATAAAATTCGTTTTTTTATAAAAAAGCATTTTTTCTTTTGCCCATTTTTCAACACAAAACGGTATTTTTGTAAATTTTTGTAACAAATCAACGATTCAAAAAAAAAAAAACAATTTTCCCCTTTCATTTGTTTTTAAAAAAACATCAAAGAAACTTTAAAAACTGAAAGGAAAAATAAAAATGATTAATTTTAACAAACTGCAAGGAATTACAGACAACGTTGCAACTGCAATTAAAAAAGCTCAAAACGGCATGAGAGCTACAATGCAGCAAAAACCAAATGCGGCTTCTGCAAAAAAATTAACAGGTTCCCTTGATGGCCTTGCAGCTCAAAATAAAGCAACTACCGCAGCACAAAACAAAGCAGAGCTTGTAAAATTAGGCAAATTGCGCCAAAGATTAATGAAAAGCTACATACGGCCTGAACATCTTGATAACACTACTTTAAGAAAAATTGAAAAAGAAGCTGAAAAAATTAAAGGCATGAACTTTGATGAGCTTAAAAAATACGGCTGTTCTCCAACCAACATGCCTGAAATTTCAGCAGTTGATAAATTCATTAAACATCCCCATATTAGTCCCCAAACAGAGTTTATGTATAAAAAAACTGCAATAGAAGATGCACTCCGCCGAAGAGGCTATGATGTTGATAGTCTCAGCGGTAAAAAATTAGCAAAAATAACCAAAAAAACACAAGAATATGAAGCAAATATGCTTAAAAAAGCTGGTAAACAAGATGCTGCATCAAATGGCGATCCTTTAGATGCAGCGCTAAAAAAAGTAGTGCCAGACTTCAAACCACAAAAGGCAGAAAAAGCGGCAGATATCGTAGATGCACCAAAAATAAAAGTGACCCCTCGCACAGAAAAAATGATTGATGCAGGCGAAGGCGACCTTATACAGCCAAATGAATTAGAAAATATAAAAGATACAATATTAAAGCCAAAATATGAACCAAAAGTTTCTTTAAACAGAGAATATTCCAGTTCATCAATAGCCACCTCGCTTCCATCGGATTACAAAATTGGCGGAAAAACAAGAATGGTAGATGGACTTGAAGTTGTAGAACCAATAATTAACCCGAAATATATGTATTAATAAAATTTACAAAACTCAAAAAACCCTGCCAGGCATCATCTGTGCAGGGTTTTTGTTATATTTCTTTGCATTTTTCTTTACATCATATCAAAAGGTTTTAATTTTACCTCTTTTTTTTCGCGGGCTTCAGTCACCCAAATGCGCATCAAGAGGGTTTTATTAACATTTTGTTTTGCCCATTTTTGTATCATGCTGACATCAATATCTTGCAGACCGCCTTCAATTTTTTGCCCGGTTTCAATTTTAAAACTGGCCTCAAACGCCATAATCTGCACCTTAAAGTAAGGATCCACATTAGCTTCCCAGGTAATAGTGAGGGATAAACCCTTGTATTTATACAGGTTTATACGCTCCCTTTCTCTGGAATCTTCACTATATTCTTCTAAAATATACTCTCTAAGGGAATTTTCAGCCCTTACTGCATCTTTACTTTTCATACTATTATAATATTCCTCATAATCATTCAAGTCAAACCATTTTTTAAAAAACATTAAAATTTTCAAATATCATTTGACATTAGGCTATGTTTATTGTGAAATAATAGAACAAGTAACAATAACAAAGGGAAAATTATGCCAACAATTAACCAATTAGTTAAAAACGAAAGAAAAAAAATTGAAGATAAAACTAAGTCTCCTGCGTTAACAAACTGCCCTCAAAGAAGGGGTGTTTGCACCAGGGTTTATACTACAACACCTAAAAAACCAAACTCAGCATTAAGAAAAGTTGCAAGGGTAAGGCTTACAAATGGTTTTGAAGTAACATCATATATTCCAGGTATCGGCCACAATCTTCAAGAACACTCTGTTGTTATGATTAGAGGCGGAAGGGTAAAAGACCTTCCTGGTGTTAGATACCACATCATTAGAGGCACCCTTGATACCGCAGGTGTTGCAAACAGAACACAAAGCAGATCAAAATATGGCGCTAAAAAAGCAAAAGCTAAAAAATAAAATTTAAACGTGCGTAAAAGGTGAAAAATGGCTCTAGATGCGGTTTTTCGCTTTTTTAAAAATAAAAAAGAGTTGCAAAAACCAGTAATTTTAATTTAAGAAAGGTTGAATACACAACATGTCAAGACGTTCAAAACCAGCAAAAAGAATACCTGCACCGGACCCTATGTATAATAGTGTAGATATTGCTAAATTTATAAACAGATTAATGAAAAGGGGCAAAAAATCTATAGCTCAAAAGATTTTCTACTCTTCAATGGAAAAAATTCAAGAAAAAACTAAAGAAGAACCTATTGAAGTATTCAAAAAAGCCCTTACAAATGTAACTCCTTTGATTGAAGTAAAGGCTAGAAGAATTGGTGGTTCTACTTATCAGGTTCCTGTAGAAGTAAAACCTGAAAGAGGTCAGGCTCTTGGTTCTTGCTGGATGATTGAATCTGCAAGAAAAAGAGGCGGAAAATCAATGGTTGAAAAATTAACCGCTGAAATCCTTGATGCTTCAAATGGTTCAGGTGCTTCTGTTAAAAAACGTGAAGACACCCATAAAATGGCTGAAGCAAACAAAGCTTTTGCTCACTACAGATATTAATAAACAAATATTAATAAAACATTACAAAAGTTTAATAAAACAAGACCAAATCTTTGAAAAATCTGGTCTTGTTTTTTTTGGGTTTTATTTCAGGGTCTTATACACTTTCCATTTAGCCATTCAACATAAATTTTCATACAGGTGGTGTCGCCCACATCATTATATCTAAGCCCATCCCAAAAGTATTATCATACTTTTATTGCTCTTAAACAGCTGGTCGGCTTGAAAATCTAAACTTAACGTTTGATTTTACTACGCCTTCTTCGCATACTACATACGTAAGGTTCGTTTTTTTTAAAAAACTCACCTAACGGCTGAGCATCGTCGGTGCCAATATAATAATCAGGTTGGCACCTTTCTCAAACATACTCGCTATATACATTTGCTAAGATGTTATTATTCACTATGCTTAACTGTATGAAAATTTATATTGAAGGCTGCAAGTATTTTTTACATATTTTCTTTGAA
>CAJUNK010000022.1 GCA_910587815.1 Candidatus Gastranaerophilales bacterium | reverse complement strand
GTAATAGAAATAAAAATAAATAGGACAAAACCTTATATATAGGGTTTTGTCGAAAGTAAAAGATTAAACCTTGTATTAACGGTTTTGCTCCTTTGAGAGGAGAAAAATGAAGAACTTGTTAACCATACAAGAAGTAGCTGAAATGTTGAAAATATCTGTTTCAACGCTTTATCGCTGGGTGAACAAACGGGAAATCCCGTTTGTAAAGCTCGGCGGGAAGCTAAGATTTAATGAAGATGAAATTAAAACCTTTGTTTTGCGAAATTCCTTCAATGCATCCGATTGAAACAGGCTTACAAACGGTGTCAAACACGATAAATTAAAAAATATGAAAGGATACAAAAATGGCAAAAGCATTTAAAAGGAAATGGAAAAATTCTAAGGGCGAAGGTTATACCTGGGCATACAGTTATAAAGATACATTTAGCAAAAGAAAAATTGTAAGCGGGTTTAAAACCAAAGTTGCAGCAGAAAAGGCACTGGCTGAAAAGCTTCAGGAAGTTGAAAACGGCGCAAATCCTGAAGCAAATAAGGCTTTGACATTCAGGCAGCTTACGGATAAATATTTAAAATATCACGCTGAAATTTATCTTAGAGAATCAACCTATGACACATATACAGGGTTTTTAAACCTTCATATTTTGCCTGTAATCGGTGATATGAAAGTTATTGAAATCACCTTAAATACAATTAATGAATATATCAGGATAAAACAAAAAGAGGGCAAGCTTACAAATTGCACGATAAATAAACACCTTGTTTTAATGAAAAGCATTTTAAACCATGCGGTTGATAATGGGCTTATTGTAAGAAACCCTGCTGACAGGCTTAAAAAATTAAAAGAAGAAAAGATTGAACAACAATGTTTAACGATGGATGAAGTTTTTGCGGTGCTTGATACGGCAAAGAAACATTATCCAGATTTTTATCCTTTATTATTCACAGCTATTTTTACCGGCATGAGATTGGGCGAAATTCGTGCTTTAACTTGGGATAGGGTTAATTTCGTGAAGGGCTGTATCAAGGTTGACAGGAATGTTTATAAAAATAAATTTACAGAGCCGAAAACAAGAACCTCTAAAAGAGAAATAAACATACCCGATGACCTTATCAAGGTTTTAAAAGAATGGCGGTTAAGATGCCCAAATGGTGAATTAAACCTTGTTTTTCCAAATGAAAACGGTAATTTTATGGATAATCATAATCTAAAAAAGAGAAAATTTAAAGCTGTTTTAAAACGTGCAGGAGTGAGTATAATTCGTTTTCATGACCTCAGACATACGTTTGCAAGCATGTTACTAGCTAATGACGCACAGCCAAAGTATGTTCAGCACCAAATGGGGCATTCTTCAATCAAAACAACAATGGATATTTATTCGCATTTAATGCAGGAAAGCCACCAAAACGGGGTTGATACGCTTAATAGAATACTTGCAACAAGACAAGACAAAGACAATCAAAAAGTGCGAAATGTGGTTTAATGGCTAAATTTAAATAGTTTACCCAAAACTTATTATAAAAACCATCTAAATATTAAAATTGTTTATGAATTCAATATTACTTGGATATTGATTTAAATATTTTGTAGCTTCTGCTTCGCCGCCTGTGCTAAAAAAATTGTAAAATATTTCATATGCATTATCTTCTTTTGTATATTGAGAATAACTATCCATTTGGCGTGCTCTTCGTACAGTTTTTACAAATTCATCATTGTTAAAGAAATTTTCCCAGTGTTTTAATATTTTAGTATTGATATATTTTGTTATTCCAGTTTCCTCTCCACCGCAATAATTTCTAAATTCACTTCCGCCTTTGAACAAGCAAAGAGCGTTTAAAACAACGAAAGGTTCTATAAACAAAATGTCATTTTTTGACAATATATCAAGAGTTAAGTTCAATCGAATAAAATATTTCTCCACATCTCTTGGCTTAAACATTAAAAAACACAATGTTTTTTCTATTAAATTTGAAATCTTCTCTTTTTCCGTAGGGATACTACTTGTAGAGCGATACATATAGTATTTTTTATCTTTTATAAATTTTTCTATCTTGCCCATTGTATTATCCATATGAAAATCTATAAGTTTTTTAAGATTCGGAACAGGTAAAACAAATTCAACATCAATAAATTTTCTTAAATATCCATCTGTTTCATCAATATTTATTCCAAACACGGTTCTTACCGAATTTTCAATTTGTTTTTTATCAATTGCCAAAACAAAAATTACATTTGGTATTCCAAAAAAATGCTTTATTATTTCAAGAGTTTTGATTGCATATATTGGATGACATCTATCAAGTTCATCAACGAATATTATTACTTTTTTTCCAAGTTTATGTTGAATGTTACTTAATTCTTTTTTAAATTCCAGTATTTTGTTTTTTAGTTCAATGTATTTTGAATCTATAAGTTTTTTGCTTGGGTCAAATATTGCAGAAAAATTAACAAACTCGGTACCAACTCCAAATTGAAAGCTTGTTTTTCCTACTATATTGCTTGCAATTGTTTTGCACTTTGATATTTCTTGTTCCAATTCGTCTTTGTTTTGTTCGATTTTTGACAACATTTCCACTAGTAAAGGAATAAGTGGGGAATCATAAAAGTCCGTCTCCCAAGCATTATATAAGATATTAATAGAATCTTCGCCAAGTAATTTTATTAAATTCTCTACAAAATATGTCTTACCACCACCCCAAGAAGCACTAATGCTAAAAACATTGGCATCTGTATTAAGCAATATGGTTTTAAAATTTTGTGCTAGAGATAGCCTATCCAATTTATCATCAATAAAAGCTTCCGTTGTTACAATGTTTTGCATATATTCCATTACTCCTTATTGAAAACTTTGAATAGATGCTATTCATTTGCTATGACTTTAGTTGTTTTCTTCTTTAGAATAGCATTAAATGATAAACATCACAAATTGAAACTTGAAATTCTGGCAGCAAATTTGTAACAAGGTGGGGGAATTGGTAAAAAAATGGTGAATTTTAAAAATGGCGGGCAAATTTAAATATGGTAAAACCCACTAAAAAAGAGCCTTGGCGGCTCTTTGATTAAATTTTGGAGGATAGGAGGCTCGAACTCCTGACCCCCTGCGTGCAAAGCAGGTGCTCTACCAACTGAGCTAATCCCCCATATTCAATTATCAACTTGCTCAAATGGTAGAGCACCAAGGTGCTTTATCATATTTTATAAAGCCTACGCTTTACTGGGACTGAGCTAATCCCATATTTAATTATCAACTGCAAATTAGTTAAAATAACCACTTGCAATTTAAATACTATCAAACACAAAAAAAATAATCAATATCTTTTTTAAAAAATTTAAATTTTTTATTAATTTTTATGAAATACAAAAAATTTCTAAATATTAATCTATAAATGCTTATGTCTATTTATCTAAAAATAAATTTGTTAATCAGATTTTAATTCTTATTTAAATCTAGAAATATTGCCCTAAATGGTAATGTATGGGCTAGCTCTATTGGTTATTATAATATTGTCAAGTTTTGGAATTTGAACAATATTATGAAAAAGGAAAAGATATCTTGCCTTTGGAAGGTACTATTAAAACTGTAAAAACAGCGATGCCTAGCTTGCAAAAGAAAGGAAATTTAAAATGAATAATGATGAAAAATTTACGGAAAAAATGAAGGATGGTTTTGAAAAAGCAGGTGAAAAAGTAAAAGAAGGCTTTGAAAAAACAAAAGATTTTGTTCATGATGCAGCTGATAATGTCAAAGAAAAATTTAAAGATGGAATGGAAAAACTTGCAGACATAAAAGACGATGCGGTAGATGCCGTGCAAGACACGGGTGAAAATTTAAATGAACAATTGAATGAACCTTTAGATAGGCCAAATGAAATAGATGAAATGAAAAAAATGGAAAAAGAATTTTGTTCAATGGAAGATACTGAAATGCAGGATGATATGGAAGACACAGTGATTATCACTGAAGAATATATGGAATGCCATAGAATTATGCCTGAAGATGAAGAAAATGCCAAAGATGATGCTGCATAAAAAGTTTAGTACTAAAACAGTATAGGTAATAAAAATTTCTCCTCCTTTTAATAATTTATTTACAAAAAGTCTGCATGATTACTGATTAAACATGCAGACTTCTTTTTTGTTTGCAAAAATATTTAAATCATGATACCCTTTCGTTTATAATATGCTGAATTAAATTAAGAAAAGCTGAATTAAACTATGGAAAAATTATCAAATAGGGAGAGGCTTTATCCCCTAAAAGAGCTTGCCAAAATGTGGCTGAATGATTTTGTTTTGAATGAAAAAACATATCTTGAAAACTTAATACCAATGATAATTTCAGGGGATTTTTCAAAAATGACAAAACAAGAAAAAGAAATCTTGTCTGAAATTAGAAATAATCTTTCAAAAAATGAGTGGAAAAATTTTAGGGCACTTTTTTTGGGTGCAGTTAATTCAATTAAAAAAGAAACTAAAAATGCAGAAATTAGAAAACTTGCTGAAAATTATTTATTAAATGATGATTTTCTAAATTTTGAAGTTCTTTTTAGTGAAAATAAAACCATTTTGAAAGATTTTGAAATTTCTTATAATGATGCACTCAATATCTATATAAAAAATTTAAGAGAAAACATTATAAAACTCAGCTTTAAAAATTTTAAAGAAGCTGTTTCTTATTTTTATAAAGAAATAAAAAAACTTCCTGAAGATAAAAAAGAAACAATAGGTCTTTTTTTAGAAGATATTGAAGACTTAATAATTCTTTTGAAAAATTTCAGTTTTGCAGAAGCTGACAGGTTCTTTTTCTCTAAAAAAATAATTACAAAGAATGAATATGAAAATTTGAAAAAAGAATATGTGCTAGAATATTTTAAAAATGAAAATATTGATGAACAAAAAGCACTTGCAATATCTTCAGTCAGTCCTAATATTTTATTGAAGGCACGTGCAGGTTCTGGTAAAACCAGCACTATTTGTCTTAAAACATTGTTTTTAATTGAAAAATACAATATAAACCCGGATGAAATTTTAATTTTAGCTTTTAATAAAGAAGCAAAAGTAAAAATAAAGAAAGACCTATTTGAAAAATATGGCCTTAAAAACTATTTAAATAATAAAAATTCTACAGGGTTTGAAAATGTCAGGACTTTTCATAGCTTTGCAAAAAGCATATATGATGAAAAGAAAATAATAGAGGATAAAAACCGTACAAACATTATAAAACAAGCAATTGAAAAAATTCTTGAAGATGATGAAAATAAAAAAGCTTTCTATGATTTTTACAAAACATCTCTTGATATCAAAACTAAAACAGAAATTAATATATCAGATGATGCTAGAATAAAATTTGTTAAAGATTTATCCCAGGTAACATTAAAAGGCGAAATTGTAAAATCCCATGGCGAAAAATATATTGCAGATTTTCTTTTTGAACATGGGATAAATTATGAATATGAAAAAAGCATAATTTTTACAAAAGATGAAAAGGAAGCCCTAAACATTGATAATGGGTGGAATATCTATCATCCCGATTTTTATATAAAACAGAATGATAAAGAATATTATTTGGAACATTGGGGCATAGATGAAAGAGCTCTTGAACCTGGTTATTGCAATAGAAAAGGTGTTATAGATGACGTTTCAAAGTATATAAAAAATATGCATATAAAAAGAAGGTATTTTAGGAAGAAAAATATTCCATTAATTGAAACCTGGGCTAAACATTCTCAAATAAGAGAAAATTTTGAAATAATACTGTGTGAAACTTTAAAAAAATATGGCATAGAAACAAAAAAATTAAATGAAGAAGAACTTTATAATCAGATAAAGGAATTAAATATAAAAAGTTTTTATAAAACTATTGAAAGCTTTATTTCTACGGTTAAAAAGTCAAAATTTGATAATTTTTTTATAATACGAAAACTTGAAGATAAAAATTTATCTGAAAGGACAAAAATATTTTTAAATCTTGGATATAAAGTATATTTAGAATATCAAAAAACCCTGTCGTCTTTAAATTTTGCAGATTTTGATGATTTGATAATAAATGCATCTGATAGAATAATGAATTTAAAAGGTGAATGCGAATTTAAGATTAAAAATAATGAAAGAATGCCTGTAAAAAATCTAAAATACATCTTAATAGATGAATACCAGGATTTTTCAAAATTATTTTTTGATTTAATTTGTGCTATAAAATGTTTTAATCCAAAATTGAAAATCTTTGCAACGGGGGATGATTGGCAGGCAATAAATGGTTTTGCAGGGTCTAACCTTTATTATTTTAAAAATTTCAAAAAGCTTTTTATAAATTCAGAAATCTATAATCTTACAAACAATTATCGTTCATATTCAAATATTATAAACACATCAAATACGCTAATGAAAGAGTGTGGTATACCATCAGCTCCTGTTAAGAAAAATGAAGGCGAAGTTACAAAAATAAATATAGATAAAACCTTTATTAACAAGGATTCTAATTCTGATTTAATTTATTTATTTAAAAAAGATTCAGGCAAAATAAAGGCAAAGTATCTAAAAACTGTTCATAGATTAATTCGCTTGCACAGCGGTGAAAATTTCTTAATTTTATCAAGGTTGAATAAAATTTCAGGCTCAAATTTAGATTTTGAGTTTGCAAACAAGCTTTTAAAAATGAAAACTATTGATAAAAAGA
Source organism: Candidatus Gastranaerophilales bacterium (assembly GCA_910587815.1). Taxonomy (GTDB): domain Bacteria; phylum Cyanobacteriota; class Vampirovibrionia; order Gastranaerophilales; family Gastranaerophilaceae; genus MGBC122484. The sequence goes on along the minus strand of CAJUNK010000022.1, from coordinate 9,676 downwards.
ATGTAAAAGTAATGACAATTCATAAATCAAAAGGCTTAGAGGCTGATATTGTAATTATTTTAAGGGCAATAAACGGTGTTCTTCCTTTTATTCATCCTGATTATGAAATTATGGCAGCACTAAATAAAAATTATGAAGAAATTTTGGATGAAGAAAAAAGATTGTTCTATGTGGCGCTTACCCGTGCTAGAAAAAAGGTATATATTTTGTCTGAAAGCAGGCTGGAGAGTGTTTATTTAAAAGATTTGAATTTAAATGAAACAAGTTTCAGGCATTTGAATTTTGAAGAACAAACCCTGGAAGATATGAATGTTCAAAAAAAAGATATATCAAATTAAACAATACCTGCTTTTGTTGCCTTTACTGCTGCTTGTACCCTGTCTGTAACACATAGTTTGGTTAAAATGCTACTAACGTGGCTTTTGATTGTGTTCATGCTAACATGCATTATATCTGCGATTTCTGTATTTGATTTGCCTTTTGCTAAAAATTCTAAAACCTTAAATTCTTTTTCTGTTAAAACTCTGTCTAGTTCTGTATCATACAGGTTCTCAAAATCTGTAGAGTTTGGCTTTGGCATAGCTTCCTTTGTAATATTTTCAAATTGCGGGTCAAACCACAGTGCGCCGCTATTTACCATTCTTATAACGTTTGCAAGATTGTCATATTTATGGTCTTTTAACATATAACCGCAAGCGCCGGATGATATACAAGCAAGCACCTCTTTTCTTTCTTCGTGAGATGTCAGTATTATTATTTTGATATCTTTATATTTTTCATTAATGATTTTGGTTGCCTCAATTCCATTCATTGAGGGGAGTCCTAAATCCATTAAAATTATATCAGGATGTTCAATTTCAAGTGCTTTTATACAATCTTCTGCTGTTTCAAAATCCCTGGTTACTTCAAAATCAGATATTTTGTTCAGTTCATTTATAATAAAACCAAACATATAAAAATTTGTCATTGGTATGTTATTTATGATAAAATTTTTTTAAATTACATTTTATTTGAATTAAGAAATAAGGAGAAAATACTGTTATGACAGAAAAGCGCGTGTGGCTTTTTCGTGAAGGAAACGCCCAGATGAGAAATCTTTTAGGCGGAAAAGGCGCGAACCTTGCCGAAATGACAAATGCAGGACTTCCTGTTCCCCCAGGGCTTACTATTACTACAGAAACTTGCATGGACTATATAAATAACGGAAATAAAATGCCAAATGGCCTTATGGATGAAGTAAGGGCAGCATTAAATGATGTTGAAAATCAAACTGGTAAAAAATTCGGCGACAGCCAAAATCCGCTTTTGGTTTCAGTTCGTTCCGGTGCAAGGCTTTCTATGCCCGGCATGATGGAAACCATTCTAAACCTTGGCCTAAATGATGAAACAGTTGAAGCTATGGTTAAATTAACAAATAACCCAAGATTTTGCTATGACAGCTACAGAAGATTTTTAACAATGTTTGGTTCTGTTGCTTGGGATATGGATAGACAAAAATATTTTGAATCTGAAGTAGAAAAAGTAAAAGAACGCGAAGGCGTTAAAGAAGATACAAAAATTTCAGCAGAAGGCTGGAAGTCTTTAATACCTGTTTATAAAAAAGTGATTAAAGAAGTTACAGGAAAAGAATTTCCACAAGATCCTTATGTTCAGTTGCAAGAAGCAATCGAGGCTGTATTTAGAAGCTGGAATATTCCAAGAGCTGTTGCATACAGAAATATGAATAAAATTGACCACAATTTTGGAACTGCGGTAAATGTTCAAACAATGGTATTTGGAAATATGGGCGATGATTGTGCGACAGGTGTTTCATTTACAAGAAACCCAGCAACCGGCGAAAATACTTTCTATGGTGAATATCTAACAAATGCGCAAGGTGAAGATGTTGTTGCAGGGATTAGAACACCAAAGCCAATTTCAGAACTACAGACAGAAATGCCTGATTTATACCGTCAATACGTTGATATTGCAAAAAAACTTGAGCTTCGCTACAAAGATGTTCAGGATATGGAATTTACAATTGAAAAAGGCAAATTATGGATTCTTCAAACAAGAAACGGTAAAAGAACTGCTGCTGCTGCAATAAGAATTGCTGTAGAAATGGAAAAAGAAGGTATAATTGATAAAAACAGAGCCGTAGAGCTTGTTGATCCATACACAGTAAATCAAATTCTTCTTCCTTGCTTTGATAACAAAGCTCTTGAAGCTGCACATAAAATTTGCACGGGCGTGAATGCTTCTCCTGGTGCTGCTGTAGGCAAGATTGTATTCGACACTGAAGAAGCAGCAAAAAGAGGCGAAGCTGGTGAAAAAGTAATTTTAGTTAGAATTGAAACCTGTCCTGATGATATTCATGGTATGGCAGTGTCTCAAGGTGTTTTAACCCTTAGAGGCGGTGCAACATCTCACGCTGCTGTTGTTGCAAAAGGTATGGGAAAACCCTGTGTTTCAGGATGCGAAGATTTAAAAATTGACCTTGCAAATGAAACTTTAACAGGATGTGACGGCACAATTTATCATAAAGATGATATTATTTCTCTTGACGGCGGAAAAGGCCTTGTTATGGAAGGTGCAGTACAATTAGTTGAAGCAAAAATTGATGAAAATTGGAATACATTCTTCTCTTGGGTAGATGAAATCAGAACCATGAAGATTGAATCTAATGCGGATACTCCAAAAGACATTGAAAATTCTTTAAAATTTGGTGCAGAAGGTGTTGGTCTTTGCCGTACAGAGCACATGTTTATGGACCCAGACAGGCTTCCTTGGGTGCAAAAAATGATTATTGCAGGAACTAAGGAAGCTAGAAAAGAAGCTTTAGATAAACTTCTTCCAATGCAGTATGCTGATTTTTATGCAATGTTTAAAGCATTAGGGGATAAACCTTTAACTGTAAGACTTTTAGACCCACCATTGCATGAATTTTTACCTTCAAAGGAAGAATTGATTAAAGAAGTAGCAACTTTAAAGGCTTTAAATAAAGATGCATCTCAACAAGAAGAAATGCTCCATATAGTTGAAGGTTTATCAGAATCTAACCCGATGATGGGGCTTCGTGGATGCCGCTTAGGGCTTACATATCCTGAAATTAATGTTATGCAGGTAAGAGCAATTTTTGAAGCATGTTGCGACCTTAAAAAAGAAGGTGTTGCAGTAAAACCATGGGTTATGGTGCCATTAATAGGCCATGTGAACGAATTGAAGACAGTAAAGGAAATTTTAACCAAAACTGCAAAAGATGTTATGAATGAAAAAGGTATTGAAGTTGAATATAAATTTGGTACTATGATTGAAATTCCACGTGCTGCTTTAACAGCAGATGAAATTGCAGAATATGCAGAATTCTTCTCATTTGGTACAAATGACCTTACTCAGATGACATTTGGATACTCAAGGGATGATGCAGAAGGCAAATTCTTGAATAAATATGTTGAAGAAAAAATCCTTCCAAGAAATCCTTTTGAAAGCCTTGATACAAAAGGGGTTGGTCAATTGATTGAAATGTCTATGGAAAAAGGCAAAAAAGTAAACAGCGCCCTTGTTGGCGGTGTTTGCGGTGAGCACGGCGGGGACCCTGATAGTGTGAAATTCTGTCATAAGATTGGATTGAACTATGTATCATGTTCACCGTTTAGGATTCCGCAGGCGAAACTTGCCGCAGCACAAGCGGTTATAGAAAACAATAAATAAATTTTTGAAGCGGCAAGTTTGCATTTTGCGGACAAGCCGCTTTCATTTGCTAAATTGCAAATGAAGGTGCCGCAGCACAAGCTGTAATTGAAGGCACAAGCCGGTGCTAGCAGCATTACGATAACGACGTAGAATACAAGCCTTGTGAGTTTTGCATGGAGGAAAACGAACAACAGGCGCAGCACCCGCAGGAGCAAAAGGCACGCAAGCCTGTGTATAAAATATTCAGAAAATACAGCATACAATAAAAAGTATGCTGTATTTTATTTTATAAATTTATTAAAATCTAATTTTAAAATATCGAATATTTCATTTATGGTGCTTGCTTTTGCAAAAATAATTGCAAAGACTGGATGTATATTTGGGTCTATTTTTCTAACCTCTAAGGGATGTTTAATATTTTTTAAAAATTCTTCATAATCTATAACATTATTTTTTCTATATTTAGAAGGTTTTTCTGCTACAACAAAATAATAAAGTGAATCATCAATATTTTCTAAAATCATTTTCCAATCCGGAACTTGTTGTTCAAAATAATGTTTATAAACATTTATACCATAAGAAAAATATGCTAAATCTGATATGCACCAGCCTGCAAAGCGCATAGGGTTTACTTCAATAGGGGTGATATTTTTGTTTTTATCCACACGAAGCTCAATATGGGCGGGGAAATTTTTTAAATTTGCACTCAGTGCAATTTTTCTAAATAAATCTGTAAATTTATTCAGATATGTTTCTATTATTTTTTTAGATGTAAAATAAACCCTATCTGAAACGTCATCTTTTGAAATAAAAGGATGCTGAAAGATGTTTAAAATTATAGGCTCGCTTTTATCGTTAAAATAAACATCAACGGCAAATTCTTCTCCTTCAATCAATTTTTCTATTATAAATTTCGATGTATCAACAACACTGTTTGGATAAATGCTTTTAAATTGTTCAATGTTGGACTTTAAATTTTTTACTGCATTATTCCATTCTTTATTGTCATAAATTGTATAAACGCCAAAACTTAAAAATCCTACACTTGGTTTTAATACAACAGGATACGGGATTTCGTTCGGTTTAATATCGTAAATTTCGTCTAAATTTATTTCCCTAAAATAAAAATCAGGATAAATATCAGAAATTAATTTTCTAAATTTCGCCTTATCTTTAAAAAGTTTGATTTTTTCAGGAATTTCAGTAAAATCAAGATTTTTTGTAATCCAATCAATTGCATTTTCAGAATTTGAATAAATTAAAGTTTCTGTATTTTCTTTTATTTTATTTATTGCAGCCCCTTCACAGATGAAATTTAGTTCTTCATCTAGATCAAGTTCACCCGCTGCTTTATTATTTAATACAGAATAACCATACTTTATTGCAGTATTTTGTAAAAAATCTGAAACGTAAGGTTTATCTAAAATGAACATAATTTATGACCTGCTTAGTGTTTTTACAGGTATTGCATTTAGTAATTCTCCAAGTCTTTTTATACCTTCTTCAATTGTTTTGGAATCTGCATTAGTATAATTTAGCCTTAAAGTATTTACATTTTTCTTATTTATATAGAATGGATCGCCAGGCACAAATGCCACCTTTTTTTCAAGTGCTTTTGGGAATAATTCAAGGGCGCTAATATCTTCAGGCAGAGTCACCCATAAAAACATTCCGCCATCAGGCCTTGTGTATTTAATATTTTTTGGGAAATATTTATCCATAGCATTCAACATTGCATGCGCTTGTTCTTTGTAAAGTTTTCTTATTTTTGCAATATGTGCATCAAAATCATTGTTCATTAAGTAATCCCAGATTAAATATTGCGCAAAAACGTTTGTATGCAAATCAGATGCTTCTTTTGATATTGAAATATGTTTTATTAATTCTTTATTTTGGCAAATAATATATCCTGTGCGCATTCCAGGTGTTACTACTTTTGAAAATGAACCTAATACTATACTGTTTTTAAATTTACCAGCACCAATGTATGGCAAATGTTCTCCTTCAAACCTTAATTCTCCATAAGGATCATCTTCCACCAAAACCATATTTTTGTCTTTTATAACATTAAATATTTCTTCTCTGTTTTCGGCTGAATACGTAAGCCCTGTTGGATTTTGAAATTCAGGGATGGCATATAAAAGTTTTATATCGTTTTTTAAAACTTCTTTTAATTGTTCAATATTAAGGCCATTTTCGGTTAATTCTACAGTATGAAATTTTGGCTGGTATTGCGAAAATACCTGAATTGCACCAAGATAGCTTGGCTTTTCAACAACAACATTATCATTTTTATCTAGCAATACTTTTGAAATTAAATCTAGCGCCTGTTGAGAGCCTGTTGTGATTAAAATATTTTCATAATCTAGATTTAAGCCAAATTTTTTGTTGTAACGATTTGCAATATATTCTCTTAATTGCGGTATGCCTGGAGTTAAGGAATATTGGAAAACGGCACTTCCAAATTTATCCACAATATTTTTCATAGATTTTAAAAGCTCTTCCTGCGGGAAAGATACAGGATTTGGCAAACCACCTGCAAAAGAGATAATTTCAGGGTCTGCCGCAGTTTTTAAAATGCTTCTTACAAAAGATGGTGGTGTGGATAAAATGCGTTCAGATAAAAGGTTTTCCATATCTTAAATTCCTCTTGTTCTATTTTTTATTAAAAGTCTTTAAAACTTCGGCATAAAACATTATACTATCAATGTAGAATACAAACAATAGCGAATTTAGATTTATTAAACCTTCTTTTTATCCACAAAAATAAACGTTTTGAAAATTATGAATGATAAAACTGCAACTGGTGGAATTACGATGGCTTCTGCCAAGTATTCATTAATATGCAAAACTTCTATTAAAAATTCTAGAGAGTATTTATTCACAAAAAATGTGAAAATATAGGATAAGAAAAATTTAAAAATCAGGCTGTTATCTTTGTTTCTAAATACGATAGAGCCTGTTGTTTTAAAATTCCAAAATATACTTAAAATATATGAAATTAAAAGTGCATGGGATGGTTTAAAAGAAAGAGCTACAAATAAAGCGTATGTTGAATATCCAAAAAGGGTATTTATTGCACCTACAAATAAAAATTTTACAAATCTTCTTGGTATACGTTGCAAAATTCCAAAGCATGATTTTGTATAAATCCAATCAAAAATTTTAAAAAGCATAGAGCGCGAAAATTTTTTCCCCCGCTCTATGCTTCTAAATATTGAATCTGAAGGTTTTAAACTATCCAACATGTTCCTTAATTTCAGATGCCAAATTTTTTGAATCTAATTTGATTCCAGGACCCATAGTGGTTGTTAAATATGCAGATTTAATGTATGTACCTTTTGCAGCAGATGGTTTTGCCTTAATAACTGCATCAGCCAAGGTTGCAAAGTTTTTGATTAAATCTTCTTTTGCAAATTTGATTTTGCCTATAGGTACGTGAATCATACCTTGTTTATCGGCTCTAAATTCAACTTTACCTGCTTTAGCATCTTTAACAGCTTTTGCAACATCAGTTGTTACTGTTCCTGTTTTTGGGTTTGGCATTAAGCCTTTTGGACCAAGTACACGGCCTAATTTACCTAAAGGTGCCATCATATCAGGGGTTGCAATCAATGTATCAAATTCGAACCAACCCTTTGATATTTTTTCAATAATATCTTCAGCTCCTGCTTCATCAGCTCCTGCTGCTTTTGCATCAGTAGCTTTGTCTGCTTTTGCAATAACGCAAACTCTAACGGTTTTACCAAGGCCAGCTGGTAAAACGGTGGTAGACCTTATTTGTTGGTCAGCATGTTTAACATCAATGCCGAGTCTCATGTGGCATTCAACTGTTTCGTCAAATTTTGCAGTTTCGCTAGAAATTTTTTGAAGCATTTCAATAGCACTTATAGCGCTTGCTGGTTGTTCAAAACCTTCAAGCATTTCTTTTATTTTTGTTTGTTTCTTTGTTAATTTTGACATTTATTTCTCCTTTCGTGGTGATAACGGCGTCGCCCTTTTATTTTAAGGGTTTTGCCTCCCATCTTTAACTATTCGGCAACAGTTACGCCCATTGCGCGTGCTGAACCTTTTATCATTTCAACAGCAGCTTCCATTGTTGTGGCGTTTAAATCTCCCATTTTTGTTTTTGCAATTTCTTCTAATTGCGCTTTTGTAATTTGTCCAACTTTTGTTTTGTTTGGAGCGGCAGAACCTTTTGGAAGATTAAGTGCTTTTTTAATTAAAACAGCAGCTGGTGGTGATTTTGTAACAAATGTAAAGCTTCTGTCTTCATAAACATCAATAACTACAGGGATAATATATCCTGCTTGAGATTGTGTTCTTTCGTTAAATTGTTTGCAAAAATCCATAATGTTTACGCCTTTTTGGCCTAAAGCAGGACCAACCGGAGGCGATGGATTAGCTTTGCCGGCTTCAATTTGAAGCTTGATTTTACCGGTTACTTTCTTGTTGTTTGGTGCCATATTATTTTCTCCTTTCGTGGTCTAACAGGCGTTTAATTATTGCTTTTATAATGCTGACGCCCTTCCACATTTTGTATTTATTGTTATTTGTTATTTGGGCAAGTATGTTCTTGATTTTGTTTCCAATTACTTTGCATTTTTATGCATTAATCGGACTTTGGCAAGCTGCTGGTTTTTGTTTTGCCCTACCTTGCCATTAAACTTTTTGTATTTGTTTGTATTCAAGCTCTACAGGGGTTTCACGTCCAAAGATTGAAACCATAGCTCTCAATTTTGATTTATCAGGATAAACTTCTGTAATGTCGCCGATGAATTCTGCAAAAGGTCCTGAAATAATTCTAACTTTATCGCCCACTTTGACATCAAGTTCAATTTTTGGTGCTTGTGTTTGACCTCTGTGGATTATTTTTTTAATTTCAGAATCTTTAGCAGGAATTGGTTTTTTAGATGAGCCTACAAATTTTGTAACACCTGCTGTGTGTCTTACCACATACCAGGAATCATCATCCATAATCATTTCAACCAAAACGTATCCTGGGAATATTTTTTCTTCTTTTTCAGATTTTTTCCCGCCTTTAACTTGTGTTATTGTTTTTTGCGGAACTTCAATCCTAAAGATTTTTTCGCCCATATTCATATATTCAACACGTTTTTCAAGGTTTACTTTCACCTTGTTTTCATGGCCTGAATATGTATGAACTACATACCATCTTTTTTTAGGTTCTTTTTGAGATTTAAAATCAGGCTTTTCTTCCTTTGTGTTAATTTCTGTATCTTCAATCTCTGGGGTTAAGTTATCTTTTTCATCAAACATTTCGTTATCTTTCATCTATTTTTAATCCTTTTATTTACTTTATAGGAATTAACCCTAACAATCCTTTGAATATAATATCCATCAGATATACAATTACTGTGAAAGCTATTACAACAAAGAGAACAATACCTGTTTCTACAATTATTTGGTGTTTTTCGGGCCAGGTTACTTTTCCCCATTCAGCTTTTACACCTTTGAAATAATTTCTGAAACCATCTGTTAGTGTGGTTTTATCATCCTTTTTTAGTTTTGTATTAGGATTTGCCATTTGCCTTCCTTTAATTAATTTTTAAAAAGATTATTTACATAAACTCGCGCCCTGAAGGACTCGAACCCTCGACATCCGGTTTTGGAGACCGACGTTCTACCAACTGAACTAAGGACGCTTATTTAATGTAATCAATGTACTGTTTTGTCTTTAATTCAGTTGGTAGAACCCTGTTTGTATACGGAAACTCAATCGTTTCCTAGGGCAACTGAACTAAAGTGTGCTTATTTAATGTAATCAATGTACTGTTTTGTCTTTAATTCAGTTGGTAGAACCCTGTTTGTATACGGAAACTCAATCGTTTCCTAGGGCAACTGAACTAAGGACGCTTATTTAATGTAATCAATGTGCTGTTTTGTCTTTAATTCAGTTGGTAGAACCCTGTTTGTATACGGAAACCTAATCGTTTCCTAGGGCAACTGAACTAAAGTGTGCTTATTTAATGTAATCAATGTA
>CAJUNK010000021.1 GCA_910587815.1 Candidatus Gastranaerophilales bacterium | reverse complement strand
GGGGTGAAGCACCCACAGGAGCAAATAAAATACAAAACGATAAACGAAAGGAAAAATAAACATGTCAATTGAAGAAAAAATGAGCGCTGAAGAATTTGAAAAAATGCTTCAAGATAGCTATACCTACAAATTAAACGTAGCAGACGTTGTAAAAGGTGTTGCTGTAAAAAAAGAAAAAGACGGGTATCTTGTTGATATCGGTGCAAAAACAGAAGCTTTCCTTCCAATCAAAGAAGTTATCAATTTTCCTGAACAAAACCCTGATGAATTGATTAAACTTTGGGAAGTAAAAGAATTCTATGTTATGAAGGATGAAGAAGATGATGAAGTAGCTATGCTTTCATTGAAAAAATTATCCTGTGCACAAGCTTGGCAAGGCCTTTGCGAACTTAAAGCCGGCAATGAAAATGTTATGGCAAAGGTTGTTTCATCTGTTAAAGGCGGCTTAATTGCTGAAATTATGGGCCTTCGCGGGTTTATTCCATCATCACAATTAAGAACAGGTTCACCTTTGGATACTCAAATTGGTCAAGAAATTGAAGTGAAAATTTTAGAAGCTGACCCAAAAAGAAATAAGCTTATCCTATCTCAAAGGCAAGTATACACACAACAAAGAGAACTTGTTGCAGATGAAGTTATTTCAAGACTTGCAGTTGATCAAATCGTTGAAGGTGAAATCGTTAGAATTGCAGATTTTGGTGCATTTGTTGATATTGACGGTATTGACGGTCTTCTTCCAATTTCTGAAATCAGCTGGGAAAGAATTAAACACCCATCCGATGTTGTTACTTTAGGCCAAAAAATTCAGGTAAAAGTTATTAAAATTGATGAAGAATTAAAAAGAATCAGCCTTTCACTTAAAAGAATGGGCGCAAATCCTTGGGATGAAATTGTTGATAAATTAAAAGAAGGTGATATCATTGAAGGAACAATCAATAAAATCACATCTTTTGGCGCATTTATAAATATTTATCCTGGTGTAGAAGCACTTTTACCATCATCAGAAATTTCTGAAGAGTTTGTAAATGTACAAAATATGTTCAATTTAGGGGATAAAGTTGAAGTTTTAATTAAAAAATTCACCCCTCAAGAACACAGAATTGGTCTTTCAATTAAAGACATCAAAGCTGCAAGAGAAGCGCAAGCAGCATCTCAAGCATAATAGTTAATTTGAAAATTCCGCTAAACGCTTTTAAAAAGACATTTAGCGGAATTTTTTAATATTTATTTAATGAGGGGTTTAAAATTGAAATTTGTAATTCAAAGGGTTAAAAATGCAAGTGTTTCAATTGAAGAAAAAGTTCATTCTTCAATAGGTAAAGGGCTTTTGGTTTTTTTCTGTGCAGAAGCTGGTGATGAAAACGGTGCTGAAATTTCTGGCAAAAAACTTTCCCCTGATGAACTTTTGACCCATTTTGCAAATAAAATTTTAAAACTCAGAATTTTTGAAGATGAAAACGGTAAAATGAACCGTTCGCTTTTAGATATAAATGGTGAAATTCTTGTGGTTAGCCAATTTACCCTTGCTGCAAACTGCAAAAAAGGAAACCGTCCAAGTTTTGAAAATGCACTTAGGCCTGAATTAGCAAAAAAAATGTATGAAGATTTTATTCTTGCTTTTCGCGTACAAAACGTAGAAACTCCTGTAAAAACCGGCGTTTTTGCGGCAGATATGCAAATCTCCCTTGTAAATGACGGTCCCGTTACTATTATTCTCTAAAGAGTTTCCCTAATAAACCATTTTTTGGCGTTTTACGGTGCACATACAGCTTCATAAAAATTAACACTACTTAACTAATCGTTTCCTGTATACAACTTTTTAAAATTAGTGTAAAATTATAAAAAGTATGCTAGAAAAATTTACGCAAAAAGCGATTGATATTGTTCAAAATGCTCAAATACAGGCAGGTAATTTTAATTCTGATAAAGTTTATTCAGAACACATTTTGCTTGCCCTTGCGCTAAACAGTAAAACTGTTGAAGCCAAATTAATGGGTGCTGAAAAAATCAATGTAAACGAACTCATTGAAATTATTAATAAGAAAATTTTTGTAAAGCAAAAACCTAAAAAACGCGAATATATTTCATTTTCAGCTAGCGCAAAAAGTATTTTGGAAAAATCTGTTGAAATTGCAAAGCAATATAATAATGCACTTATAATGCCTGCACATATTGCACTGTCTGTGTTTTTTTCAAAAAATTCAGGTGCCTATGAAATTTTAAAAGAATTTGATATTGATGAAGAAAAAATCGTAAACAATTTGGTTAGATTGATTGAAAAAAACTCTAATAAAACCTGTTATAAACATCCTGAAAAGTCTGAAAAGCAGGCGCATAACAATGATATAGATGCTCTTTTTAATGAAGAATCTGTTTTAAATCTGTTAAAAACTGCACAATCAAAACTTTCTACAAAAGGGTATGAAATCCTTGGAACAGAGCAAATTGTACAATCAATTTTAGATAATTCTGATAATGAAATTACAAAAATTCTTGAAAAATACGGTATTTCAAAAGAAAATTTTGATAATGAACTTGTAAATTTTTCAAATAGAAGTGAAGAATATGGCGAAAGGCAGATAATTTTTACCCCAAATGCTTTTAGGGCAATGGTTTGCAGTCTTGACGCTGCACGCGAAATGGGCTCTGTTGAAATTCGTCCAGAACATATTATTCTAGGTATTTTAAAGGCTAAAACCGGTATTGCATATAAGATTTTCAACAATTTATCGAATGAAAATCTAAATTTTGAAGAAAAACTTTTTAAAGACATCAATTCATCCCTGGCTAATGTCCCTGAAACCCTTGCTATATTGCGCTTTGCAAAGCAAGAGGCTGAGACTTTTAACAAAAAAACTGTAGGTACTGAAATGATTTTGCTTGGAATTTTAAGCCAGCAGCCATCTATAGCCTATGATGTGTTGAAAAATCTTGGTATTACGTTAAAAGATGCCCGTATAGAGGTGGAAAAGCTTGTAGGATATGGTGTTGAAGATAATAATGAAGGTTTTGAATACTCTGAACGTGCAAAAAGAATGCTAGATATGGCCTATGAGGCAGCAAAAAAACACGGAAAGGCAAAAATTGTTTCAGAACATCTTTTGTATGCAATCACAAAACAGCAAGATTGCCTTGCTATGAAAGTGCTAGAAGCCCTTGGGACGGATGTTCTAGAAATTAAACAGGGTATATTGAAAGAACTTGAAAAGTTGCCAATGTCTTAAACCTTGCAAGTTTTGTATACATTTTGAAACATTTCTTATTATCTGTCAAAAAACCTGATAATATTTGGTTCTAAAAGGTATGCTGTTCCTATTACATTTCTAATGTCTGATTCCACAATCTTTCCGGGTCTGTCTTTTGCATGTAAAGAAATATTAACAGGGCCGCCAATTCCAGGCTTTGTTGCTTTGAACTTTCACAGGTTACTAAAAGCACCTTTTCTCCTTTGGGGATGCGGCTTTCAATAAAATCAAAGACATCTTTTTTGTTGCTTTCAAATCGCCAATTCTGCTCTGCGGCACTGCCTGTGCCATGTCCAATAACTATATGTTTGATTTCGGGGTTTAATCTGTTATACATATTGTATTTTATCATTGGCTCAAAAAAGCCTTCAAAGTCTTTGAAATTATAGCTTTCAGGGCAGTATAGATTTATTCCTGTATGTTGTTTAAAAATTTCCTCAATCTTGCGCAGGTCTTGGCTTTTAAGGTTTTCTTTGTTTGTAAGCGCCAAAATATCATTATAATTTTTTAAGGCATCTTGCGTATTTTGTAAAACAGTCTTTTTCAGCGTTTTTTGGGTGCATTCTATGTTGTTTTGTGTTGTCCGATACAGCGTTTGCCCGTTTGAATCTATTATATTGCGCGGTTTGTTTGTGTTTTGGTTGTTTGAAAGAATTATATTTCTTATTGCAGGACGGTTTGAAGCATTTATTGTATTGTCATGCTTTGTAATTATAGCGTTTTGCCCTGTTGTACAGCCGCAGGCATTTTGGTATTTTTGACTTAAATTTGAAAAAAGTCTTAATTTTAGTGATTTTTTAGGTTTGGTTTTTGTTTTTGCATTGTGCCAAGGTGCTTTCAGTTCTTTTAATCGGCATGCTATGCTTTGTGCACTGTTTTTTAAGCGTTTTGACGATAAATTTTGTAAAAATTTCTTTATTTTATCTAAATTATGACCAACGGCTAAAAGAGTTGCTGCCGTTGTAATTGCGCCAAAAATAGCAATGCTTTTTTCTCTCTTTTTTATTTGCACTGTGATAAAAATTGTTTTCTAGCCTATTTTGAAAACTTTTGTCTTGCGTAGAACCACTAAAAGCAATATGTGGCCTGCTGATTGGTGATATTGCAGCGCCATTTTGCCCGCAGTGTCTTGAATATGCACTGTTTGCATACCCAAAATGACCGTTATTTATGGAAAAAGAGCCAAATTTCCGCACTAAATTACCTTCATTCTACCTTCAAACTTGCCCTTAAATTATTAAAAACTTTTTTTAGCAAATAATTGCTCTATAAAATAGTTAAAAACAACAAAAAGAATTTATTCAAAATGTTTGCTAAATTAAGTTTTAGTGCGATTATACGCTTGCACAAAAGAATAAAACCCTTGAAATTCAAGGGTTTATCACGTTTTAATACTACAAAACCACCTAGAATGTTTTTAAATGGCCGCTTGTAGCATCAAGTGTTTTGATGCCTGCTTTTGTGAATTCAACTACATAGTTTGTTTCGCCTGATGTAGCTTCGGTTTTCAGGATGTGGCCTACGCCAAACTGCTGGTGAAAGACCCTTGTGCCTTCAGGTAAGGTCTTAAATCCGCTTGCCATAGGTGTTTTTGGCGGCGATTTAGCCTGTTCCTTGCATTTGGCAATAATATCAGCTATATTGACCTCTGATTTTTTAGGTGCGCTTTCGTTATTTTTTTCAGGCGTATTTTTCTTAAAGTCTTCATTTTTTTGTTTTTTTACAACAAAATTTTTAGCCTCTGTCCTTTGTACAGTTTGATTTTCAACCTGATTTGGCGTCTTGGAATCAGTATTTTTGTTCTTTTTTATTCTTGCAATGCTTGAAAGCAAGGAAGAGCCTGTATTGTGCGTCTTTACTGCCCCGCTATCTTTTGGTGCACTTGTATTTTGGGTGCTTCTATCGTTTTTGTTGTATGAATTTTTTCTAAAATTATCATTTTTACGGCCGTAATCATTGCTGTCACTACTTTTAGAGATTTTAGAACCGCCCCATCCATTGTTGTATGCTGTTTTTACCTGTTGTGCCTCATCTTCTTGCAGCAAGTTGGCAGGAATTTCTTCTATAAATCTGCTTGGTGGGAAAAATTTTATATCTCCCCAAACGCGTCTTCTTTGCGCCCAGGTAAGGTGAAGCAGGTCTTTTGCACGTGTAATCCCAACGTACATCAGCCTTCTCTCCTCCTCAAGTTCTGTAGAGCTTTCATATTGGCCAATTGTACGCGCATTGGGGAACATTCCTTCTTCAAGCCCTGCTAAAAATACCACAGGAAACTCTAAACCCTTTGAAGCATGCAGTGTCATAAGGGTTACAGACTTTTCATTATCCTTAACTTCATCTATATCAGATACAAGCGCCACCTGGGTCAGGAAATTACCTAGTGCACCAAGGTCTTCAGCCTCATCCTCAAAATAAATTTCATCAAGTTCAAATTCTCTTACAACATTTATAAATTCTTGCAAATTTTCAAGCCTGGATTGGTTTTCAACCGTATCTTCATTCTTTAATTCGGCGATATATCCTGAATATTCTAAAACAAAATTTACAAATTCGGATAATTCCATAGAATTTTGTTTTGAAATCATATTTTGAATTTGTTCACAAAAATTGGTCAAAAGCGCCTTATGACGAGGGCTAAAGTCGTCATAAGCATCAATGTTTTTTATGACCTCAAATATGCTCAAATCGTTACTATCAGCTAAATCTGCCAGTTTTTTTACCGTAGTATCACCAATACCACGTTTCGGCACATTTATGATACGCCTTAAACTCTGATTATCATTGGGGTTATAGACCATTTTTAAGTATGCAATAATATCTTTAATTTCTTTTCTTTCATAAAACCTTAAACCGCCAACAATCTTATAGGGCAAGGAATTTGACATTAAAGCTTCCTCAATTCCTCTGGATTGGGCATTTGTGCGGTACAATACTGCAATATCTTCATACGGAGTGCCTGAATTGTACAGTTGACGTATCTTTCGGGCGATATAGAGACTTTCTTCATAGTCTGATTCTGCCTCATAAGTTAAAATCTTTTCGCCAGAACCTTTTATAGAGTATAAATTTTTGTCCAAACGTTCTGAATTATTGACTATTACT
Source organism: Candidatus Gastranaerophilales bacterium (assembly GCA_910587815.1). GTDB lineage: Bacteria > Cyanobacteriota > Vampirovibrionia > Gastranaerophilales > Gastranaerophilaceae > MGBC122484. The sequence continues at coordinate 21,045 of CAJUNK010000021.1, read as the reverse complement.
GCATTTGCGGCATTAAGAATATTTTCTGTGGAACGGTAATTTTTTTCTAATTTTATAAGCTTGGAATTTTCATAATCCTTCTGAAACCCAAGTATAATCTTAAAATCTGCCCCACGCCAGCTATAAATTGATTGGTCTACATCCCCTACCGCACAAAGGCTTGTAGAGGGCATGAGCGCCTTTTCGTTATTGTATAACATACGAATTAACTTGTATTGCGCCTTGTTTGTATCTTGAAACTCATCTGTCAGAATGTGTTTAAACCTTCTTGCATAATTTTCGCGCACCAAGTCATTTTCAGCCAAAAGATTTACACAAAGCATGAGCATGTCGTCAAAATCTAGAGCATTATTGATTGCTAGCTGTTTTTCATATTCATAATACACTTCTGAAATTTTTTCACTTTTGTAGTCTTTTGCACTGGATGCAAAGCTATAAGCGTCTTGTAGCTTGTTTTTGGCATTTGAAATTATTGATTTTATTAATTTTATTTCATAAATTTTTTCATCTAAATTAAACTTTTTAATTGCATTTTTTATGATGGTTTTTGTGTCTGTATCATCATATATAACGTAGTTATTGCCCCATTTTCTACCATCTTTGGTCTGATATTTATCAAGGTCGCGTCTTAAAATTCTACCTGCAATATTGTGAAAAGTGCCTACCCACATACGTTTTACGGTTTCTTCGCCTAAATACGCTGAAAGCCTTGCACTCATTTCTTTTGCGGCTTTGTTTGTAAATGTTACAGCTAAAATTTCAAAAGGATTTACACCTGAATGCACTAAATTCGCTATTCTTGAGGTTAGCACTTTGGTTTTGCCGCTTCCTGCCCCTGCAAGTACTAAAATTGGGCCGCTTTTTTCAATAACTGCCTCATTTTGTTCCTTATTTAAACCTTGTAAAAACGCTAAATCCTGCATTGCTGTTAATTTTCCCCGCCTCGTATCAGGCACAAAATAAAATAAAATAGTCAAAATTAAAAAAATATGCTATTATTATAATACAAAAAAATATTAAGGAAAATTTGATGAGCGAAAACAATAATGAACAACCCTCAATTATGGTTCCGTTGGATGATTTAGATAAAGTTTCCGAGGATGATATTGATAAAGTTGATACCCTGGCTCAAGAGCTTGCAACCATCCGCCAATCCGCCAAAAGGATTGCTATTATTGGTTCTAGAAACCTTGCCATCACTCATCAGCAAATTATAGAAACACTTACAACCTCCCTTGTTATGCAAGGAAATACAATAATAACTTCGGGCGGTTCTTCAGGTACAAATGCTGCTGCAATCAGAGGTGCCATGAAGGCAAATCCTGAAAAATTAAAAGTTATTCTGCCCCAAACAATAGGCCAGCAGCCATCAGATGTTCAGGACCAATTGATTGGTGTACCAAATATTATAGAACATCCTGATAGAGCGATGATGACACTGACTGATGCTTCAAGAATTTGTAACCGTGAAATCATTGATGAATGTCAACAGTTGATTTGCTTTTTGTCTCACACTTCAAACACTTTGCACAAAGCTGTGGATTTTGCTGAAGAATCTCATAAAGTGGTTACAGTGTTTTATTTAGACTAAGTTTCATTACAAAATATTAAGAAAAATAAACGAGGTTTACAATTGTTTGTTATCTTGTGTTTTGCTTGCATTTGTATAAGCCAAGCACATTTAAATTTGAGAAATACTCGTTTTTTATGTATTTATAAACCCAAATTACTAGCCCTTTTGGGCAATTTATGTACTTTCTGTGACAATAAAAATTGTTTTTAGTATAATAAAATCAAAGTATTATAAAGGGTTTTTATATGAGCGAAAATGCCGTGATGGATGGATTTGAAGGTTCTATAGTTCAAATCATCGGGCCTGTAATAGATGTTGAATTTAAAAATGGCAAACTGCCTGAAATATATGATGCACTTGAAATTATAAATGATGATGGTATTAAAACTGTTGTTGAAGTGCAGCAATTGTTAGGGCAAAATACTGTAAGGGCGGTTGCTATGTCATCCACAGATGGCTTAAAGCGTGGCATGAAGGTGAAAAACACAAATGAACCTATAAAAATGCCTGTTGGTAAAGAAATTTTAGGCCGTATTTTAAATGTATTGGGTGAACCTGTTGATAATATGGGAGATGTAGGTGCAAGTGAATATCTGCCTATCCACAGGCCCTCTCCAAGTCTTGTTGAACAAAATACAAAGGTTGAAATTTTAGAAACAGGAATTAAGGCGATAGACCTTTTAATGCCATATCAAAAAGGCGGCAAAATAGGGCTTTTTGGCGGTGCAGGTGTTGGTAAAACAGTACTTATTATGGAATTAATCCATAATATTGCTCAAGAACATAGTGGTGTTTCTGTGTTTGGCGGGGTTGGGGAACGTACCCGCGAAGGAAATGACCTTTATAATGAAATGAAAGAATCAGGAGTTTTGGATAAAGTAGCACTTGTGTACGGTCAGATGAATGAACCTCCTGGCGCCCGCATGAGGGTTGGTCTTTCAACGCTTACCTGTGCTGAATACTTTAGAGATACTGCAAAACAGGATGTACTTTTATTTATAGATAATATCTTTAGATTTGTACAGGCAGGTTCAGAAGTTTCTGCACTTTTAGGCAGAATGCCTTCTGCTGTTGGTTATCAGCCTACATTATCTCAAGAAGTTGGTGAGTTACAGGAACGTATTACATCTACAAAAGATGGTTCTATCACATCTGTTCAGGCAGTTTATGTACCAGCGGATGACCTGACAGACCCTGCCCCTGCAACTACGTTTACACACCTTGATGCAAGCACTGTTTTGTCTAGAAACATAGCATCATTAGGGCTTTACCCTGCATGTGACCCCCTTGAATCAAACTCTAGAGCACTAGATCCTAATATTGTAGGGGAAGAACATTATAATGTTGCAAAAAAAGTGCTTGAAATCCTTCAAAAATACAAGGATTTACAAGATATTATTGCAATTTTAGGGATGGATGAACTATCTGAAGAAGATAAATTGACCGTAAACCGTGCGCGTAAAATTCAAAAATTCTTATCCCAACCTTTCTTTGTGGCAGAACAGTTTTCAGGCACAAAAGGAAGATATGTAAAACTTGAAGAATCAATTAAAGGATTCAAAGAAATTATTGAAGGAAAGCATGATGATGTGCCCGAACAAGCTTTTTATATGACAGGCACTATTGAAGATGTTTTAGAAAAAGCTAAAACCTGTGCTGTATAGGCTAAAAGCATTGTAAAACAAGGAATTTATGAAAAAAAACAAAATAAATTTAAAAATAATAACCCAGCAAAAGGTGGTTTTTGAAGATAATGTGGATGCATTCTATACAACAGCTGAAGATGGCGCCATAGGTATTCTTCCAAATCACACACCCTTAATTTGCGCCCTAAAGGTAGGTGTAACCAAGGCTATTTCTGATAAAAATAAGAATGACAATGCTGTTTTTATCACAACAATGGGCGGTATTTTACAATTTAAGGATAATCAGGCAGTAATTTTAACTGATTTAGCAGAACTAGGTGATGATATAGATGAAACAAGAGCCCATGCAGCTTATGAGCGTGCAAAGGCAAAACTTGCAGCCCATGCAGAAAAAAACGAAATTTTAAGAGCGCAGTTTGCTCTTGCAAAAGCAATAGCAAGGATTACAGCCGCAAAAAGAGGCAGATAGATTGGGTTTTAAATGGAATGCCGCAAAGTTTTGAATATCATAAAAAATACTGTAGGGGCATTTTTAATAAAATATTGGTATTTTATTCTAATCTGTTTTATTTTGCTGCTATCTGCTGCTTTTAGAATAGAGGTGTATTTTTTAGATAGGCAGTTTTGGCCGGATGAGGCAGCGCTTGCTGCAAATGTTGTGGATAATAATGGTTTTTTATGGGCATTTTTACCATTAAATTATTTCCAGATTGCACCGCCATTGTTTTTGATAATAACAAAAATCATAACATCTTTTTTCGGTGCATCAGAGATGGCCTTCAGATTTTTACCGTTTTTAGCCTCTTTAATATCAATTCCTGTGTTTTATATGCTTTCTAAAAAATTTTTAAATACAAAACATGCCATAATTTTTGCAAATTTTTTATATGCAATAAATTTTGCTTTGATTCGTTATTCATCAGAATTTAAGCAGTATTCAGCAGATATCTTAATATTTATGCTTGTTTTGTTGTGGCTTTCAAAGCTTGATGTTAAAGATTTAACTATGCAAAGCATACTGGTGCTTAACATAGTTTTTAGTCTTCTTTTTTTTATATCTCAGCCCACAGTATTTTTGCTTTTTGGTCTTATTGCATTTACTTTGTTAAAAAATATTAAGCACTATAAATTTTGTTTAATAGGGATTTTACCGCTTGCTGCGGTTATTTTATATAAAATACAGATGCCTTCTAATGTAACAGCATATATGCAGCAATATTGGGCAGATGGGTTTATTTCATTTTGTACAATAAGGCAGTTTTTAACAGAGAATTTAAATTTTTTCTTTTATGGAATAAAATGTTTGAAATTTTTAATTCCATTTATTTTTATCGGTTTTTTAATTTTTCTTTATAAAACATATAAAATGGATGCAAAGGTAAATAAAATTTTTATATTTTCCCTCTTTGGAGTAGTTTTAGCCTCTGCTTTACATCTTTATCCTGCCCTAAACAGAATGATATTATTTCTTTTTCCATTTGTTATCATATTTATTTCATCAGTTTTTGATTTCAAAATGAAAAATGTGCATTTTGATAAGGCATTAACTATTTTTATAATTGTTTTTTCACTTTTATTTTTTATTCTTTTTGATGCAAAAATTATTTGTAAAAATAGAAATAATATTATTTTAGATTGCTGTAGAGGGCGGGATTTAGCTATTATTTTGAAGGAAAATTTTAATAAAGATGATATTTTAATAATTTCAAAATTTAATGAATGTTTTTACAGATATTATGCATTTTTGCTAAATATCAATATTGATAATGTGATTATTTTGAATCCGCCTGAGAATAGAAAATTTGTTGAATTTTTAACTGCACAAAATGAAGATAAAGCTGAATCTGATGATAAGAATTACTGGATATTTATTCCATGTGATTTTATGGATGCTCCAATATCAAAAGCTGTTCAAGACATTAAAAAAACCAATGTGGTCACGGTTTTATATAGTTTGCATCCGGCACAAAATTCCTATCTTTATAAGGTGAAAATATGATAGATGATATTAAAACATTTTTAAAAAAATATTGGTATTTTATTCTGATGGGCTTCATTATGGGCGTTGGCGCATGCTATAGGATAGAATCTTATTTCATTGGAAGGCAGATTTGGCATGATGAAGCTATGCTTTTAGAAAATTTTATCTTTAATGATGGTTTTTTCTGGATATTCCGCCCTTTAAAATGTTTTCAGATGGCACCTTTTGGATATTTATTTGCGGTCAAAATTTTAACTATATTTTTTGGAATGGGAGATTTTGTCCTTCGTTTTGTGCCGTTTTTAGCCTCTTTAATATCAATTCCTGTGTTTTATATGCTTTCTAAAAAATTTTTAAATACAAAACATACCATAATTTTTGCAAATGTTTTATTTTGTACAAATTTTTTACTTGCGCGTTATGCTTCAGAATTTAAGCAATATGGGCTTGATGTTTTAGTATTTATGGCAACACTTTTGTGGGTTCAAAAGATTGATATAAAATCATTAAATTTTTATAGTGCAGCTTCTATAAGTGTTATTTTTTCAATACTGTTTTTCGTTAGCCAGCCTACCGTATTTTTATTGTTTGGGTTTATATGTTATGGTTTATTAAAAAATATTAAAAACTATAAACTTTATGTAATTCCCATCCTGCCTTTAATATTTGTAATATTATATAAAATGTCATTTTCACCTGTGTTTAATGAGTACATGAATGATTTTTGGATACTTGGATTTATTGCGCCTAACACATTTTTTGGATTTATTAAAAATAATTTAATATTCTTTTTAACGCAGCAAAATTATTTAAAATTTTTATTGCCATTCACAGCTTTTGGGGCGTTTATTTTCCTGTTTAAAACAACAAAAATTCATCGTATTTTATTGTTTTCAATGTTTGGCATGATAATTGCAAGTTTGCTTAAATGCTATCCTTTATCTGAAAGATTAATATTATATCTTATTCCATTTTTTATAATTTTTACAGTTTTTCCTTTTGATTTCAAATTTAAAAATAAAAAGATTGATAGCATTGTTTCTACAGTTATTTCTATATTTTTAGCGCTCTTTATATTTCTTTTCCAATTGAAAATTTTGTGTCCTGGAAGAATAGATGCTATCTATAATATTTCAAGGCCAAAAGATGGTATAAAAGTTTTAATGGAATACTTTGAGCCTAAAAATGATATCATAGTTTTGCCAAATTCAGGTGTATTTACATTTAATTATTATTCTGATGTACTGAATTTTAACATTGATAAAGATAAAATTGCTATTGTAAATTTTTACGATGATGAAGAATTTAAATCCTGGCTTTCAAACGTTGGGGAAAATTCAAATAAATTCCCTAATTATTGGATTTTTATACCTGATAATTATCCAATGAAGAATACACTTTATTCTGTTTTGTGGCTGAATGAGCAAAAGAAGAAAAACGGCTTTAGAATGCACCTTTCATCAAGAACTATTCTCTATAAAATAAATTTTTGATAATGATTGTTAAATATTATTAAATTTGCACAAAAAACTATCTTTTAAATAATAATAGTTTTGATGACATAAATTATTGCAATTTATCTAATAATAATCCTGAACAAAATTTAATTAATTACCTAAAACATTCTGTTGCAACTTTTTTAAAGACATTATCTTGTGTATATTCTTCCCAGTCTTTAAATTTGCCCTTCATTTCAAAATCGTACCATCCTTGTGCAGGTGTTTTTTGTACATTAAATGATGTTACGGTTAAATCTTTCACTTTTGCACCGTTTAAAATGCTTACATTATTATTTTTTGTACTAAGTGTTGTATCTTTCATTGGATGAATAAGCATATTTTGTGGCGTAATAGATGGTTTGTCATCGTTTGTTGCAGGTTGTGTCATTTTTTGGATTTTATTTTGTTCCTGCTGCATGTTCGCCTTTCTTTGTGCTTCTTTTTTAGCTGTCACTCTTTTATTATACATAGGCAGCAATATTCCAAGGGTTGCAATTGAAAAACCAAGGCTTGCAAGTTCGCAAATTCCTCTGTATTTTGTGGTTTTTGCATTTTTTGCAACTTCATCAAAAGATTTAACCTTGACATTTTTTACCCAATTGCCGAATTTTTTAAATACATTAGCATCCTGTGGCACTTCTTTTATATGGTTTAATAGTTTCACATCTTTATTCTGTTTTTCAAAGAATGTTGCAGCAGCTTTTGAAGCGTAATCTCCAAGGAAGTAAAGACCAGAGAACGATGCAATATCACGCACTGTAGATTCTCTAAGTTCATTAGGGTCTTCTGATGCAAACATTCTTGAAGCAAAAGTTGCTGTTGCAATCCATCTGCATTGGTCTATAGTTGGAAACATTCCTTTGAACTGGAACATTTCTAAAGATGGTTTTTTCATCATAGAAAGCATCGCAAGACCAACCATAAGGCCTGCGCACAAAGGTTTTTGTCTGCCAAGTTTCTTTTCTTCTTCAGGGGTTAGGGTTCTATTTTCTTTTTCAAAATCTTTATAGATAGGGGCACCTGTTTTTTTGTATTTGTGGCGCGTAATTGCTCTGTTTATGTATTGCATAGACATTGCAAGCGGCAATACCACTGCAAGGCCCATAACACTTTTTGTATTTACCATTTTCTTTGCAGCTATGGCAAAATTGTCAAGGTTAGATTTTACAGAGGCATTGCTGAATTTTCTGCCTAAATCCACCTGGTCTCGCAATAAATCTGCAAGGTTTGAACCAAAGTTTTTATCTGCATTTTTGAATCTTATAGTTTCAACTGCTTCTGTTTGACCTGCTAAAAGGCCAAGGGCAGTTTTAATTGCATTTTTGGTATCCTTTTTGTTCATTTCAGGGTTAGTTATAGCATCAGATAATAATTTTATAGCTTTTTTGCCATCTTTTGTATCTAATTTATCTGCATAATCAACCCAAGACTTTCCGTTTAAGCCTTCAAGATTTTCCAAAGTATTTCTTACAAAGGCTTTTGCTTCTATATCGCCTTCAGAGGCTGAATTTATACTGTTTTTATAAATATCTTTCAAGGTATCAATAGTTTCTGAATTTGCCCATGAAGAGGACATATTCACACCCTTGAAATCTTTCATATAATGATGATTAATAAGTTTTGCAGCGCCAAGTACAAAAAAGCTTGGCAATAAACAGTTTACAATAAGACCAGAAAATTCACGCCTTGCAGTTTCAGCACCTGCTGCGGGCCCAAGTGCAATCAAGTCTCCAATGCTTCTTGGTCCATTTGTTGCAGCAGTATCAGTGAATGCAACACCAATCATTGGTTTGTCATTAAATGTTTTTAATACCTTTATTGCAGAATCAAGACCGCCTGTAAAACTTGGGCTGCTTTGATTTTGTTGAAAAAAATTACCCATAGTATTGGTATTTTTACTATTTATATTATATTGTATATTCTTCTCTATTCCGATTTTATTTACTGCCATATTTGTTATTATGAGTTTCTAAGGTATTTTACGTTGTTAATGACTTTTGACAATTTGTATAAACCTCCTGAATTTAAAAAATTGCCAAAATAAATTAGTATTTTATCCAACTGTTACGCACGTAATATTACACAAAACAAAGGAGTATTTCAAGTCCTTTAATAAAATCTTTATAAGATTATTATTTTTATATTTTTTATATTACCCAATCAGGTAATATCCAAAAAATTATTTTAGTATATGCTTTTGATTATCACCCCTCATGAAGGGTATGAAATAGGAAAGGAATCACTGTAATGTCAACAAACCAGATGGGAGCGAATCTTTCATACAAAAACTGTGGTTTTGGTAATTTAGAATTAGACAAATTGTCTACAAAGCATATTGAAATGCTTGAAATTCAAAATAAACTACATTTTTACAGAAAGAGAACAAAAAATATTTTTATTAAACTTTGCTTTACAATAGCTATTTATTCAATAAGAATGATTATGTTTTTTGAAATAAACAGTATGTCAAACTAAAAAATAAAAAAGAAGAAATTGTTTATTTTAATTGCCATAAAGAATAATGCACAACGAAGGATAATATGCTAAAATAAAATTACCCTGTGACAGGTTGTAATTTTGTTCCTACAGTTTTTAAAAAAGGGAGAGCAAGCTCTTAATTTAAAGATAATTGAAGTATACCTTGGGGTTAATGCCTTTTTAAAGGAAACGGATTTATCGAGGCGCTCACCCACCTTGCTAGTTTAGGCAGGGTAACAAAATTTGCCTGTTAACAGGGTTTTTAAATTTTATAAAAACATTGTTGTATAAAAATATCAAATCCAAAAGACACAGCAAGAGGTGCCTGAAACAGAACATGTAATAGGCGCACCGAAAAGGCACGGCTTGGAATGGTGACGCCAGAATATAATATACCATCTGTCAGCCAGGCATGACTAATACTGCTGCCTGGGGCAAGACCCCAAATAGTGTTCGGGTTGCAGTTGTCAGGATATGTATAGTCTGAGCCTGCGCCCTTGCAGCCGCCAGCATAGTTGTGGCACCGCACAGAGCCCGAAGCTGTGTCAGCCGTGTTGTTACAAAGCTGCATCTTGCTGCTTGTGTCTGTAATTCTACAGGTTTTTTGATTTGATAAAATAAACTCTATCAAACGATATTTGTTTTTAAACAAAAGTAAATCATTAAAAATGACCCTGCATTTTGACGATTTGACCCATTTTTCTGCTAAAATCACATAAATTTTAACACTCTAAATATTGGGCATATTTTTATGATATTAATTTAATAATCCAATGGCAAGTTTTATAAGTATAAAAATATCTTATATTAGCTTTTAGGTATAAATAAATGCCCCCTTGAAAACACAAGGGGGTAAAACCTGATTTAACAGCTATTTTCTTAGTTTAAACCTGCATAAACAGGGTTTTGAGCGATTACTTGTTCAATTGCGCCGCCTCTGCCATTATCTTTTGCATTTAATTTAGCTATCTTGTTTTCTCTTTTTATTAAAGGATGAGTTGAATTTGCAACAAGAGGGTCTTTTCTTACAAATGCATTCCAAGTTGAAACTTCTTTAAGCCAAGCTCTTAATTCTTCTTGTTTTGTATTTGTCATTGTATGATGTTGGCTTTCATGAGCGATTAAGCAAGCTATAGCTTCAAGAGGTGCATCTTTATGTTCTTCATTGATAAATATTACAAGAGAACCAGCTTTTGTTTTTGTTGTGAAAGCTTCACAATCGCCTGCACCATATATTGCAAGGTTTCTAAACATTATTCTGATTGGTTTGCCTGTAGCGTTCTGACCTTTTAATAAAGCGATTACATCTCTTTGGCCTAGGTCATTTAGCATATATAATGAAGCTGCTATTCTTGTATTTGCAGTATTTTCAGCGAAATCATTTGCTTGTATAACGTTTGCTTTTGAAAATAAAATTGTTAAAGTTATGCAAAATATTAAAAATAGTTTTTTCATCCCTATAGTTCCTTTTATCATCCTTATGAATTGTTTAACGGCATTTTTATAATGTACTTTAGGATTTTTATTTTTATTGTTACATAAGTTAACATACCCACCTGAAATCCCTAATGGCGGGCTTTAAGAAACATAAAAGAAGTTTAAAGTGTAATTGTGGAGTGGCATATAAAAAATTGGTGGAACTATGCAAAGAGAAAAATGCACATTATCTATAATTATTCTGCTTGTTTTGAATATTTTATGTCTGCCTGCAATATGTGAAGTGCAGCAAGATTTTTATATCACAGCAAAAGATATAATGAATGCGCAGCCTATCCCGCCTGATGTAAATTTTTCAAATAATGTATTGCGCGAAATAAAAACCATGGAAAAAAGGCATTTTTCTTCTGTAAATACCTATGATAGTGATAAATACAGGATTGCAAAACTGGAAGAATATCTTTTGGGGCGCACTTGGGAATTTTTACCGGTTGATGAGCGCATGAAAAAATTAAAGCTTGCAAGTCAAAGAAAATTGCTATCAGGCACTTCGATTCCTTTATCTTTAAGGCGTGCAGGCTTTACCCCAAAAAGGATTGCGAATGATTCTACCCCTGTAAATGACAATGATGATAATGTAGGGCTTATTGATGGTTTTTTAAAACTGATGGCTCCTGATGCGTTTAAAACATATTCAGAACACAAAAAACGTATGTATGAAAGATATGATTATGAATAATATTTTATAACGTCATTTTGCTGCGAAAAAGTTCAAGCAACTTTGCTTTTTTCTTGCAAGAAAAGCTTAGTCATTGTATTATAAATATACAATCAGGAGAATTTTATGAATCAAATTACAAAAATTGCATGGGAATTGAATGAAAAAACCCCAAATAGATATCAATTAGTATATGAATTAATTGAGCTTGCAAAAAAATTAGTTGATGAATCACAAATGAAAAAAAATAAAGATGACTTTGGCTATGATTTTGAAGCATCTTATGATTCAAATATAAAAAAAGAAAAACCAGTGCAGCATGCTATTATGGTAAAAGCATCTGAAGCTGATGATTCAGGCCTTGTAGGGTAAATTTATTTTAATATTAAGATAATAAATTAAAGTAAGGTTTTAAAATTGCAATCAACCATTGATTTTATCAAAGAGAAAACCGGAAATTTTGTACCGGAAATTGCACTGGTGCTTGGTTCTGGTCTTGGGGAGTTTACGAAAAATCTTGATGGCATTACGCTTAATTATTCTGAAATCCCCGGGTTTAAAACATCCACTGTAAAAGGGCATAAAGGCTCTTTGTTTTTCTGTAATATTTTTAATAAAAATGTTGTAATAATGCAGGGGCGTCTTCATTATTACGAAGGGTATGAACTTTCAGATATAACTTATCCTGTTAAAATATTTAAAAAACTTGGCGTTAAAATTTTAATTTTGACAAATGCTGCGGGTTCTGTGGAAAAATCTTTAAAACCTTCTGATTTAATGTTGATTTCAGACCATATCAATTTTACGGCAAAAAATCCGCTCATAGGTAAAAATGATGATACCTTGGGTGAAAGATTTCCTGATATGTCTGATATTTATACAAAAACCCTGCGCGATAAGGTAAAAGAGTGCGCTAAAAACATTGGGGTGGAACTAAAAGAGGGGGTTTATCTTATGACCACAGGGCCAAGCTATGAAACGCCTGCTGAGGTGAAAATGTTTAATAAGCTTGGCGCAGATGCTGTCGGTATGTCTACTGTGCCTGAGGCTATTGTCTCAAATTATCTGGGGATGCAAACAATAGGAATAAGCCTTATTACTAATTATGCAAGCGGTATTTCAGATACAAAGTTAAGCCATGGGGAAGTTGTTGAAATGGGGAAAAAGGCTGCGCAAAAATTTGCAAAATTAGTTAATTCCATTATAGAAAATATATAATAAAAGTATAAAGTTCTGAGGTATTGTGCCGATAATACAAATGTAGTATTAAGCTTTTGAAAGGCAGAAATATTTATGAGTGAGATACAATTTCAAAATGACATTCAGCTTTTGACTGATATCTTGCCGCCTAAAATAAAAAGGCATATACAAGATGGCATTTTGGATGATGCTATTGAAATTGTTCTTGATATTGGAAGAATTCCTGAAGTTCGCATAGGGAATGGAAAAATTGTATATTTAGGCTCTGATACGGTTGTATCTGACGACATAAATTTTATTGTGGAAAAAATTCCTGAATTTACATCTGATAACCGCTCTGGTATTGCGGGCACTTTGCATAGAATAAGCGCTATTAGAAACAGGCAAGGAAAAATTATTGGCCTTACAATGCGTATTGGCAGAGTTATAACTGGTACTATTGCCTGCATTAAAGATTTTGTTATGCAAAATAAAAGTATTCTTTTTCTTGGGCGTCCAGGTGTTGGTAAAACCACAAAATTAAGGGAAATTTCACGCCTTGTAGCAGATGAAATAGGAAAAAGAGTAGTTGTTGTAGATACTTCAAATGAAATTGCAGGTGATGGTGATGTTGCGCACCCTGCAATAGGAAAAGCAAGAAGGATGCAGGTTTCACAACCTGAGTTTCAAAAGGATGTGATGATTGAAGCTGTTGAAAACCACACGCCTGAAGTTATTGTTGTAGATGAAATAGGGACAGAACTTGAAGCGCAGGCTGCAAGAACAATAGCAGAACGCGGTGTTATGCTCATTGCAACGGCACACGGTAATACTTTAGAAAATATCATTAAAAACCCGCAAATGTCAGATTTGGTTGGCGGGGTAAGTTCTGTTACTTTAGGGGATGATGAAGCAAAACACAGAGGATGCCAAAAAACTGTTTTAGAACGTGAAAAGCAGCCTACATTTGATATTGTAATAGAAATTATAGATAGAAACACCCTTGCTGTGTATAAAAATACGGCAGAGGCTGTGGATTATATTTTAAGGGGCTGGCCTATCACGCCTGAAATCAGGAAAGTGGATGAAAATTATGAAGAAAAGGTAAATAAAGTCCAAAATAATGAAAATAAAATAATAGATAAAGTGAACGAGCTTGACAATATGGCGCAAAAAGTTCAAAGCCCGCTTAATTTTTCATTTAACAGACAAAAATATGTTGATGATGTTAAAAACCATAAAAAAATCTTTATCTATGCAGTTTCCCGCTCTATTGTGGATAAAATAATAGAAAGACTAGACATTAATGCTGAAATTGTTCGCAATGTGGAAGATGCTGATTTTGTGATTGCGCATAAAAACTTTGCAAAAGGTGGAACAAAGGTGCTTGCTGTCGCAAATGAATACAGATTGCCTGTTTATTTTGTGCGTACAAATTCTATGTCGCAAATTCAAAAAGTCTTAAAAGATGCATTGCACCTGACACAGGAAAAAACAGTTGAACATAAGTATACAGGCTATATGGATGAGGCTGAACTTGCATTGGATGAGGCAAAGGCTGCAATTGCAAAGGTGATGGAAGGTACAGAAACCATTGAATTAGAGCCTCAGCCCCAGCATATAAGAAAATTACAGCATGAATTTGTAGATGCGCATAATTTATCTTCAGTAAGCGAAGGTGAAGGTGCCAAAAGGCATTTAAGGATATTTAAAAAAGAGGAATAACAAAATAAATAACAAGGGAAGTAATAAAAAGTGTCACTGTTGGATATAATCTTCAAAAAAAATAATAGGAAACAGAAAAACAGCATAACAGAAAATATAAACGGAATTTTTATAAAATATAAAAAACACAGGTTTTCTAAAAGTATAAAAATCACCCCGAAAACAAATAACGAGGTGCTTGTAACATTGCCTGAAAATGTGTCTTTTGAAACTGCAAAAGATTTTGTTTTAAAGAATCTATGTTGGATACAAAGGCAAGTGGCATACAAAACACCTGTTTCTCCTGAAATTATTGCAAAAAGAAGGGCTCTTGCAAGAGAAATTTTACCAAAAAGGTTGGATGAACTTGCATTAAAATATGGGTTTAAATATGGCAAGGTTTTTATTAAAAATCATAAAACCATTTGGGGTAGCTGTTCTTATCAAAATAATATAAATTTAAATTTAAACCTTGTGGCTCTTGAGGATGAATTTATTGATTATGTTCTTTTGCATGAATTGACACACACTGTTTATAAACATCACCAAAAAGCATTTTATAATCTTTTGATTAAAAATATGCCAAATGCTTTAGATATTCAAAGAAGATTGAAAAAAATAAGAATAAATGCCGGTACTGCATAAAAAATATGAATAAAAACCAAATAATCAATGAATTTAAAGATATAGGAAAAATAAAAGCAGATAGAAAATGGACAGATACATTTTTACTTGCAATACTTGCAGGCGCTTTCATAGCACTGGGTGCTTACGCCAGTTTACTTGTAAGGATTGATACGCCCATAGGTATCGCAAAATTTTTTGCCGGCGTTGTGTTTTCATCAGGGCTTATTATGATAACATTTACAGGTGCTGAATTATTCACAGGCAATGTTTTAATGATATTTTCCATTCTTTTTAAAAAGATAAATTTTTATAAAATGTTAAAGAATTGGATAATTGTTTATTTTGGGAATCTTTTAGGAGCAGTTTTTATTGCATTCTGTGTGCTGTTGTGTTTGAAACCTTCCCCTGAATATTTAAATCTTGCCCTGCAAACAGCAACATCAAAAGTTGAATTGAATACCCTAAATTGTTTTATAAGTG
Organism: Candidatus Gastranaerophilales bacterium; assembly: GCA_910587815.1. Classification (GTDB taxonomy): domain Bacteria; phylum Cyanobacteriota; class Vampirovibrionia; order Gastranaerophilales; family Gastranaerophilaceae; genus MGBC122484. The sequence goes on along the minus strand of CAJUNK010000021.1, from coordinate 5,723 downwards.
GTATATTTTGTAATTGGCTTGTGTGCATGGCAGTATATATGGCACAATGCGCAAAGAATATTCAGGGTAAAATATTTGGCATAATTTTTCCTATTACAATATTTGTAATAGCAGGATATGAACATTGTGTAGCTAATATGTTTTTTATTCCAAACGGAATATTTGCACAATATTTCTTGCAAAATGATTTTGGTTTGACATTTAGTGCATTCATTAAAAATATCATCCCTGTAACGTTTGGAAATATTTTCGGTGCCTTTATTTTTGTTGTGCTGCCTTTGTGGAAAGTGTATAAAAAATAAATTACTCCACAATATTTACAAGGCCTGTTTCAATATCAAAATAAGCCTTTACAATCTTTAAGCCCTCATTTTTATACGCATTATTTATAATGTTTGATTTTACCAAGAGCCTGTGTTTGCAAACTTCTAAGTATTCTTTTGCAAGTGCATCATAATCTTCAAGCCCTTTTTCATGTTTTACTGATTGTACCTGATATATTAGATTTTCAAAACAATCATTATATAAAGGTGCATTCATTGCATATTTCATAACTCCACAATCTTGATGGCTTAAAATTACTAAAAGTTTTATCTTTAATTTTTTAACAGCATATTCTAAGCTCTCTAAAACATTCGGCCCTATTGTATTTCCGGCTGTGCGTACGCAAAATAATTCTCCAAGCCCTGTATCAAAGATAATTTCAGGGCAAATTCTAGAATCAGAACAGCCAAGGACAATAGCATAAGGTTTTTGTCCATCCTCCAAAGATTTTATCATTGAATCAAAACAATAATTTTTAATTTCAGGCTCGCCATTTATAAATTTTCTATTTCCATCTAATAAAAATTTTAATGCTTCATCTGGTGTATCAAAACTCAATTTTCTCATTCTATCTAAAACTCCGCAATTTTATAAAAGCATACTAAAATTTCACAACACTTTCAAGTTCTTCAAGCTGTTTTGAAATTAGCCCTGCAACAATTGTGCCCTGCGGGCAATTTTCATTTGCAAAGGGGGTAAATAAATCATTCACGGTTTTTATTCTATACATTATGTCTTCCACATCTAAAAGTTTTTGCCTCAATCTTATAATTTCATCTTTGTCTTTTTTCATTTTGCACCTCAACTTAGTTTTAATTATAATATAAACTAAAATAAAACTATATTTTTTTCATAAAAATTCATATTTTAGTATAAAAACTTAATAAAAGCTATAATTTAAACATGAGAAAAAGAATAGTAAAACTTGGCAAAACAAGTTATTGTATAACTTTAAGTCCTACTTTTTTGGAACTCTTGGGCATAGAAAATCCAAAAGAAGCCAATAAATATACCCTGGATGTCACCTTTAAAGATGGTAGCCTTATCCTTAAAAATCCCCTGAAAACCACCGATGATGAGAAATAGATATAAAAATTTATATTGAATGACTCTAAATGGAACAAACAATAATAAAAGCTATTTTAATTGTTAAAAAATAATTAAAATTTTAATAATCATTCAAATACCCTGTTAAACTAAGAATATAGGTCAAAATTAATTATAAATGTTTTATGCAGGAGTATTTGTATAATCTTAATAATATGTAAGAACTCGTATTATAAAAGCAAATGGTATCAGTGCAAGAATTATTCCTGTCCAAAATACAATCTTCCAAAAAATCGGATAATTTCTTGGCACACTACTTTTTGATTTAAACTTTTTCCATAAAAATTCAAAAAAAGCAGCAATTAAGGATAAAATACTGAGCGCAAAAATAAAGGCATAGGTAATAAATGAAATTATTTCTACATCGTGGCTTTTGCATAATGGAAAATTTGCATCAAAATGGCAAGTGGCAATTTTATCAATTTCCATAGCAGCAGGATAAGCTATAAAATGAAAATACGCATACGAAATTAATAATATATAACCTAAAATGCTAAAAACTTTTAAAGAATTGTATCTAATTAAATTATTTAATTTCATAAGTAAAATTATACTATTGAAAGGAGAAAAAATGAACGTCGAAAATATTTTTATTGTTTAAATCCCGGGGCTATTGTCATAAGGGGTAGAAATTATAGGTTTTGGGGATTTTAATTTCACTTTATCAAAAATTTTATCAATATTTTCATTAGAACAAACGCTTTCATTCTTTAGAAAAACAGAATTATAAGAACAATATGTAAACACCTTTTCTTTAAGGTTTTCTATATGTTGAACAGTTAAACTATAATCAGAGCTCCATTCAGCATATTCTCTCATTATGCCAAAGCCGTTTTCTTTAGGAAATAAAATCTGTTTTTGAGCATTTCGGTAATTTTCAAAAGCCTTTATATCATTTTTGAAAGCTTTTATAAAAAATTCATCCTCCCTAAAATTTTCAATAATATCCTGGCATAAAATATCATATCTTTTATATAAAGATTCTTTTGTTTTGCTTGCCCAGTATAACATTTGAGAATTTGAACCCCAAAATCTATTATGTTCTTCAATATATGGTTCAATATCAGGGCAATCTTTGCAAATAGTTTCAGGGCACTTTGGGGCATTTGAAGCATCCGCCTTAACAGAATTATAAGCGCACCCTGATGTAAAAAGCCCAAAAAATAAACCAAATATTAAGCATAATAAATTTTTCATTGCAATATTCTTGTTAATTATTTCCTGTGGTCATTATACCAAAGTTTAAGGGTTTTAAAGCAATTGTTAAAAAATAATTAAAATTTTAATAATCATTCAAATACCCTGTTAAACTAAGAATATAGTTTATTAGAAATGGATAATTATGTAAAAATAATATGTTTGCTGTAGAATAGGTCTTATGAAAAAGGGTTTTTTAAAATTTGTTTTTTGCTTAATTGCCATATTGCCATTGAATTATTGTATTGCAGATGAAATAAAATATCCTATTGATTTAAACGAAGAAAAATGTTTAAGTATTGCATATTCAACCGCTGATATGCGTAAATGCACTTATGATGCGATGAATTCTTGGTTTAAAGAAATTGATAAATATTTGGCTCTTTTGAAAAAAACGCTTCCAAAAGAAAAAATAGATACACTTGAAATATCTCAAAAAAGATGGAAAGAGTATCAACTTGCTGAATTTGATGCAATTAATGCGCTAATTCATAATAAAGGCGGCACGATTTATACTGTTATTGCAAATTCCAATAAAAATGAAATAATTAAAAAACGTGCACTGGATTTAAAATATTATTACGAAGAAAACAAATAACATTAATTAATCTAAAAAACTTGATTTATTCTACCTTGTAACTTGTCCGTGAGGGTTTATTTGTTTGTTATTTTGATACAAGGAGGAATGTAGATGAGAAAACAATATGATGCAAGATTTGAAAAATTATTGAATTATATATTTATGGATGAAGGTGGATTTACTGATGATCCTGATGATAGAGGTGGGCGTACTAATTTTGGCATAACTCAAGACAGTTATAATTATTATAGGGATAAAAGAGGGATACAAAGAGCAGATGTTCAAAAAATAACCAAATCTGAAGCAAAAGATATTTATTATGAAGATTATTATAAAACTTCTGGTGCAAATAAACAAAAAGATATTAGAGATGCCTATATTTTGTTTGATACTGCAGTGAATTTTCATCCTGTAACATCAAGAGCTATGTTTAAGAGCGTGGGCGGTGATTTTTATAGAATGTTAGAACTTAGAAAACAAAAACATCGCGAAGAGTCAATGAAACCAAAACAAGATAAATATTTACGTGGTTGGCTTGATAGGGTAGATAGAATTAAACGAACCGGTGAACGACTTTTTAAAGAGGAAAACTATTCTACACCATATAATAGACAAATAACACCCAATTTTGATAAAACGTTAAAGGGCTATATGAATGCGGATAAAATCAATGATGATGATTATATTAAAAATAAAATATTTTACTATATGCAAAAGAACCAGGATGCCAAAAATTCCTTTGACCCAAATTATAATGCAAATGTTAAAGACATAACATTTGCAGATGAAGACATATCAAAAATGACAAGCAAAGAATTTAGCGAAGTAGAACACATTATAAATAATCAGCTTGAAAACAACAGATTTTTAACCAAAAATGAAGCTCAAAATCGGGTGCAGCAAGGAAATTTAATTTGGGTGGATGAATATATGAAGGCGGATGGCACAAAAGTAAAAGGTCATTATCGTGCAAAAGCATCATAAAATTTTAAAGCCCCGAATTTTGGGGCTTTAAATAGCTATATAATATCAAAACCTGTATATTTTCTAAGCACTTCAGGGATTATGATGTGTCCGTTTTCTGTTTGGAAATTTTCACAAATTGCAGCTAAAGTCCTTCCCACAGCAAGGCCGGAACCATTTAGTGTGTGTACAAAATCAATGCTTCCATCTTTTCTTCTAAAGCGGATATTTGCCCTTCTTGCCTGATAATCGCCAAAATTAGAGCAGCTTGAAATTTCTTTGTATGCATTATATGAAGGCATCCAAACTTCAAGGTCATAGCATTTTTTTGCGCTGAAACCTATGTCTCCTGTAGATAAACAAACACGTCTGTAAGGAAGGCCTAAAAGTTCCAAAACATTTTCAGCATCCCGGGTTAATTTTTCATGCTCATCGGCGGATTGTTCAGGCTTTGTTAATTTTACAAGTTCCACCTTATTAAACTGATGCTGACGGATAAGCCCCCTTGTATCTTTGCCCGCAGAACCTGCTTCGCGCCTAAAACACGGGGTGTAGGCTGTCATATATTTTGGCAGCATATCCTCATCCAAAATTTCATCCTGATAAATATTTGTAACAGGTACTTCTGCGGTTGGGATTAAAAATAAATCTTCATCCACACATTTAAACATATCTTCTTTAAATTTTGGCAATTGTCCTGTGCCTGTCATAGTCTTTGAATTTGCCATAACGGGCGGGAGAATTTCTTCATATCCGCGGGTTTCAGTGTGTGTATCAAGGAAAAAGTTGATTATAGCACGTTCCAGTCTTGCACCTTTTCCACGATAAAGAGTAAATCTTGTATGGGCAAGCTTTACACCTCTTTCAAAATCAAGCATATTTAATTCAGGACATAAATCCCAGTGCGGTTTGAGTTCAAAATCAGCCTTGGTGGGCTCTCCCCATCTTTTCACTTCAACATTTGTACTGTCATCGGGCCCTATTGGAATTTCAGGATCCGGAGTGTTTGGAATGAAAAGCAAAGCTTCTTTTTGTTTTAAATCAAGCTCGCTTAAAGTTTCTTCAAGTTTTTTAACATCTTCGCCAAGCTGTCTTATTTCGGCCTGAATTTCAGTTGTATCAATGCCTTCTTTTTTCATTGCGCCGATTTTATTAGATTCTTGTTTTCTTTTAGCACGAAGCTCATCTGCCTGAAATTGTATTTTTCGTCTTTCATTATCAATCTCTAAAACCTTGTCTACAGAAAGATTTGGGTTTCTTCTTTTTAAAAGTTCGTTAATTTTTTCAGGATTTTCCCTGATAAGTTTAATGTCAAGCATTGTTTTCTTCCTTATCTGTTTCGATATTTACAATTTTATCTAAATAGCTTCTTAATTCCTTTATTTGCCTTGGCTTTAGGAGTTTAAACTGTCCTTTTTTAAGACCTGTAATATCAATTGTGCCATGGCGGATGCGTTTTAGGGAAACTACATTGTGCCCTAAAAATTCAATCATCCTGCGGATTTGACGGTTCATGCCCTGGTATAATGTCATCTCTAAAAGAGTTTCTTTG
>CAJUNK010000020.1:24152-29775 GCA_910587815.1 Candidatus Gastranaerophilales bacterium | reverse complement strand
TTTTCCTTTCGTTTATCGTTTTGTATTTTATTTGCTCCTGTGGGTGCTTCACCCCGGTGGGCTCGCATCCTATCCCACGAGGATGACGTTGTCTGTAGCGCGCGTGCCTTGCGCACAGCCAAGGCCTCGTCACCATTGTTATTTTTATTTAGTTTATTTCTTTAGGTGAATATCCTGCAAAGGTTTCCACCTTTGCAATTACCCTTTTTATTATGTAATCTGGAGTAGAAGCCCCAGCTGTTACGCCTATATTTGTAACATTTTTTAGTATTTCTTCATAATTATCTAATTCAGAATCATCTTCTATATGAATTGTTTTACATATAGGGTTTAAAATTTCTGCCAAATGTGTTGTATTTGCGCTTTTTTTAGACCCTGCAACAATCATTAAATCGGATTCTTCTGCTAAATTTCTGGCTTCATTTTGCCTTAAAGAGGTAGAAGCGCAAATTGTATTAATTACGCGCAACTCTTTTGAAATCGGGGCAAGATAATCAAGTACTTCCCTTAAATATTCAATTCTTTGGGTAGTTTGAATTACAATACCTATTTTTTGTTCTTTTTTAATTACAGCCTCAATTTTTTTTAGGGCATCAAGATTTTTTGCAACATAAATTCTCTCTTTATTTTTTGCAAATTCTTTAGCATCGGCCGTAATAGCTGCCACTTCAGGATGCTCTTCTTTTCCTAAAATTATTAAGAAATAATCTTCCTTTGCAAGCTGAACTGCTCTATCCTGCACCTTTTTTACGTCAGGACAAGTTAAATCTACAAGTTCATATCCTTTTTCTTTAATGTCTGCAAACACATCATACCCTGCACCATGACTTCTTATTACACAAATTGCAGACCCTTTTTTATCAAGTACAGGCAAACTATCTACAGTTTTTATGCCAAGCTCTTTTAATTCATTTATCACTTGGCTGTTATGAATTAATTCTCCCAAAACAAAAATTTCCTTATCAGGATTTTGGAGTTTTAATTTTTTGGTAGTCTCAACTGCTCTTTTAACACCATAACAAAAGCCTGCATGAGAGGCTAATTTAATATTCTTCTTTAAGGTATTAAATGTAATAAGGTTCACATCCTTTAAAATGAAGTCGCCAAAAAGAATTCGACGCTGTGACTATTAAAACACAGATATATTTTAAAAACAATATCGGTTTTTTGCACATCAATATTTGTCTTAACTTTTCGTAATATTTTGTAAAGTTTAGAATAAAAAAGACGATATACTCTTTATATATCAAAAGCAGAAAGAAAAAAATGGTGACAGAAAGAATCCAAAACGGGGAAGATAGAGCACAACAATTTGCAATATGGACAGAGGCCAAAAATGAACAACGACAAAATAAAGTAGAAATTGCAAACCTGCTAATGGAAAATATTTGGGCGGTTAATGCAACAGATTTTATGGATACACAGGAAATTTGGACAAATAACAATGTTCGACAAAAAAATGATAACCTTTGGAATGATTTTGATGATTTGATGATTGTTCGAAACCAAAGAATGCGCAATTGGACAATTTCAGAAAACTTTATAGATTTTGATGCCCAAATGCTAGAAAATGAAATTACAAATATTCAAGCAAGAAATAGAAGACTTGATAATGCATTAAATACGCAAAGAATCACTCTTCAAAACAATAATGCTATGCTGCAACAAAGGCAAGAAGAGCTTGATAATAAAAAAGCAGAATTTGAACAAGCAAAAGCAAACCTTGCACAAGAAGAAAAGAGGCTTGATGATATTCAAAACAAGCTTATGGAAAAAGATACTCAAAGACGCGAAATTGAAAACCAAATAAGAAATCTGCAAGTTAATTTATTTGCAAATGAAAATAATGCTGAAGGCAGAACCCAAATTACAAATTTAAGAGCAAAACTTGCAGAAATTAATAATGAATTTAATGAATTTACAAAACAATTTTTCACACAGCAAAATGCCGTAAGAACTGCAAGGCGAAATGTAAACACATCATACGGGCAAAGTCTTTTATTAGATAATGAAACAAAAAGATTAACCGGTGAAACAGCACGCATTCAAAACAATATAAAAACAATTGAAAATATGAAGACAGAAAATGAAGCTGCTTTAAATACCAGAAATACAGAACTACAAAATGCAAGACAGATAAATAATACCCGAAATATGGAAAATACTAGAAATATAAGAGAAAATATTTGGGAAAATGTTGATTTTGAGCAAAATAATAATCTAAGAAACAATCTAATTAACGGCATTTGGGATATAAATTTATTATAAAAATTTAAGCATTTCCCCATGTTTAAAAAAATTTGTGATAGAATATCGGGTAAATAAAACCGCTTATACTATCACAATTTTTTAAACGAGGAAAAATGTCAAAACACATCGTGGAAGATTTATTATATTGGGCAAAACGCACATACAATGCAAGAATGGTGCCTGGAACAAGCGGAAATATTTCTGTTAGAGAAAATGATAAAATTTATCTTTCAAAATCAGGTGTGTGTCTTTTTGATATGAAGGAAAATGAAATAGCACAGCTTGATATAAGTGGAAATTCATTAAACAAAGTAAAACCTTCTTCAGAAGGCAGAATGCATCTTACAATTTACAACAAAAGACCCGATATTAAAGCCATCATTCACATTCATTGTCCATATATAACATCTTTTGCCGTATGTAAAAAAGAAATGAATGAACCTATACTGCCAGAATTTATTTATAATTTTGGCACTGCGCACGCCGGTGATGCAATTGGTGATACGATAAGCATTGACAATAAAACACTACGCCCGCATGAGCCGGTGCTAACAGCACTGCGCGGCATTCCATCTGCAAAATATGCATGTCCAGGCTCTGATATTTTAGCAAATGAAATTAGCAAATATTTTAAGATTGGGCATAATGCAGTATTAATGCAAAACCATGGGCTTGTGGCCGGTGCAAAAACCTTGCAGGAGACATTTTATATTTTAGAGAGCATCCAAGCTTATGCAAAAACATATTTCGCTGCAAAATTTTTGGGCGAAATTAACCATTTAAGCAAAGATGAAATAGAAGAAATTCAAAATTTAAAACACTAAAAGAGGATAAAATATGATGGAAACTAAAGTGATGACTCAGATAATGAGCGCAAAAGAAGGCATTATAACAGATGAAATGAAAATTGTAGCCAAAAATGAAGGTGTGGAACCTGAATTTGTAAGAGAGGGTGTAAAAAACGGCTCAATTGTAATTTTAAAGAATAACCAGCGTAAAAATTCAATTCCCGTAGGCGTTGGAGCGGGGCTTTGCGTTAAAATAAACGCTAATATTGGAACATCAAATGAAAAAAGCAGCCTGAATGAAGAGCTTCAAAAGGTAAAAATTATCGAAGAAACAGGGGCTGATGTTTTAATGGATTTATCCACAGGGGCAGGCATTGATGATGTGCGTGCACAAATTATCGCATCAACCAAACTGCCAATTGGAACCGTACCTATGTATCAGGCAGGAAAAGAAGCGTTGGATGAATTTAAAAATATTGCAAAATTAAGTAAAGAAAAATTATTTTCAGACATTGAAAAACAATGCAAGGATGGCGTAGATTTTATTACAGTACACTGCGGAGTTACAAAATTTGTTGTAGAACAATTAGAAAAACAAAAAAGAGTAACAGGAATTGTATCCAGAGGAGGCGCTATGCTTGCCTGCTGGATAAAGGCAACAGGATTAGAAAATCCTTTATATGAATATTATGATGAATTATTAGATATTGTAAAAAAATATGATGTTGTATTATCACTTGGCGACGGCCTTCGTCCAGGATGCGGAGCAGATGCAGGAGACAGAGCGCAGGTGGCAGAAACTATTGTTTTAGGTGAACTTGTAAAAAGGGCAAAAGAACAAGGGGTGCAGGCTATGGTAGAAGGCCCTGGACATGTACCATTAAACCTTATCCCATCTATGATTCAAACTATTAAACAATTAACCGATAATGCGCCACTTTATGTGCTTGGGCCCTTGGTTACAGATATTGCACCAGGATATGACCATATAACATCAGCAATTGGCGGAACTTTAGCAGCGTTAAACGGGGCAGATTTTCTTTGCTATGTAACACCTGCTGAACATCTTGGCCTGCCAGATGCAAACCAAGTGCGCGAAGGAATTATGGCATCAAAAATAGCTGCTCATGCGGCAGATGTTGCAAGGGGAAATAAAAAAGCAATTGAAATGGATAAAAAAATGTCTATTGCAAGGGTATCTCTTGATTGGGAAGGACAAAAAGAAATGGCCCTTGATAAAGAAATTTTCAAGGATAAAAATTTTACAGAAGAAAAACCTTGCACAATGTGCGGCGATTATTGTTCTATGAAAATATTCAGACAGTATTTTTAAACATTGAGATGAACTTTTATAATTTTTATAATACAGCCCTTTTTATTAATTTAATGGGGCTGTTTTTGAATTTTAGATGATTGCATTTATCTTATCAATTTGTTTTGAAATTTGTTCTGCAATTATAAAACTTTCTGGACTGTTTTCATTTGAATAGAATAAAAGAATATTATTTAAAGATTGAATTTTACTCATAATAAGTTCAATATCAAAAAGTTTTTCCCTTAATTCCAAAATTTGTGCATCCACTTTGCGTTTTGCCATAAATACCTCATTTAAGTTTTATTTAAGCATTATAATAATATAAGTATTATATTTTTACAACATTAGAATATTATTTAAGTATTGTTATAATGTTATTAATACTTTTTATAAATAAAATACACAAAGATGGTAAAGAAAAAATAATTTTATGAAGAAAAAACTTGTTAAATTCGGCACAAGCTATGGCATAATCATCCCTTCAACTCTTTTAGAATTAATGGGAGCTGATATGAAAAAACTAAACTCAACAATGATAGAGATAGATTATGATTCCACACAAAAACAGATAATTCTAAAAAACATCACAATAATTGAAGAATAATAACTATTTTGAATCGCGCAAAGCACTTAAAACCTCGTCCACATGGCCTTCCACCTGCACATTATACCAGGATTTTTTAATATCTCCATTTGGATTAATTATAAAAGTAGACCTTATAATACCCATAAAACCTAAACCATAGGCAGGTTTTTCACCCCAAACACCAAAAAAATCAATGAGTTTTTTTTCAGGGTCAGAAAGCAAAATAAAATTTAAATCCTCATTTTTCATAAATTTTTTGTGACTTTCAATCGTTTCCCTGTTCACACCTACAACAGAAGATACTGGTTTAAAATATTTCATATTATCGCGAAAATCTCCAGCCTGAATTGTGCAGCCTGGGGTTCCATCATTGGGGTAGAAATACAGCACAGTTGTTTTTCCTAAAAAATCATCCACAGTAAAAGTTTTTTCTGTGCCATTTTCAGTAATACCATTAATTTTACATGGTTTCATAGATTTGATATTCATAAATTCTATATTAAATTAAGAGATAATTTTTTAAATTAACCAAATCAATGATGCAACCTGATTGATTTAAATTTTTGATATTGGTATAATTTTTGGGTAGCGGGGTTTTCCTGCAAAGTGATAAAATTGAAAATTAAATATGTCCTTTGTAGTTCAGCAGGACTTGATGAGTGATAAACTCATCAAAAGAATATG
>CAJUNK010000020.1:2158-24052 GCA_910587815.1 Candidatus Gastranaerophilales bacterium | reverse complement strand
TCACCTGTGACGTTTCTATCCTGCAAAGTGATAAAATTGAAAATTAAATATGTCCTTTATAGTTCAGCAGGACTTGATGAGTGATAAACTCATCAAAAGAATATGTCACCTGTGACGTTTCTATCCTGCAAAGTGATAAAATTGAAAATTAAATATGTCCACGTAGTTCAGCAGGATAGAACGTCACCCTCCTAAGGTGAATGTCGGAGGTTCAAATCCTCTCGTGGATAGGTTTAAAACCCGCCATTATTAATATCAAGGCGGGTTTTTGTTTATATATTTAGTACATAAATTTATTTTGATAAAACCAAATTTTTAATATTCTTCAATGTTTTATTATCCGAAGCAATGATAATATCAGGATTTTTAGAGCTTTTAATTTCAAGATAATACTTTTTATTTTCAACCATCGTTGGATTAAGGCCGCTTAGCCCGCCAACAACAGCACCAACACCGCCTAATAACAAGCCTCCCACAACAGCACGCCCTATTGTAGATTTATTTTTCACGGTTTGTTCAATTTCTTCAAGTATGCACAGATTTTCAATATCAGAAAGTTTGATAAATTTAATGCAATTTTCTTTATTATCTTCAAAACTTAAATATTCAGAATTTATTTTCAGGATGCATTTTTGATTTTGGTCTGTATTTTTAATGCCTTCTATATGAATAATTGAAAAATTCTGTAAAGCCACTGTTTTTTGCATATTCATGCTATTTTTACTTGCTTTTTTCCATTCTTTGGGAAATTTTTTAGGAATAATAATTGCAAAATAAACAAATACACCAAATGCGATTAAGGCAATTTTAAAATTAACAAAAACCAGTATAATCCCTAAAATTAGGGTTAAAATTGCAGCAAAGATAAATTTTTCAAACCTGCCAATTAATGGCAACTTATTGCATCTTGGGCATTGTTCAAAAACATCGTCATATATACAATTGCATTTTTCACAAGTTTTCATTTTTTGTTTCCCTTTTCAAGATACAACATTCAATTATTTGTATATATTTTTTGAATTATTTTATCTCATCCAGTTCTGCAAAAAAGCGTACACCTTTTGTTTTAGCTTCATTCCAGGCTTCAAGCTGTTCATCATCCAAAATATTATCAAATTTTTTCATAGCATCATTATGGGTTTTGTCTCTTTTTTGATACATTAAGTCAATTTCTGCGTTTAATTTTCCAATTTTTTCAGCCTGGTCTTCAAGTGCAATTTTAGACATTTTTACAGCAGCAATTTCTTTTTGTTTGCCTTCAATCTCAATATTTACTATAGATATTTTTTCTTTTGCAGATGTGTATATTTTTTCAGCTTCCGCTTGTTGTTTCTCTGAAAGATGCAGCCCAGATGTAATTTCAGTTTTTTTAGTTTCAAAATTTGCACCCTTATATGATACAAGCACAATTTGCTTCTTATCTGTATTTTGTTTTTGCGTATTTAATTCTTTCAATTGTCTTATAGGTTTCATATTTGTATCTTTTGGCGCAGGTTCTTTTGATGTCTCTTTTAAAACAACAACTTTATTTTCAACCTTTATTTTTCCTGTTTTATTTGCAGATTTCAATTCTCTTGCCTGAGCTATAGCAGCCTTTTCCTGTTCCTTTGCACGCATTTCCAATTCTTTAGCCTGTGCAATAGCAGAAAGCTTTAATTCTCTTGCCTGAGCTTTTGCTGCAATTCTTGCCTCTTTTGCTTCTTTTTTAATTCTAGCTGCTTCATTTTTAGCATCATCTTTTGCTTTTATTGCGGCATCTTTTTGTGTAATCTTATCAAGGCGTGCTTTTTCTTTAGATTTAATACTATTTTCAATTGCTTCTATTTTAGATATTTGTTCTTTTTCTTTTGCATCAATGGCTGCTTTTTTTGCTTTATTTTGTTCTATTATTAACATTTTTTTTGCTTTGATTTTTTCAAGTTTCATCTCGGCCCTTGACTGCTTTTTAGCAGTTTGCACTTCATCTAATGCAAAAGCAGCATTATTCAATAAAATACAAAAACATAATAAAAATATTATCTTTTTCATAAAAAACTTCCTCATATAAACACATAAAGCATAATAGCAGAAAATGCCTGGAATTTAAATAAATCCCAAAGGCATTTGATATATTATATAAAATAGTCTTTTATGAGCTGAAAGACATCAAAGCTTTTACTGAACGTGCAGTATCTTGAACTTCTTGTTCTGTTTCAGAATTTGACAATGTTTCTTCCAATATTTGAATTGCACTTTCTTTTTCTTTCAATGCGAGTAATTCATTTATAGCAGTCATCGCAACTCTAGCAGAAAGGTCATTTATACCTTTTCCTTTATTTTTAATTACAACTTCCAATGCTTCTTTTGAATTTCTTTTAATTAAAGCGCGTGCAGTAAGCTCTCTTATTTCATCAGAATGATGGTTTGTTCCAAGATCACACAAAACACGGATGGCATCTTTATCTTCATGTCTGCCTAAGGCTTCAATAATATTACTAACTTTTCTTAATGACATATACATAAGCTCCTTATTTTTACAGTTTATACAGCTTCCAGCTCGGTTTTTAACATTTCTTCAAGTTCACCCACAGGGCGTTTTTGCAAACTTGAAACAGAATCTTTAAACAAACCTGTAAAGCTTATTTCTGTTTTATTTAATTTATCCCACGCATTTATAGTGTTTTCTTTTAATCTACTACCAAAAGAAATGATGGACTGTTTTATTGAATTAAAACTATTTTTTGTTGAAACCCAAGCGCTTGCAGCCAGCTTTCCTGCTTTGTTAAATCCATCTTTTATGCTGTTTGAATTGCTTGAATTTTCAGCCTTTTTATTTTGAGATTCAAAAACATCCATTTGCACAATATTGCCTTTGAATGTTAATCCAAAAGGATTTGTGGCACCAATACCTGCATTTTCCTGACGTTTTTGTGCTCTTTGAGCTTTAAATTGTTCAAACGCTTTCAAACTTGCCCTTAGCGGGGAAATTTTTTCCATATTTTTATCCTCTTTTTAAATTTATATCCATCTCTAGATTATGTGACACAATAAAGTTAACATAACTTAATATAAAGAAAATCATCTCTTTATAGGATAATTCACTTTAGCTTTAACACCCCAATTACCCTTGTATTGTATTTTTCCCAGATAATTATGTAGTTTGATGTTTTTTCATCATATTCTATTCTTACATCAGAATGTATATATTCTATAGGATCTATACCTTTTTTAAACTGTTTTTCTCTTTTTTTCTTTTGTTTGTCGGTTAACTTGGGAACAATCCTCTGCGGAGAGACGATATCATTTGAATTCATAAGCCTTACCGGTGTATCATTTTTAGAATTTTTCTTCTTTTTTTTATCCCCCCATTCATAATCACTGCCATATTCTGATATTAAAGAATGTGAAATAACGGGGATTTTAGCTTTTATTTCTCCTGCCTGAATAAACATAAGAAAGGTATATTCACTATTTGGGCGTATTTCATAAAAACCTCTTTTTATGCCAAAACCATCATTATTTAAAATATCATATTCAAGACGCAATACAGGATTTGTATTTTCAATTTTATTTGAATATACAGAATTATGCTCTACTTTTGCTCCGCTATTGTATTGTTTATACGGCAAAACATCTTCAAGCTTTTGAAAAGCGGCAATATAATCATAAGATAAATCTATTGGCATAGTTTCATTATAATATTTTTTATACTGTTGACAATAATATAATATGCATTTAAAATAATAATCATTATCAGTTTTGAATTTCGATGAAGGATTAATTTTAAAAAATGCATTTTTCACGACAGAGAAACAAAATACTTGAAACACTGAAAAATAATGTTGTGCACCCAAGCACAGAATACATTCATAAAAAATTACAAGAAGAAGGATGCAATATAGGTATTGCAACAGTGTATAGAAATTTAAATAAGCTTGCAGAAAATGGAACAATTAAAAAAATAAGTGGCTTAGAAGAATCTGTACATTATGATCATAATACGCATCTGCATTATCATTTCTTTTGCAATAAGTGCAGAAAAATATATGACCTACCTTCAGATATTTCACCTGATATTGTAAAAAAAGCAGAACAAATGACAGGATTTAAGATAGATACCCATGAAATTGTCTTTCATGGATTGTGTATAGATTGCAGAAAAGGAGAAAAAGATGGATAAATATGTATGCACAGCTTGCATGTGGGTGTATGACCCTGCTGAAAATAATAATGTACCTTTTGAAGAACTGCCCGAGGATTTTGTATGTCCAATCTGTGCAGTTGGTAAAGAGATGTTTGAAATACAAGAATAGTAAATAGAAATGAAAAAGGAGAAAACAATTATGGCAAAATATGTATGCACAGTTTGCGGTTACACTGTAGAAGCTGATAAACAACCTGATAAATGCCCTTTATGTAATGCTACAACCTTTAATGTAATTTCATCAGAAGGTAAAGTATATGCTGATGAACACAAAATTGGTGTTGCAAAAGGTTTAGACCCAAGAGTAGTTGAAGGTCTAAAGGCTAATTTTATGGGCGAATGCACAGAAGTTGGCATGTATCTTGCAATGAGCAGACAAGCAGACAGAGAAGGCTATCCTGAAGTGGCCGAAGCTTACAAAAGATATGCATTCGAAGAAGCTGAACATGCTGCAAAATTTGCAGAATTACTTGGCGAAGTTGTAACACCATCAACTTTAGAAAACCTAAAATTAAGAGCAGATGCTGAATACGGTGCATGTGACGGTAAATTGCAGCTTGCAAAATTAGCAAAAGAATTAGGCTATGATGCAGTGCATGATACAGTTCATGAAATGGCAAAAGATGAAGCACGTCACGGCAGAGGCTTTGATGGACTAATAAAAAGACATTTTTAATGGCTTTTTATTAAATTATGACTTTTAAAAGGCACTTTTAATTAATGAAATTTTAAAAAGACATTTTTAATTAAATTAATAGTGCACATATATGATTTAAACGCGGTATTTATTAAGATACCGCGTTGTTTTATGTTAATATAAATACACATATTTTAACAAAAGGTAAAAAATGATGAACGAAAAAACGGACGCGCCAAAAAATATTATGGCAAAGATTTATACAATCATTGGATTTTTAATAGCATTATCTATCGGACTTTTATGTATAAACGGCATCATAAATGACAGAATGAAATATAAAGATGAGGCTGTACAAAATGTTGAAAACACCTGGGGAAAAGCGCAAACCATAGGCGTTGGGGAACTTAAATATTTTGAAAAAGATAAAAAGGATGCAATAACCCATTCTTTTAATTCAACTGCCACAATAACAAATGCCAAAGCAAAGGTTGAATTAAAGAAAAAAGGCATTTATGAAGTTCCTGTTTATACGGTTGAAATTCATCAAAAAGGCGAATTTGATATTAACCCTGCATACAAAGGGGCGGCGGAATTTAAATTTAAAGTTTCTGACCCAAGAGGCTTTATTCAAAAACCTGTGATTAAATTTAATGATAAGATTATAAACAATTGCAATTCATATAAATGCAGCGTTGTATTAAACGGGGAAAAACAAATTCCTTATGAAATTAACTATACTATTCGCGGCACAAAAAACCTTTCATTTGATGCGATCAATACATCTGAAACCTATTTAAATACAAATTATTGGGTTCCAGAATATACAGGGGACTTTTCACCCGTTGAACATCATGAAAAAGATGGCGGGTATTACACATTTTGGTCTGCACCAGAGGCTGCAACCACAGTGGATGATAAATATAATACTTTAAGTTACAGTGCAAACTTTATTAATACCGTAGATATTTACAGAATGACAGAAAGATGCGTAAAATACGGATTTTTATTTATAGCACTAACATTTTTAGCATTTTTTGTGTATGAAATTATAAATAAACAAAATAAACACATTCACCCTTTTCAATATTCTCTAGTCGGGGTTTCTATGCTTGTATTTTATTTGCTTTTATTATCAATATCAGAATTTATAAATTTTGGCATATCATATTTGATTGCAGCAATTATGACAACATCCCTTATCAGCTTTTATACATATTTTGTTTTAACAAATAAGGAAGATAAAAAATTTCCTCTTATGATAGGGGGCATTTTGGCTGTAATTTATCTATATTTATATATAACGGTAAATTTAAAAGAATTATCATTGCTTACAGGAAGCTTTGGCTTATTTATTACAATAATTATTGTGATGTATGCCACAAGAAATGTGGAATGGTATAAGGAAAATCAATAAATTATGACAACAAAAACATTTGAAAAAACATTTGTTGGCCACGGTATGTTTAAAGGCCACATTAAATATAAAAACGCCTCATCAAGATTAGAAGATTTATACAGAAAAGATGAAGACATAAGGCATCCTTATGAAAGAGATTATCATAGAATTTTGTATTCAAATGCATACAGAAGATTGAAGCACAAAACACAAGTATTTTTTAACACAAATAACGACCATATCTGCACAAGGATAGAACATGTAAATCATGTGGCATCTGTTGCAGAAACTATTGCAGAATTTTTAGGATTAAATCCATGGCTTACCCGCGCGATTGCTGTTGGACATGATTTAGGACATTCACCATTTGGACATACTGGCGAAAAGATTATAAATAAGATTGTAAAAGAGCACAATTTATCCAATAATTTTTGGCATGAAAAAAATAGTTTAAGATTTATTGATAAAATAGAAACCATGCCTGATTATGAAGGCTGCGAGAGAAATTTAAACCTTTCATACGCCGTAAGAGATGGTATCATTTGCCATTGCGGAGAAGTAGATGAAAAAAACTTAAAACCAAGAGAAGAATTTATAGATTTAGAAACTATAAATTCTGCTAATCAATATCAAAGCTATACTTATGAAGGATGTGTTGTAAAAATTGCAGATAAGATTGCATATTTAGGGCGCGACATTGAAGATGCATTATCTAAAAAGATTTTAGAAGAAGAGCAAAAACTTGAATTAGAACACATTATTCAAGAACCATTTGGGCACAAAAAATTAAAAGATATAAACACAACAACACTTGTACATCTTTTTATAATAGATTTGTGCAAAAATTCAAACCCAGATGAAGGACTTTGTTTTTCAAAGGAATATTTTGAGATTATGAAAACAATAAAAAAATTTAATTATCAAAATATATATTCTCACCCAAGATTGAAAACTTTTGAAGATTATGCAAGCCTTATTATAAATACAATATTTAACAGGCTTTTAGGATATTATGAAGGCGTAAATTCAATATACAAACTTCAAAATGATGAGAAATTTTATCCATTATTATGCGAACATTTCAAAGATTGGCTTTTAAAATATTCAACCGCATCTAATAAAGAATACAGGCAATCAAAGAAATTTATAAATAAAATAATATATGATATTAATGATTTAGATGATTATAAAATGGCGATTGTAGATTTTATTTCAGGTATGACAGATAGTTTTTCTATAAAACTTTTTAATGAATTAATAGCTTTTTAAGTTTTAATTTGACTTTACCCGTATGGCGAATAGAAAAATATTTCATCTAATCTAAAATCTTAATATGGTTATTAAATTAGATGAAATATTAGAAGAACAAAAAAATTATTTTAAATCTGGCGCAACACTTGATATTGATTTTAGAATTGATAAATTAAAAATCTTAAAATCAACAATTGTAAACTATAAAGAAAAAATTATAGCTGCACTTCATAAAGATTTAAGAAAATCAGAATTTGAATGTTATACCACAGAAATTATGCCTGTTTTAGAAGAATTGAACCTGGCATATCGCAATGTAAAAAAATGGGCAGAAATTGAAAAAGTAAAGACACCATTATATTTAAGCTCCATGCTAAATGGCGCAGAAAGTTTTATTATTACAGAACCTAAAGGTAATGTTTTAATAATTTCACCCTTTAATTATCCTTTTCAATTATCTTTAATTCCTATGATTGGCGCAATTGCAGCAGGAAATACCATTATTTTAAAACCATCAAGCGATACTATTTTTACAACAAAAATTCTGATGGAGATGATAAACAGTATATTTGCAAGAGAATTTGTATACGTTGCAGACCCAAAAACTGTTTTGCACTTTGATTTATTAAATAAAAAATATGACCACATATTTTTCACAGGAAGCATTCAAACAGGCAAAAAGGTAATGGAAGCCGCATCTAAAAATTTAACACCTGTAACATTAGAACTTGGCGGAAAAAGCCCAGTTATTGTAGATAAAAATGCAAATATTCAAAATGCTGCAAGAAGCATCGTTAGAGGCAAACTTTTAAATGCAGGACAAACATGCGTTGCGCCTGATTATATCTTAGTACAGGAAGATATAAAAGAAGCTTTAATTGAAGAATTAAAGGCTAGCTTTAAAGAAGCATTGGGGCCCTTGCCGCAAGAAGCAGAAAATTTTGGCAGAATAATTAATGAAAGACAATTTGCAAAATTAAAAGAAATAATAGAAATAGAAAGTGAAAATATTATTTATGGCGGAGAATTTGACGAATGTGGTCTTTATGTTGCTCCAACATTAATCGATGCTAAATCTTTTGATTCTTTTTCTATGCAAAATGAAATATTTGGCCCAGTTTTACCTATACTTACATTTGAAAATACTTATGACACTATAAAAAAATTAAAAAAACTTGAAAAACCATTAAGCGCCTATATTTTTTCAAATGATGAAAATGTTATTAATGAATTTTTATCTACATTTTCATTTGGAATAGGGGCAGTAAATGAAGTTATGTTTCAAACCACAAACCATAATCTGCCATTTGGAGGAATCGGATTATCCGGTATGGGAAGCTATCATGGTAAATACACCTTTGATACCTTTTCTCACAGAAAAGGGATTTTAAAGAAAAAGGGCGACAAGAACAAAATTGTCTTATCACCCGATAATGGTTCGCTAGATTCAATTAAGAGGTTTGTCAAACTTATGGAATTTTAGCCTGCAAGGTTTTTTATGCCAGGAGATTTGATTAAATTTGGTTTTTCGGATTTTTGATAATACCATTTAATTTTCTCCCTTATAAAATCCCCTATTTTGTTTGGCGGCAAAGAAGGATTAGATGCCAAATATTCAATATCAGGTTTGCCTTTGCTTTGGGTTAAGGGGTTTTTCTTCCCGAATTCATAATGAGTCATAATAGTTTCTTTTGAAATTTTTATGCCATATTTTTTGCATAGTTTTGCACAAAGTTCATAGCAAGATTCCATTTGAACAGGCTTTATAGGATAAACACCAATGTGTGTAAAATCCTTATATCCAAGCATTCCACACACTGCAACACCAATACTGCCAGTATTCCCACCACCTGTGTGAGCTGCATAATATTTATTTGTTGTACAGTTTAAATTGCTTTCAGGACGGTAAAGCCCTTTGTGAACAATGGCTCTTATTTGCGGAGTTTCTTCATAGCCTATTAAATAATGATAATGCTCCCGCTCTACACTATTTGGCCTGTAAGTTCCTGCTGTCCAGTGAATTATAATCCTTTTCATTTTAATATCCTTTCTTTTTTAAGGTTATAGCGCCTGTGGAAGATTTTTTTGAATTGAATGAAGTTTTTTAACCCCTTCTTCAATTGCAAAATCCAAAATATCAAAAAGTAATTTTTTGATTATCCCTTTAAATGGAATAAGAAATACAGGAAGCTTTCCAAGAATAAAATCTATTGCTGCTTGTTTTTTTGCCTCTCCAAAACCTTTACCGATTAAATTTTCGGCATACAAAATTGCAGGCATAACCATTGTATTTAAAAGATTTTTCACCCTTTTTGACAATATATTTTTAAACATTTTATTTCACCCTTTCTTTTTTTAATTTACATCTTCTGTCACTATTACTTTGTATGAAACAAGTGCCCTTGTAACCGTATTACCATATCCATTTCCGCCTAAATCATTCATGCAATGATATATACCATTTCCAATACCAATAGTAACCGTGTTTTCATCAAACTTTAATAAAATACCCATTTCTGTACTTGCTTCATTTCCTGCATAGTTTGAATACAAAGATTCAATAATATCGCCTTTTTTAAAATTGCCACGGTCTTCTTTTACCTTGCAGACAATTCTTGCCCTATAGTGCAAAGGATCTTTATTAAAGTTATGTTCAAATGTGTATACATTTTTTGGCATCACCTGAAACCAAGATGTTTCATATCTTTTTGAAAGGTTTTCGCGACCTTTTTGGGTGACACACCTGCAATCTGCATCAAGATATTGTGTGTTAAATTCCCCATTCAAAAATTGCGTAATTTGTCCGCTTGCAACTGTGATTGCACCTATTGGGATAGCTTCATAATTAATCCATGAAACTCCATTGTATTTATAGGCAGCCCATGGTTCCAGTGTACAAAGCCAAACATCATCTAAAAGCATACCTGTTGGCGCCTTTGGACTTCTATACACTTTTGTATTCAACAATTCAACGTTTCCGCTTAAATCCAAAAATATATTATAGGTTCCATCAGGATATCCAGAAACATCAATATCATCAAGACCTTCAAATGTTTCAGAATCACCATAGGCATTTGTGGCAATCATTATAGGATATTCACCCCCAATTTTAAAACTTAAAATACCCTGATTTGCAGACAAAATATCCGGACTATCTCCATCTTCAGACAAATTTGAACTATTGATGCAAAATTTTGATTTTCCTGATTTAAGCACCATTTCAGCTTCTGCTACAAAATCATCCAATAAATCATTGGTAACATAACTTAAATCTTCCTTAACTTGTGCCAAAGCTTGATTACTCTTGTTTACCGCATCCTCAAGAGATGCGAAATTTTCATTTACTTCATCTGCACGGGCTTTTGTACCCGCAACAAAAGTATTAGGTATGTTAAAAGACATACTTATTACCCCTTTCCCTTTATTTTAAAGTAGTGCTGTTTTTATTAATGCAAAAGAATTTATAAATTCAATTTTTTATTATACTTTTATTTTAGAGTTAAATTTTTCATTTTTCAATTGAGTAAAATTACTCACATAAGAAATGTAAAAAATTAGCCTTAAAACATTGCAGCATGGGAATTTGAAACACATTAATCTTGGCACCTGCAAAATTATTAAGTTTGTAACAATTTTCATGCTTTTTACATGGTTTTTGTAACTTTTTATAGTATGGTGGTCTTAATAGTATGAAAGGGGAGATATATGAAAAAAAATTTTATCAAGGCTGTATGCTTAGTGTTTGCTGTTAGTTTAGGATGTACTTTTGCATCTGCAAGAAAATTTCCAATGAAAAAGGTTGAACCTGCAAATGCCACAATTCCTGCTGTTGTAGTTCCAAAGCAAGAAACAGTTGAAACGACAATTAAACAAACTGTTGATGTAAAAACCGTTGATACAAATGAAATTAAAGATGAAACCGCAAAACAAATTGATAAAGCATCAAAGGAAGTAAGCGAAACCGTACAGGAAACTGCAAAAGAAACTTCCCAAAATGCAACTGAAACCATAAATACTGTTCAAGAAAATGCTCAAGATGTTACAAAAGAAATAAAACTTGAAACACCTGCTGAAACTTCTACTAAAACTCCTGAAGCTGAAGCTCCTGTTGTACAAACAGAAGGTACCGTTATTGAAAAAAAGGAAGGTACAATTTTTGATTTAGTAAAACCTGTAGCACCTGCACAAAAACAAACAAAATAGTTTTAAAATAAAACCTTTAAAACAGAGTATTTATTTTTTCCTAAGGTTTTATTATCAAAGTTTATCTGTTTTTTAAATTTTAAAAGGTATGGGATTTTAAATAAAATCCCTACTTTTTTATAGAAATATTTTAGTGTATTAAATTTTCTATCCAAATAAAACTCTATAATATCTTCAAAATATTCATATTTTTTTATAATTTCATCTGCTAATTCATAAGCAAGAAAATAATTTATCCAATTTTTATTTGTACTGAAAGATAGCGAGGAAGGTCTTCTTCTAATATATACAAGTTCATCTTTTATAAAACTGATTTTTTGCGCCAAAAAAAGGGCTTTATATAAAAATGGAGTGTCTTCTGCACATAAAATTTTTGGAAACATGATATTATTTGAAATCAGGAAATCTTTTTTATAAATTTTTCCCCAAGGTTCTATCATCTCAAGTATTGAAATTTCACCATTTTTTATTATCTGATGAAGATTATATACACCATTAACAAATTTTTCATCCAAATTTGTTAACGTATGGCTTATTCTGTGTCTTGAAATTTTGTGTTTTTTTTCTATAAATTCAGCGGTTGCACAGATTAAAATATCCAAATTAATATTTTCTGCTTTTTTTACCATTTTTTCTAAATAATCAGATTTACAAAAATCATCCCCATCAAAAAATATAATCCATTTCCCTGCTGCATTTTTAAGCCCTAAATTCCTAGCACACCCTGCGCCTTTGCCTTCATTTTTTAAGATTTTTATTCTTTCATCTTTAAAGGATTTTATAATATTTACAGTATTATCAGACGAATTATCATCCACAAAAATAAGCTCAAAATCTTTAAAAGTTTGATTTAAAAGGGAAATTATGCACTCTTTTATATATTTTTCAACATTAAAAACGGGAACTATTATAGATATTGAACTCATAAATAAAATTTTACCACACTATTGCTTCATAAATTCTAATATTATACAATTTTTTTATGAATATTATTATTTTTATTTTAGAAATTTTCAGCATTTTTTTTATTATAATTTTTACACCAATTTATTTTCTTTTAAGAAAATTAACAAACAAATCTACAGAAGGTTTTTTATTAAAGACAGGATTTAAATTTAAAGAAAACAAAATAAAAAATGAAAAAAGCATAATGTTTCATGGGGTTTCTGTGGGCGAAGTTATAGCTTTAGAAAATTTAATAAAACTTGCAAAAGAAACATTTAATGATTACAAAATAATTATCACTACAGGAACAAAAACAGGACAGGATATTGCAATAAAAAAATATGACAAAATTGCAGATTGCATCACATATTTTCCTTTTGATACACCATTTTCTGTTAAAAGATTTTTAAACAATATAAACCCTAATATTATTTTAATGGCAGAAACTGAACTTTGGCCATTTTTTGCATATTTTGCAAATAAAAAAAATATTCCTCTTCTTTTGATAAATGGAAGAATATCTGATGATTCATTTAAAACATATAAACATTTTGGCTGGTTTTTTAAACATATTTTTGCTTGCTATGCAGGAATTTATACACAAAGTGAAGAAGACAGGGAAAAGATTATAAAAATTGGTGCACAGCCTGATAAAACAGAGGTTATGAGGAATTTAAAATTTGATATCCAAAAAAACCTTGAGCCTATAAATTTTGAAAAAGGAAACCACAGAGTATTTATTGCAGGAAGTACCCATAAGGGCGAAGATGAAATTATACTTGAAACATATAAAAATTTAAAAAAGGAATTTTTGGATTTAAAACTTTTACTTGCCCCAAGGCATTTAACAAGAAAAGATGCTGTTATAAATTTAATAAACACTTATGGTTTTAAATATGGTTTAAGGTCAAACGGAGATAATTTTTATGATAATGATATTGTACTTTTAGATACATTGGGTGAATTATCTAGAATGTATTCAATTTCAGACATTGCATTCATCGGAGGCAGTTTTAACAACACAGGCGGGCACAACCCGCTTGAAGCTATTATATATTCAAAACCTGTAGTTTCAGGGCCATCCATCAAAAATTTCAAAGATATCTATTCTCTTTTATGCAAAGGTGGCGCTGCAAAAATTGTGCACAACAGGCAGGAATTTGAAGAATATATGAAAAAATTGCTATCTGATGAGGATTTTTATAATAAAACAGCTAAAAATTCAGAAGAAATTTTTGAAAACCAAAAAGGTGCAAAAGATTTTGTAATTAACAAAATTAAAGAATTTATAATATAGGTAAAATTATGCTAATATAGAATATTGAAAACCTAAAAAGAGTGCTTAAATCTACGTGGTTTAAGCAGAAATAAGGTTCAAATCGTCATGGCGGGGCCATTTGTATTTTAAAATGGTGCATTTATTTTTTTAAGCATATTCTTACTTTAAAAAAACTACTTAAAAATAAATATCGCTTGAAGAATGTATATATTATCAAGCCAAATTTCCTGCTTAGATATAAATATTGACACTGATTCTAAAGTGCAGTAGGGATAGCTGACAGCTTTGTAAAACCTTGCCAGGGTTGAGTTTTGAGCTTTCAATTACGAAAGCGAAAAACAGAATTATTAATAGGTGACAAGGCCTTAGCCGTATATGGGGTACAAGTACTACAGATAACATCTCCCTATGGGATAGGATACGAGCGCCTAGGCGTAAAACACCCGCAGAAACCCTGGAATAAGGCAGGCTCTGTGCGGTGCAACGAAATTAATTACTGCAAGGGCGCAGCGCCTGGTACAGGATGGGCTGACAACTGCTACCCGAACCACTTTTGGGCAGGCACACCTAACGGCAGTAACTATTGGGATGCTTACCTGAACAATGGCGGTTATGGGGTTAATTCGTATCCTGGTACTCTTGCCTTTTCGGTGCGCTGGTGTCTTCTGGATTTGAACTTGCAAAATTTTAAAGGCGCATTTTAAATTAAATTAGCGCCTTTTATGGTTTAATTTTACTTCCGCCTAAAAGTTCCTTTTCCTTTTCGATGATTGTATTATTGTATGTATTTATCTTATATTCAAGCCTATCAATTGTATTTTGTATGTTGTCACGTTTTTCTATAAGCTTTTCCCGTTCATTAATCAATATTTGCTTTCTTTCTTCTCTTGTTTCATCACCCTTATAGAAAAGTTCAATATATCTTGCCAAAACCTCTACTGAAAGTCCTGCACCACGCATACATTTAATAAATTCCACCCAGCCGCAATCACTTTCAGAATAATCCCTAATGCCGCTTGAATTTTTCTTTACATTAGGTAAAAGTCCCATTTTTTCATAATATCTCAGCGTATCAGCTGAAATATCGTATTTTTTACTTACTTCGGATATTTTCATATAAATTCCTAAATTTATCTATTAAAATTAGCTTAGCATTTAAAGCAAACTCCAAGTCAAGTATTTTAGTACAAAAAGCTATTCCATAACATGTTCAAGCGCCATCTCAAGAATTGTTTTTATATGCGCATCATCTAAAGAATAATATACGTTTTTGCCTTCTTTTTCAGGTTTTACAAGTTTTGCTGTCCTTAAAACCTTCAATTGATGAGAAACGGCAGATTTTGTCATATTTAAAAGGCTTGCTAAATCATTAACGCACATTCTTCCGCCTTCAAGTGCCCATAATAACTGAATTCTTGTTGAATCACCCATAACTTTAAAAAAATCAGAAAGTTCATATAACGTATTTGTTTCAGGCATATCAGGTGCAGATATTTTGTTATTTTTTTTATTGTTCATCATTAGTTCATTATAATTTTTTGGCAAATAAATTGTCAAATCATTATTTGCATAAAGCCTAACTCTTGACAATTGAATAGTTGTTCAATTATAATACTAATATATAGTTGAACAAATATTCAACTATAAAACAGAAAATAGCAGAGGTTTTTTATGTGTAATCATCACAATGAAGAAAACTGTCAAAAGCACCATAATGAGTGGAAAATGCCTGCAAGGATAATATGCACTCTTATTGTTTTTGTATGTTTAATTATTATAAAGCCTAATCATACATTAAAATTAGCAGGCTATATAATAGCATATATCATTATTGCTTATGATGTTATAATAAATGCTTTCAAAAATGTACTTTCAAAACATTTTTTTGATGAAAATTTTTTAATGAGCATCGCAACATTTGGTGCATTTTTAATAGGTGAATACCCGGAAGCTTTAATGGTAATGATGTTATATCAAACGGGAGAATATTTTTGCCACAGGGCAGTTGAAAAATCTAAAAAATCAATTTCTGACTTAATGAATATAAAGCCTGAAATTGCAAATGTGGAAATAGATGGTAAAATCGTTCAAACAAACCCTTTAGATGTTAAAATTAATGATATTATTGTGGTTAAACCAGGAGAAAAAATACCACTAGATGGTACAGTATTAGAGGGTTTTGCCTCAATAGACACCTCGAATCTCACAGGAGAAGCTATTCCAAGAAACATTTCTCCAACAAACGAAGTTATGAGCGGATGCATCGTTCTTAACGGGATGATAAAAATCAAGGTCGAAAAAGAATTTAAAAATTCTACAGTTTCAAAAATTTTAGATATGGTAGCAAATGCTGCTTCTAAAAAAGCGAAAACGGAAAATTTCATAACAAAATTTGCAAAAATATATACACCTATTGTTGTCAGCTTCGCCATTATACTTGCCTTTGTAGTACCATTGTGCTTGGGAGAGTTTCCAGTGTGGCATTCTGTATGGTTTAAGCGCGCACTAATTTTCCTTGTAATATCATGCCCATGCGCCCTTGCTATATCTATTCCTCTTGGATTTTTTGCAGGAATAGGCCGTGCATCATTAGACGGCATTTTAATTAAAGGCGGCAACTATCTTGAAACCTCAAGCAATGCAAAAACTATAGCTTTTGATAAGACAGGAACACTTACAAAAGGCCGCTTTCAGGTGTCAGATATTTTCCCTGCAAAAGATGCAAATGGCAGTGAAATAATATCCAAGGATGAACTTTTAAAAATAGCAGCTTATGCGGAACACTTTTCTAATCACCCGATAGCTCAATCCATAAAATCAGCATACAAAGAAAATATTGATATTTCCTATATAAAAAATATAAAAGAATTTGCAGGACTTGGAGTAACATCTGATATATTCAACAAAAACACAATTGTTGGAAATTATGAAATGCTGCAAAAATTCAACATTGACATTCCTATTTTAAATATAGAAAATACATCTTTATTCATTGCTCAAAATAACAACTATTTAGGATGCATTACAGTTTCAGATGACATTAAAGATGATGCACAAAATACAATAACAAACCTTAAAAAATCAGGGATTAAAAAAACTGTAATGTTAACAGGGGATACAGAAGCATCCGCACAAAGGATACAAAATAAGCTTAATATTGATGAAATATATTACAATCTTTTACCGAATCAAAAGGTGGAAGTGCTTGAAAATTTAATGAAACTAAATAAACCAAGCGAAACTTTAATTTATGTTGGAGATGGAATAAATGATGCGCCAGTGCTTGCAAGGGCAGATATTGGAATTGCAATGGGCAAAATAGGTTCTGATGCTGCAATTGAAGCATGCGACATTGTTATAATGGATGATAAATTAGAAAAAATAAACAAGACTGTTGAAATTTCCAAAAAAACATTAAGGATAGTAAAAGAAAATATCGTTTTCATTCTATCTGTTAAAATTTTATTTCTTATCTTTGGCGCTGTTGGCCTGGTTTCAATGTGGGGTGCTGTTTTTGCAGATGTTGGCACATCAATTATTTCAATAATAAATTCTTTAAGAATATTGGGACGGAAAATTTAAATATTTGGAAACACCGGGCCTTTATAATATTTATATAAATCCATAACATCATCAGGCACCTTAACATTTGACATCATTGCATTAAATGTTTCTGCAACAAATTCTTTCGGGTCCTCCTTTGCATACCAGGAAATTTTTCCTGCTATTTTTTGAGAATTCCTGTCAGTCTTAAATTTACCACAAGATTTATCAGACAACCTTCCAAAAAAGTCATCAAATATTGTTCTTGCACCATGGTGTTGCAGGTGTCCCATTTCATGGTTTAGTATATCAAATTGCGTATTTCCCCTTTTTGAGCCAGGAAGATTAAGTCTTACAATTTTTGCTTCATTACATTTTTTCCCTATGTATTTTATCTGTCCTTTTGTATCCAGTTTTAAAAATGCGTCCAAATCAATTTTTACGCCTTTATCTTCAAAAATTTTCATTATTTTTTTATTGTCTAAAATTTCATACATAACACCTGAAGGGTTCACACAAATTGATATATAGTCTTCATATTTAAAGGTGCCTGTTAATAAATCAAACCTTGAAATAAGGCTTGTATCTTTTCTTGCCTTATCTGCTTTATCCCAAAGTGCCCCGAGTTCTTTTCCTTTTTTATAATCCATTGCAACAAGCGTTGTTTTTGGCACAACCTTGCCATCTTTTGTTCTTTCAAATAAACCATCTGTTTTTGCAAGAAAATCTTTTAGAAGCTTTTCTTTTGCAAGGGATTTTTTATCAAAAACAATGGAT
The DNA here is from genome assembly GCA_910587815.1 of Candidatus Gastranaerophilales bacterium. GTDB lineage: Bacteria > Cyanobacteriota > Vampirovibrionia > Gastranaerophilales > Gastranaerophilaceae > MGBC122484. The sequence continues at coordinate 5,835 of CAJUNK010000020.1, read as the reverse complement.
TTGGTAAAACCATTTGTTATTGCAAGACTATGCATTTCTTTTTTTGTTGAATCAATACCATCAGTAAATGCAAGAATTTTTGGCATATGGGCTTTACCCTTAAAACGATTATTTATATTTGTAAGCCCTTCATTTACCCAGTTTGCAAATTCAATATCATCGCCAAAATTAAATTCTTGCACGCCAAAGTGTTTTTGGGCAAAATCTTTAGCTTCATCCATTGTGGACGCTTTTATAAATTTTATATTTTCTTCAAAATTTGCAGGACGAAAATTCCTTTTAAACAAAAGATAAGAAGCACCTGCTACAACCCCTGCAATGGCAAGCCCGATTATTGCAGCAGTTTTTCCTTTTTTATTTTTCTTTTTAGAATCAGGATTTTGAATATTTTCTTTTGCAGCATCTGTATTTTTTATAAATTCATCAGCTTCTTGGATATTATTTGCATAATAGGAATTTTGTTGCGGATAAAAATTCGGCACTTTTGTGCCGTTTGATATAATATTAAACACTTGTGAATTTAAATTTGTATTCATTATTTTACTTATATTAATAATAAAAAATCAAAAAGGTCAAAATTGCTCATGTTTATATTTTTTTATCTTCAACATATTTTACAAACTTATCAAAATCTTCACGCTGCAAACACCTTGAAGGTGCAATTTCAGCGGCTTCATCAGGCTTTGTAAAATTAAAAAGTTCACTTTTTGTCCAAAAATTTTCATTACTAGATACAACATTTATTTTTGCTTTATTATCAAACTTTGCCTTTTTTACAATTTCAGCAACAAGTGTTTCTCCAATTCCTTTATATCTTCGGTTTGGATTTTTATTAACAGAAAATTTTTCATTTGGATGCGTCTGAAGATAACTTATATCAATACGTCTTGATGGCATTTTAAACCCAATTGTGTCCCAATCAAATATATTTGCTATGCCAAGCGTTTCGCCATTTTCATCTTCTATACCATAGAAAAAATCATGACATGAATTAAATTTATCACAACTCGTCATTTTTTCTTTAGATAATTCAAAAGCATCAACAATTTCATGTGTATAAAGTGTGTTTTTCCAAGTACGACTAATTTCGTTAAATTGCTTAATGTCATCATCATCTAAAGGATTATATTCAACAAAATTTACAGATTTTAAATTTCCATCAGTAGTTTTTAGACAAGTTTTATTTAAAAGCGTTTTGCCAAAAGGCATATTATTAAAAAATGGCAATATTTTCATAATTTCTCCGAAAAATAATATAAATTTTGCAAATATATAAAACATGGAAAAAAATAAAATTACCTAGTTAATAATTTTATTTGCTATCTCTAGACAATGAGCTTGTGTTGTATTGATAATTTTTACATTTTCTATATTGCTTTCTTTTATAATATTTGGAAGCTCTGTGCATCCTAAAACCAAAGCTTTAGCCCCTTTTAATTTGCAATTTTCAATGATTTTATGCAATTTTTCTTTTGAACTATCTTTTATTATTCCTTTACATAGTTCATTATAAATAACATCATTTATGATTTCTTGTTCAAATGTTTCAGGAATGATTACATTTATATTAAAATCATTTTTCAATTTATCTTTATAAAAAGGCTTTGTCATCGTATATATAGTACCAAAAAGCGCCACGGTATTTATATTTTCAGATTTTATAATATTTGCAGCAGCTTCTGTTATATGAATTAATGGAATTTGAATATTTTTCTGTACATCATCTGCCATAAGATGCATTGTGTTTGTTGCAATTGCAATATAATCAGCGCCAGCTTTTTCAAGTTTTTTTGCAGATTTAATCAAAATATCGGTTAATTTTGTCCAATTTTCAGCAGCCTGCAATTTTTCTATTTCATCAAAATCATAGCTTTCAATAAGCATTTTTGCACTGTGCAAACTACCAAGGCGCTTGTTTATTTCTTCGTTTATAATTCTATAATATTCAATGGTGGATTCAAAACTCATTCCACCAATAATACCAATCGTTTTCATAATTTTTCCTTCTTTATAAAAAGGCTCCTAAAAATAGGAGCCTAAAATAAATCTAATATGAAACAGCTCTTATTGCATTAAATGATTTGTCCCAAAGATTTGAATCTTTTGCATTTTTATATTTTTCAAGCTTGGCTAAACGTTTTGCTTTAAGTTTTTCTTGTTTTTTATTAAATGAAGCAACTTTTTTTGGATTAGAATTTCTTGTTTTAATTATAGGATTTGCATAAGCCATAAATTTTTTATAAGAATCTGTTGAATAGCCTACTTTTGCCTTTGCAGGGTATGTGTATGTTATGTAATCATAAATATACATTGTTCTTTTATCGCCCGATGGGTGGTCTGATGTAAAATCAGCATAGCTGCCGCCTATTTTATATAAAACAGAAACCATAGCTAGTGGATTATATCCAGCTTTTGTCATTAAATCTACGCCTGTAATATCAGCCTCATATTCTTCACTTCTTGACATTTTAAGCATTGTTAAATTATTTGCAGTATTAGCACCTGCTTTTATTCTTGAATCAAGGTTTGCATTATAAATTGCAGTAGATGTAATGGTGTTAATTACATTTTGTTTTGCAACATGATTATTTACGATATGGCCTATTTCATGTGCAATAACACCTGCAAGCTCTGCATCATTATTTACAAATTTTAAAAGCCCAGTATAGACACAAATTTCTTTATCTGCATTTGCAAAAGCATTAATTTCATCAGTTTCCACCACTTTAAAAGTGATTTTTGTCGGCAGATTATTTTTTGACAATAATGCTTTTCCTATTGTATTTACTCTGTTTACGTTAGATTGAGCTGTCCAGTTTGTGGCAGCAAAAGATGACATCTGTAAGCCAAAAATCAAGCTTAATAATAAACCTAAAATCTTTTTCATATCTCCTCCTTGTTTATTTTATGAAAATATTATATAAAGAAAAGACAGCATGGGAGCAAAAAAATATGACATTTAGTATTGAAAAATGGTTAGATAATATAACAAAAAGACTGCAAGATACTTTTTTAGAAAGACTGCTATTTATAGGCCTGCAAGGAAGCTACGGCAGAAATGAAACCACAAAAGAAAGTGATATTGATTTAGTTGTTATTTTAGATGAATTAAATTTTGATGATTTAAAAATATACCGTTCAATAATTGATAATATGCAAAATAAAGATAAGGCCTGCGGTTTTATTTCAGGAAAGAATGAAATTCAAAACTGGACAAAGGCAGATTTATTTCAATTTTTTTATGATACAAAGCCGATATTTGGAAATTTAGAAAAAATAATCCAGCCGCCAAAAATTGATGATATTAAAAAATCTATTAAAACAGGGTGTGAAAATTTATACCATGCATCTGTTCATAGTTTTGTGCATTCTAATAATTATAAAGAAAATTTAAGAAATCTATACAAAATGACATTTTTTATTTTGCAGGCAAAACATTTTATTAAAACAAATAATTATATTCCAACCAAAAAGCAGCTATCAACTGTGCTTTTAGGGGATGATATGGAAATTTTAAACATTTGCATAGAAAAAGATAAAATTACTTCTTTAGATGAAAAAGAAATTGAAACTTTATACAAAAAGCTTATAAAATGGTGCAGCAATAATATTTAATACTCAAATTGTGCTCACTAAGTAGCCAATGTAGCATTCTCACCCTCTTATATCGAGGGTTC
>CAJUNK010000020.1:0-2058 GCA_910587815.1 Candidatus Gastranaerophilales bacterium | reverse complement strand
TTCATCCCTCGTATTAAAAAAGACCCGCTTGGGGTCAAAAATTCGGAGAACGAGGCAGATACTTAATTTCTAAGGCTCATTCTTCGCTTAGAAATTTTACGTTTACTGCATCCATGGCTCCTAAGTTCGCACGATATGTGCTCACTAAGTAGCCAATGTAGCATTCTCACCCTCTTATATCGAGGGTTCTTCATCCCTCGTATTAAAAAAGACCCGCTTGGGGTCAAAAATTCGGAGAACGAGGGATTCGAACCCTCGATGCAGATTACTCCACATAACACCTTAGCAGGGTGCCGCCTTCAGCCACTCGGCCAGTTCTCCATATATTAAATAATTTTATAAAATTAATTCTAGCACAAAAAATATAAAATTCAAAACATAGCTCAATAGAATTATTTCTATTTAAAATGCTATCGCCATAAAATACATAAAAGCCCTAGAATAACAAGGTTTTGCACCAGGCGTAGCCATACAAGGGGGGTTGCAAAATATTCATTATATTGTATAGTAAGTTTACAAACTTGGGTTTTGTCTTGAATGCATAAAAAATGTGTTAATAGAAAATGTATTTTCAAGTTTTTACCCTGTTAGATGTAAAAAAGAGGATTATATTTATGACGAAAAAGCTTATGAAAACTTTGTTAGTCTTATTTTGTGCGCTTTGCATGAATTTGGTTAACACAGCAGATGCGGCTCAATCGCCCAGTGAGATTAAATCAGCCATTGTAAAAACAGCAGTAAATATGGGTGTAGACCCATGCATTGCATTAAGTATTGCAAAACTTGAATCAGAATTTATACCAACAAAAAAAGGAATATCAGGTGCTGTGGGGTTATTTCAGCTAATGCCTGATACTGCAAGAAGATTAGGAGTAAATCCATATATTGTAAGTGATAACATTAAAGGCGGAATTATGTATTATCAGATGATGTACAAAAAATTCGGCTCTACAGACCTTGCACTTGCAGCATACAATGCGGGACCCGGCAATGTTGCACGATATAAAGGTATACCGCCATTTCGGGAAACAAGGGCTTTTGTTACAAGAATCAAAACTCAGGCAAATCAATTCAAACAAGACCCTATTGTAATCCAGCACACTAAAGCGCCAGCAAGTGCACCAACACAAGCTCCGTTACCATCAAGCACTCTATAAATTAATAATAAATAAAATAAAAACACTTTCTTGAATGCAATTTTGCTTATAGAAAGTGTTTTTGCTATTATTACATAAGAAAAGTTTAGATAAGGGAAACTACAAAAAATGGAAGAAATGAAAATTGAAGAAAAATTTATGCAACAGGCAATGGATATTTCAAAAGGGGCAGAAGTGTTGCCAAATGGTGTTTCAGAGCTTGCAAAAAAACTTCAGGATTCTTATTATTCCAAAAAACCTTTAAGAGTAAAACTAGGACTTGACCCCACAAGACCTGATTTGCACCTTGGCCATACAGTGGTTATGAGAAAATTAAAAAAATTCCAGGATTTAGGCCACACAATAGTTTTAATTGTAGGTGGCGCCACAGCAATGGTAGGGGATCCATCGGGAAAATCAGAAACACGCCCTGCGCTATCAAAAGAACAGGTAGAAATAAATGCCAAAACTTATTTTGAACAAATGTCAAAGGTTATTGATATTACAAAAGCAGAGGTTCGAAATAATGCTGACTGGCTGCATAGCATGAGTTTTATAGATTTTCTAAAACTTGCTTCTGCTACAACAGTTGCAAAACTAATGACAAGAGATGATTTTGCAAAAAGGTATGCTGAAGGCCGCCCAATTAGTCCTGTAGAATTTTTCTACCCTTTAATGCAAGGATATGATAGTGTTGCAGTAGATGCAGATATCGAATTTGGCGGTACAGACCAAAGGTTTAACCTTTTAATGGGTAGAGATATCCAAACTTTTTATGGTCTAAATAAAATGCAAGTAGTGATGATGACCCCTTTAATTGAAGGTACAGACGGCGTTGTGAAAATGTCTAAAACATACCCTGAACACTGCATTTCACTAACAGAAGACCCCAAAAATATGTACGGAAAATTAATGTCCATCC
>CAJUNK010000019.1 GCA_910587815.1 Candidatus Gastranaerophilales bacterium | reverse complement strand
TTGTCAAGCTCAATCATTAACTTTAATCCCTGCATAACCTTGATGGTTAAATTTCGGGTAAGTTCATTTAATGCTTTGGCTCCTGTGGGTATTTCGTGAAAATTTGCAAATCTCACGTTTTTGCAAATTTTTACTCAATTATCCTACGTCGCCATGGTGGCTGCGTTAGAAATTTTTCTTGGAATGAGGATATTTGTATACAAGGACCATTGAAGGTGGAAAGAAAACCAAGAACACCGGTAATATCCTGTAGAAAAGCAGACATTTTGCAAGAAATCAATAGATTTCAGCAAAAATAGCCAAATAAATTCAGGATGACAGGGTTTAAGACAACCTGCCAAACTGCAAAGTAAAAACCAAATAATTAATTTTTTGTTAATAAACTTATTAAAATTTTAAATTTCATTTATCATAGTGTTATAAAGAAGAATAATCAGATAATAGGAGGATATTAATTATGACACTTAAACCATTAGGCGATAGAATTGTAATCAAAGTTATCGACGATGCTGAAAAAACACAAGGCGGAATTTTTATTCCTGATTCTGCTAAAGAAAAACCTCAAAAAGGTGAAGTAGTAGCAGTAGGCCCTGGTAAAACTTTAGATTCTGGCAACAAAGAAGATATGGAAGTAAAAATCGGCGATAAAGTTTTATATGCAAAATATTCAGGAACTGATGTAAAGGTTGAAAATGTTGAATACAAAATCTTATCAGTTAAAGATGTATTAGCTATTATAGAGTAATTCAACAAAGGAATAGGAGAAAAATATTATGGCAAAGAAAATTATATTTGATACAGATGCACGCGAAGCCCTTTTAAAGGGTGTGAATGAAGTGGCTAATGCTGTAAAAGTAACCCTTGGACCAAAAGGCAGAAATGTTATTATCGGTAAAAAATACGGTTCACCACAAATTGTTAACGATGGTGTAACAATTGCAAAAGAAATTGAATTAGCTTGCCCACTTGAAAATGCAGGTGCTCAATTATTAAAAGATGTATCATCTAAAACAAATGATGTTGCAGGTGATGGTACAACAACTGCAAGCGTTTTAGCGCAAGCAATTTTTAAAGAAGGTTTAAAAAATCTTACAGCTGGCGCTAATCCTATGGGTATTAAAAAAGGTATCAATAAAGCCGTTGAAGAAGCTATTTCTGAAATTAAAAATATGTCAAAACCTGTAGATTCAAAAGAAATGAGAGCACAAGTTGCATCAATTTCTGCGGGAAACAACGAATTTATTGGCAATTTAATTGCAGATTGCATGGAAGCTGTTGGCACAGATGGCGTTATCACTGTTGAAGAATCAAAAACATTTGGTACAGATAAAAAAATTGTTGAAGGTATGCAATTTGATAAAGGATACATCTCTCCATACTTCATTACCGACGCCGAAAGAATGGAAGCTGTTTTAGAAGATGCCTACGTTCTTTGTGTTAACAAAAAAATTAATTTAATTGCAGATTTAGTACCGATACTAGAACAAGTTGCACGTGATGGAAAATCATTACTGATTATCGCTGAAGATATTGAAGGTGAAGCACTTGCAACACTTGTTGTGAACACAATGAGAAAAGTATTAAGAGCAGTTGCAGTGAAGGCTCCAGGTTTTGGTGACAGAAGAAAAGCAATGCTTGAAGATATTGCAGTACTCACAGGCGGCCAAATGTTCACAGAAGAACTTGGCATCAAGCTTGAAAATATTACAGTACAAATGCTTGGCCGTGCTAGACGCGTTACTGTTACAAAAGATGAAACCACAATTGTTGTAGGTAATGAAACAAAAGCTGCCGTTGAAGAAAGAGTTAAACTTCTTAAAAAACAAATGGAAGCATCAGATTCAGAATATGATAAAGAAAAACTTCAAGAAAGAATTGCAAAACTATCTGGTGGCGTTGCCGTTATTGAAGTAGGTGCAGCAAGTGAAGTTGAACTTAAAGAATCAAAACTTAGAATTGAAGATGCACTAAATGCTACACGCGCAGCACAGGAAGAAGGTATTGTACCTGGTGGTGGCGTTGCACTAGTTCGTGTTCAACAGCATCTTGAAAAAGAAATCGCAAATAAGAATTTCGGTTCTGATGATGAAAAAATCGGCTACAAGATATTAACCGCAGCACTTGACATTCCTTTGAATTTAATTGCAAACAATGCAGGTGCTAAAGGTGATGTAATTGTAGATGCAGTAAGAAAAGAAGCTGGTGCATACGGCTATGATGCCCTAAACAACCAGTTTGTGGATATGTTTAAATCTGGTATTGTAGATCCTGCAAAGGTTACACGTTCAGCATTAGAAAATGCTGCAAGCGTTGCTTCAATGCTACTTACTACAGAAGCTGCGGTTGTGGATATTCCTGAAGAATCTAAACCTGCTATGCCTGATATGAGCGGCATGGGAGGAATGGGCGGAATGATGTAAAACCAGCCCAATAAAAAACTTAAAAAGGCGGGAAATAAAATCCCGTCTTTTTTAATACACTGATAAAAAATAACGGGCATTTGATTTCTCATTTGCCCGATTTTGTCGTTTATTGCGTATAAAAAGATTTTTTATGAAAAGTTTTGCCGCTTTATAATCATGAATAAATTAAAAAATACTTTATGAACATAAATAATGTTTTAATTCACCCGCAGCTGATGATTTTCTTAGTTTTTTAAGCGCCTCCCCCTCTATTTGCCTTATCCTTTCCTTTGAAAAACCTAAAATTTTCCCCAATTCCTCCAATGTTTTGGTTTTTCTATCCAAAAGTCCAAAACGATTAATTAAAATAAATCTCTCTTTTTCAGAAAGCATCTCTAGTGCTTTCATAATATCATTTGCCAAAAATTCTTTTTCAGTTTTCACATCCGGCAATTTTTTAAAGTCATCTTTAATATAATCTTCTAGACATAAATCTTGTGCAACAGGCGTATCAAGGCTTACAGGCTCTTTTATCATAGCTTTTTTAATAGATTTTATTTTTTTAACATCTATTTTAAGATAATCTGCAAGTTCAACATCATCAGGTTCTCTGCCTAAATCTACACTAAGTTTTACTAGTGCACGTTTTAAGGTTCTTATTTTATCACTCATGTGCACTGGAATTCTTATTGTTCTTGAATTATTTGCAATAGCCCTTATGATTGTTTGCTTAATCCACCAAGTTGCATAGGTTGAAAATTTAAAACCTTTAGTATAATCAAACCTTTCTGCCGCCTTAATAAGTCCCAAAGAACCTTCCTGCACTAAATCCATAAATAAAATTCCCTGGCCTGTATATTTTTTTGCAATACTTACAACAAGCCTTAAATTTGCTTGAATAAGTTTTTTTCTTGCAATCTTTGCCTCTTTTTTATCCCCTTCTTTGATTGCCCTGCCAATCAATGTTTCATTTGCCCTGTTTAAAAGTTTAATTTTTCCAATATCCTTTAAATACATTTGTAAAATTTCGTCTTTATTTGCAATTGTATTAAAGGTTTTAACATCTTCTTCCCTATCCTCGTCTTCATAATCATAAAAATCAAAATTCATAGCTTCCACTGTAAAATCCTCCACTCTTTTTTCCTCTTCAAAATACTTGACGCATAAAATCTAATTATGTTTCCAATCTTTAAAACTTAATGGTATAATTAGCAGCATGAAAACTTTAAAATTATTTTCTATATTTTTGCTTTTTGCACTCTTTCAAACAGGAATTTGCGCAGAAATAACATTTAGCACAATTACAGATGCTTGCATAAAAGCAGACAAAATAAATAATAATATGACGCCATCTATTAAAAAGCTATTAACGGTTAAAGATGATGCCAATTTGTCTAAAAACGATGCAATATTATTTTTGGGAAATAACATTCAAGGTGCAAATAATTATGATCTTGTAATGTTTGCAAAAATAATAAATAAAATTAAAAAACCTGTTTATGTTGGCATTGGAAATAAAGATACCCAAAAAGCAAAACATTTAGATAAAAAGGAATACTACAGATTATTAAATAAATTTTCAAAAAATAAAGTTTCAAAACTGCCATCTGCAAAAAAAATTAATGATTTTATATTTATATTTATGGATGGCACAAATGAAATGATATCAATGCCTAGAGGATATTATAAAGATAAAGAATTAATCATCTTGGAAAAATATCTTGAAAAATATAAAAATAAAAATGTGGTTATTGTGCAGCATTTCCCAATATTAGAAATCAAAGATAGTTTAAAATCTACATATAATGCAGAAGCCTATAAAGCACTTTTAGCAAGACATAACAACATAATTGCAGTCATTTCAGGCCATGAAAATGAAGATTTTGAAATTTTAGATGAAAACGGCATAAAACACATTAATATCCCATCATTAAATGAAGGAGAATACAAAGTAATCAATATTAAAACTTCAGCAGATGATGCAATTATAAAAACAAAAATAATAAGTGTGGAATAAAAATCTTCAGACAGGTAATTTTATTTCAAATACTGTTGTCTTTTCAATTGTTCCATTAGAGGTTTTATAGCTTACACTATTAAAATTAATCTCACCATTATGTTTTTCAATTATTTTTTTACATATTGCAAGCCCAAGCCCCGTGCCTTCACCCACCTTTTTTGTAGTGAAACCTGCATGGAAAATTTTCTTTTTATCTTCATCTTTAATTCCAAAACCATTGTCTTGAATTTTTATTATAAGATTATTATCTAAAATTTCTGTTGAAATAGTAATTTCACCAAAATATCCAGGCCCAGCACCTAAAACAGCCCCGCCTAATCCTGCATTTTCAACAGATGCTCTTTTTTCGATACTTTGAATTGAATTCATTAAAATATTTAAAAACACTTGATTCAGCATATTTGGATAACATTCAACAAGCGGAATATCACCATATTTTTTATTCAGCTTAATATCTTTTTTTAGTTTATGCCTCAAAAGATTCAACGTTAAATCCAATTCTTCATTAATATTTGCAGCCTGACTTGTCATCTCATCCAGACGCACAAACCTTTTTAGTGATTGAACAAGATTTGTAATGCGTTTTATTGCATCACAATCAATAGAATTTGTATCCTTCAAAATTTCCATTGTATCATCATCAAATGGGTCGCCTGTTTTTAAATTTAAATCAAAAAATCTTTTTGCAATTTCATTGTTAGCACAAATACTAGCCAAAGGTGTATTAATTTCATGGGCCACAGATGCAATTAATTGGCCCAAAGATGCCATTTTTTCAGAATTTATAAGCTGCAATTGGGTTTCTTTTAACTCAGATAGTGCTGTTTCAAGCTCTTCCTTTTTATCGGAAACTGCTTTAAACAACATAGCCTGCGTAATGGCACTTTGAATCTGCATAGAAACACTGACTAAAAGCTCTTTTTCTATATCTTCGATATGTTTTTTAGGGGTTAAAATTACAACAATTGCATTTAAATTTTCCTTATCCATAATTGGCATAATGATTCTTGTATATGGCATTTTTAATGGAATATCAGCATTTTCCGATTCCTTTAGACAAATTTGAATAGATAGTTTATTATCTAGAATTTCATCAGTTGTTAGTTTATCGTATTTTAAAATATCCCCATTTATTGCTTTATTTTCTGGATATATGTATTCTGTTTCAAAAACTTCTTCATTTGTTTTTTGAATTTTTTTTGCAAAATAGACTTTTTTTGCCCCAAAAATTATACTTAATTCCTTCAAAGCAGTATTTATCATATCATTTAAATCTATTGTTTTAGATATGCTTGTAGAAATCCTGTTTAAAAGAGCCATTTTAACAGCCTGATTTTGCGCCCTTGAATTTGTGTTTAAAAACTCTTGATTTTGAATTTTTAATTTCTCATTTTCTGTTTGCAGGCGGTTCAGCATTATTTCTTGTGTAATATCATAAAAGTACAAAATCCTGTATTTTTTTAATGAAAAACTGTGGATTAAAAAGTACAGAAATTCTCTTTCACTTTTTTGATAAAGACCATAAAGATGCAGACTATTTTTAGAACTATAGGCATCTTTTAAGGGAGAATATGTCTTTAGATTTTCACTTTCTAAAAGACAAAATTCAAAATTGAATTTATAATCAAGTTTTTTTAAAATCTTTGCTGTGTTTTCTTCATCTAAAACATCCCCATTTGTATCATTTGGAAATATTTCAGAAAAAACATTTTTAAATGCTTTATTAAAATATGCACCGCCAAAAATATTCTTTTCGCCAAAAGAGTTATCACAAATTATAATAGGTTCAGATAAATTGTGATAAAAACTCCTTAATATGGTGCTCATAAAGGCTGAATCCTAAAGCTTCTACATCATAAAATCATCAGAATTTTTCTTGACATAAAGACCAAGACCAACAGATTTATAGCAAGAATTTTCACTTTTTAAATTGAAATTCTCTTTGTTTAATTCATTTAATTTTTGCCTTAAAGTTTCATTTTCAGTTTTTGTCCTGATAAGTTCAACTACTATTTCATCAAGACCATCCATTTTTTCGTTCAAAACACTTGAAATTCTATCTACGATATTATTTTCAAGCGCAGCTATGCTTCTTGTTAAATCATTTTGTGGCAAAGATGATATCTCATCAATCGGTGTTATTTCATGTTTTTGGGCTTTTTGCTTTACCCTTTGAAGAAAATTATTCTCTTTAACATTTTTATACATATTTTCAGTGTTGTTCATTGCTTCCTGTGCATATTCTTTTTCTATTGCCATCTTTTTTACTGCTTCTTCTACGGCACGTTTTTTTTCTTCTTGTAATTCTTTAGTATGCTTATAAAGCTCTTTCACTTTTTTCAACACATCAATATCATCTTTTGAAAAATATATATTTCCAAAACCGTCTTTTTTAGGCTTTAAACAAGCTTTTTGGCAAAGCGTAGATACTTCTTTAGGATTTGAGTTCAAAATCCTTAAAAGCTGTCCAGCACTTATTATTTCTTCCATCTCGTTAATATCTTCTTGTTTTACTTCAAAATTTTCCACTGTAAATCCTTCTCGCCCAAGTATAAACGGTATTTTAATGGTACAAATAGTTCTCTTTACTACAACATTATAAATTAAACTTTTAAAAAAACTACAACTTTATTTTTTATTTTTACAATTTCGCAAAAATTGTAATATTATAATATAATATTTTTTAGAAAAAGCTAGGAAACAATCATGACTTGTGGAAAAAGAGGATATTTTATAACATTTGAAGGAGCAGATGGGTGTGGTAAAACCACACAAATCGGTCTTGTCCAAGAGTATTTTAATAAAAAAAACATTGAAACAATCACAACCAGAGAACCTGGAGGTTCTGAACTTGGGGTGCATTTAAGAAAAATTTTATTGCATTATGACAAGCCGGTTTCAAATGTAGCTGAAACTTTTTTATATCTTGCAGATAGGGCACAACATATTGAATACAAAATAAAACCTGCACTTCAGGATGGCAAAATTGTTCTTTGCGACAGACATACAGATTCTACCCTGGCATATCAAGGATATGGACGAAATCAGGATTTAGAAAAAATAAAATATCTTAATTCAATTGCCACAATGGGAATATTGCCCGATTTAACAATAGTTTTTGATATTGAAACAGAAATTGCACAAAAAAGATTAAATGGCGAAAAAGACAGGCTTGAGGCAGAAGGAATAGAATTTCATAAAAAATTGAGGCAAGGATATTTAGATATTGCAAAAAAAGAACCAAAACGTGTAAAGATAATTAACGCAAATCAAAGTATTGATAATGTTTTAGCTGATACCATCAAAGTAATTGAGGAATTTTTGAACGTATGAAAAATGTAAAAATCAAAACAAAAACCAAATTTTTAATACTTGCATTGACTGTTATAATTAATGCACAAGGTTTTTGCTCTCCTGTTTGGAATATTGAAAATGGTATTGAACTTATAAAACAAAATAAATACGAAGATGCTAAAAAATTTTTTGAAGGATATATAAAAAGCAGCCCAAATGATGCAGATGGTCATTATTACCTTGGGATTTGTTATAAAAATCTAAATCAAATGACAAAATCCTCTTACCATCTTCAAAAATCTTATGAATTAAGCAAAAATATTGAAAAAATAAATGTAGCACCTGTAAATCTTCACGATGAATCAACAGAAGATGATTATTTAGATATGGCAAATATGTATTTTGATGCAGGCAATTATAAAAAAGCATTACAATACGCCGATTTAATGATAAACATAAACCCAAACAGCGTAAACGGTTTTATTTTAAAAACAAAAATTTATTCAAAACAAAATAATCCAACCCAAGCAAAAATTTATTTTAAAAAAGCATTAATGCTTGATAACACTCTTGTAAATTCTGTTTGGGCTAAAAATCTTGGCGTTACAAAAATACCGCAATACAACCACGATTATTACAATATAAAGGGCCTTGAATATTATTATTCTGGCGATGCAAAAGCTGCAATAAATTATTTCAATAAAGCAGCATCTTTGGAACCTAAAAATCCTGTAGTTTATAACAATCTTGCACTTTGTTATATGAAATTAAACGATTTCAATAATGCAAAAAAGACTTTAAATAAAGCCGTGGCAGCAGACAGGAATTTTAACTTATCTTATATAAATTTAGCAAAACTTGAAAAGCTAAAAGATAGAACCTTAAAAAAAGAAACAGCCAATTCTAAAATAGAAAAATATCTGCTTAAAGCTGTAAAAGTAAATCCAAACAGCAAATATGCTTATTTGGAACTTGGCAATTATTATCTTGAAAATAAAAATTACAGTTCAGCAAACAAAAACTTCAAAAATGCAGCCACAATTGATAGTGGTTTTTTTGAGGCTATGCTTGGGCTTGGCATCAGCTACATTGAAGAAGGAAATCTGTCTGATGGTATAAAAACATTGAGAAATGCTGCAAACTTAACCAAGGATGGCACAAAAAACCCTGATATGCTTTATTATTTATCTAAAATTTGCACCGCAAATGCTAATTTTAGTGAGGCAAAAGGTTACCTTTTAGATGCCATAAAACAAAATGAAAATAAAAATTATTATTTTGAACTTGGAAAAATTTATTATAATGAAGAAGATTATTCTTCAGCAGAAAATGCCTTTAAAAAAGCAATGGAACTGGATTTAGATTTCACACTTGAGGCAGATATATATAATTATTTTGGACTCATAGAATTTAAAAACTTTGATACAGAAAAAGCTGTTTACATGTTTAAAAAAGCTGTAGATTTAGAACCAAACAGAGCAATGTATCTCTACAATTTAGCCCAGGCATATAAAAGCCTTGGTAACAAAAATGCATATACAAAAGAAATAAATGCTTTGGACAATCTAAAACCAAAGACTGTCCAGGATTATATAGATTTTTCAACAATATATTTTGATAAAAAAAATACATCAGGCGCATTTAAAATTCTAAATGAAGGCATTTCAAAATATCCTGAAGAAAGAATTCTATACGAATCTAAATTAAAACTTTTCCGCACCATAAAAGATACACGCGGAATAAAAGAAACTGAACTTGAAATTAAAAATAAATTTCGCCGTTAATATAAAGTCAATACAATACCATCCAGGCTTGCAATTAATTTTGTGCAAACATTACAAAAAGAGGCAGGTGATATACTTTCCCTGCCTTTGCTGAATTAAACTAAAACTTTTTTCTACATCAAGCCCAACATTTTTTTGTACCAGCTGAATGTTTCCAATTCAATACCATTAAATGTAGTTTTTAAGCATTGCTTTTTGAGGTAATTTTGAAATTCGCTATCGAATTTTGACTTGCTTGGCGATTTAATCTGAAGCTTTTCTACTAGGGTTGTCATGTTTGCACCTCCCATTTTTTTTAAACACACACATCACGCTTTTTACTAACAACATAATTTATTATATCATATCTGAATAATTTTATAAACATCATAAATTAATTTTTTTGATAAAAAAACAGAGAAAAACAGGCTTTTTTTGTAAATTTTTGTAAATTTTTATTTCGAAATGCTTTTAATATCCTCTGCAAGTTTTGATGCGGCATGGTTTGGAGATGCAACATTCAAAAATCCATATTTTTCTGATATTCTCTTTTTTAAAGCACTTTTAGAGCTGTCAAAATCAAAAAACAGCCTTGGATAAAGGCTGACACCATCTTTCATTAAAGGCGAATTCTCACTTTTGTATGCTTCAGGGTACACACTTTTGTAATATTCATGCACTAAAACATTTGATGCCAGACAATCTATTTCTTCCTGAATTGAATTTATGCTATCGTTATCTTTAGCATGAGAAATTTCATGCATTATAGCTTCTGAAACTGCCAAAACCTCACTAAAGGATGCTAAATTTTTATAATTGGCATTAATTAATATTGAGGGCGTTTTTTTGCTTGTATCAAGACAAGCATGTACATCAGGATTTGAAAATTCAGCATAAGCTATATCTATATTTTTATCTTTGAGATATTTTACAGCATCAAAACCACCATCAAACGGTATATTAACACCCAAGTTTTGCATATATATCACATCATTGGGCAAAAATTTAACATTTGATAACTCATTTAAAGCCCTAGTTATTGTAGACTGTTGTTTTCTTGAAGTGCTAATAGGTTTAACATACATTCCGCCTTGGTTTTCAGAGCCAGATTTCCCTTTATCATGAGATTTTGCAACAGTACTTTTAGTTGGTTTCAATTTACCGCAAGATGTAATTTTTGGGAAAAAACTTATGCTATTAATTTTCATCCAACACCAAAGAATAAATAATATTCATATTCTACACTATAAACGTTAAAAAGGAAAATTTTTGCTATTATAGAATTTTATTGTATTGTATAATTAAAAAAACAATTATGAAAAAAATATTAATTGATGAAGTTCATATACCGCCAGTAGATATTAAAACCGGCCTTTTAAAAAATATACCAAAAGACCGTATGATTTTAGAATGGCTTATTAATTGGATAGAAGATGGCCTTAAAAATAATCTGTTCAATATAGGAGATTTAATTCCATCAAAAAAGGATTTGGCAAAATATCACAATGTAAGCACAGGCACAATTCAAAATTCGATAAGATATGCAGAAGATTTGGGATACTTTCAATCTAAACAATGTATAGGCACAATGGTTGCAGATAAAAATGCACCAAGGCTGGATGAAAAAGGAATATCAAAAAAAGACGAAGCTGTATACAAAATCAAAAAATATATTATTGAAAATAAAATAAAAAAGGGAGAAACACTGCCTGCTGCAAGAATAATTGCAAACGATATAGAAACTTCCCAAAACACAGCAAGACTTGCTTTGGATATTTTAATAAGAGAAAATCTAATACAAAATAATAAAGAATTGAACAAACCTGAAAAGATTTTGGTGGTTGATTATAAAGATATTGATCTTATAAAAAACTCTGCTGACAATGAAAATCAAGCACAAACATTATCACATAGATTATATATAAAGATTAAAAATTACATTGTGGAAAATTATAAAATAAACGACAAAATTATGCCAAATGAAGATTTTGCAAAGCTTTTTAACGTCAGTGTGCGCACTGTAAATGATGCTATGAAAAAGTTAAACAAAGAAAAAATAATTTTGTCTCTTCGCGGCCAATATGGTACAAGATATATAAATGAGCCTGAAAAACTCGCCAAACAAAAGGAAGGCGGGGAAAAATCAAAATTTATGTCCACCCTAAAAAGCAGTACTTTAAACATAAAAAATTCTTATAATTACAGCTGGCAAAGGGTTTTAGACCAAATAAAAAAATATATGATAGCCCACCATGAAGCAGGAGACAAATTACCCTCTATGAAAAATCTTGCAGAAATATTAAATGTAAGTTCAAATACAATAAGAAGAGCTGTGAATGAGCTTGTAAAACAGGGAATTTTATTTTGCCAAAGAGGAAAATATGGCGGCATTTATATTGTTGAAATGCCTGCAAAGGAAGATACGTATCAGTGGCTTGCCTTAAATCCTAAATTTTTGGTACAGTAGGGGATTTAGCTGTATATTCAGAATTTTTGTTTTGTTTTAAAAGTTTTAAATAAGTTATCAAATTACATTGAGAATAAGCATCAGAAATTAGTTCCATAGATTGTTTCAGCGTTTCTTCAATAGCGTTTAATCTTTCATCAATAATTTCATCAATTTCCATAGATAATAGGCTCCTTTTTTATTAATGGGGTTTGTATTTGTTAATAAATATAAGCTATATAGTTATTTAATCTGTTATATGGTTAATAATATAGTCTATATAGGAATTTTTGTCAAATAACTATAAAATTTTTAAATGGATTCAAAAACTCTTGTAAAAATTTTATGCGCCCATGAAGCCTTGAATTATGAAAAGGCTGCAAAAATTTTAGCCGAAAAAACAGGAAAATATTTTACAAAAACATCTCTTAGCAGCAAAATATATAAAGACACCCTGCGCTATAGCGAAGCCTTTATTTTGGCTGATGCCTTAGGTTACGACCTTATCCCAGTAAAAAGGAAGAAATAAACTTATTTATCAGCTTTAAAACCAATTTCAGATGGTTTTGTCCTATCCATTAATAATGAAATTGCTTCATAAATTTGTTTCATATCAGTCCGGTTTTCTTCACAATGGGTAATAAAATAATGCTCTAATTCCGTAAGTCTTTGCGCTAATTCCTTATTATCAATAGCCCATTGGCGCATTTTTACAAAAGTATTCATTATTTGAATGTTTATTTGAATTGCTTTTTTAGACCTTAAAACACTTGATAACATTGCAACGCCTTGTTCTGTGAAGACATAAGGCATGGTGCGTCTACCCCCTCGCTTATTGTTTGAGGTCGCAATTTGCGACCTCAAATCTTCATTGCTTTTTGAAGTCACAATTTGTGACTTCAAACCTTCACCATCTTTTAAGGTCACTATCAAGCATCACTTTATGACCCCTGATTTCATATATCAGATTTTTAATTACGGCTAATTCATTCATTTTTACACCTTTTGAAAGGTCATGATATATTCATGTTCAAAGATGTTAAAACCGCCTGATAATGCTCTATAGCGCCATAAATTCGCTTGTTTACCTTTTGCTTTTTCATTTCCGGTAATATTTTTTACAACAATTGCTTTTGTAATAAAACCAACGTTTTCCATCCTTTTCATACATTCAAAACCAAGAGGGATAACTCTTGAATTTTTGTATTCATCACCAATGATAAGTGCTGCAAAACGCCCTTTTTCAAGTAAATCATAGGCATTTTTTGCCACTTTTTCAAATAAATCATAAAATTCTTCCGTGGTTTCACAATTTGAAAGGTCTTCTTTTTTATCAGAAAACTTTATAATATCATCATAAGGCGGGTGCAAAACTGCAAACTGAGCTTCTTTTTTGCCCATAATTTCAAGCCTTGCTTTAACCTTTTCTTTGGTTTCTTCTGTGGTTGAATCACCGCAAATGATATTTACATCCACAACCAATTCTTTTTTAGAGAATTTTTTTGATACATAATCCACCATATCCTGCTTTAATTCAACACCGATGCATCTTCTTTCCATATTCAATGCTTCAATGGCGCTTGTTCCTGAACCAAAGAAAAAATCTACAATTACATCATTTTTCTTTGTAAATCTTTCAAACAATTGCGTTGCAATTTGGGGAATATAATTTCCATGGTAATCATAGCTGTGGCCGTTTGATTTGTCTCTAGAATTAAACTCCCAAAGAGAGCCAGTTTTAATATGAGAATAAAGTTTCCAATTATTTAAATCTATATCATTATAAGGTTTTGTTTTAACCGGTTTTACAACCCTTAAACCCTGATTTTCAACCAATTGTTTTTTAGAAACATTCTTTGCCATATTTTTTCCCTCAAATCTTTAAAAAAACTTTATTAAAAACTATAAAGTCCTCCTACATAGAGGTAGTATATTTAAATGTTTAGTATTTGAAATCCACCCAATAATGTAAAAAATCAGAAACTCATATATTTAGATGATATTAAAAGCTAAACACTAAAGAAAAAATTTAATGTGCCGAAAATAATAATATGAGAGCAATTGAGCTCTCTCTCAAAACCTCCTCCCCAAGTCTAGTAGCCGCTAAGTTTAGCGGCTTTATTTTTGAACGCATGAGCCAGGGTGAAGTTTTGAGCTTTCGTTTGAGAAAGCGAAAACGAAACTATTGATGGGCGACGTGGAAATCTACGATTTCCCCAGGAGCTTTAGCGAAAGTCGAATTGTGACACATCATAAAGTATGCTATTATAAATTAAAATTTTCTAAGAGTGTCAAAATTTACGTGATTTTGACAGAAAGAAAGTATTCAAATCGTCAAAATACAGGGTCATTTTAAAATGATACATTTTTACACTAATTAAATTGTGTAAATATCGCTTGGTAAAGGCTAAATTATTAAGCTAAAATACCTGTTATAGAATTGCAGCTTTGTGACTATAACAACGACACAAGCTACACGCCAGGCTCTGTGCGGTGCAACAGAGGTACAGGCCAGTGCAAGGGCGCCGCCAGGGATAACCAGTACGCTGACAACTGCTACCCTAACCACATTTGGGCAGCCACAGCACCTAATGCTAGTAATGTCTGTCAGAGGCTGAACCTGAATAACGGTAATGTCAATCCGGGCACAGACTACTGTACTCTTGCCTTTTCGGTGCTGCATTGCACACGCAAACAACATAAAACACTGGATTTGAATGAAAACAAAAAGCGGGCACGTTTTATACCCGCTTTTCATATTAATTTCATAAACCGTCAGTGCAAGGTTTATACAGCCTTCATTGATGTTTCATAAATTCTGCAAACATTTTCTTTTGTAGCTTCATTTGGTGCAAGGCCTAAAAGCATACCTAAAGATGGTGTTTCAAATGCAAGTTTTGATAATTTTTCAACATCATCATTTTTAAAGCCTAAATCTTCAAGTTTTTCTTTAATACCTATATCGAAAAGCCATTTTTGCACGCCGTGCGCTGCATTTTTAGCTTCATCAGCATTACCTTTTAACCCTGGCACAATTGGTTCTAAAATATCTGCTAAAGTAGCCGCTTTTTCTTTATATATGCATTCAATAACAGATGGCAAAAGCATTGCAAGACCAAGCCCGTGGGATAAATCCGGTTTTATAGCGCTCAATGGGTGTTCTAGCGCATGTGTATAGTGTAAAAGCCCGTTATCAAAGCCAACCCCGCCCAAAAGAGAAGCATATAAAAGGAAATATCTTGCTTTAAGGTCATTTGGATCCTTAATTGCATCTGGTAAATATTTTGCAACAAGCCTTATTGTTTCTTTTGCAAGAGTTACAGCATAGGGCGAAGCTACCTTTGATGTTGCCCCTTCCACAACGTGGTTTATAGCATCCACTGAAACATAAAGTGTTTGATTTGGGGATAATTTTGTCATTAAACCAGGGTCATCAATAGAATATATAGGATAGATACAATCATAGGCAATTGCTGGTTTGTAATTTTTTTCTAAAAGTGTTGCAACAGCAAATCTGTTTACTTCCGTTCCTGTACCGTGGGTTAGATTAATTGCAACAATTGGTGCAGCATCTTTTGCATCAAATTTATATTCATAAAGGCTTGCACCGGTTTCATTTTCATATTTCATTAAAATTGCAACACTTTTTCCTGTATCTATAGCGCTTCCGCCCCCTATTGCAATTACAGCCTTTGCGCCAAAATCTTTTGCCATTTTAGTGGCTTCATCAATACCGTCTGTTGTCGGGTTTGGGGTTACTTTTGCATAGTTTACATACCCTACGTTATGTTTTTTAAGCGCTGCTTCCACATAATCCCACGCCCCTGTTATTTTATAGGCGCCTTTTCCTGAAACAACGATTACTTTATCAATTCCTTTTTTTGATAAATCTTCTACGATATCATCGATTTTTTTAATTGCACCCACACCAAAAAATACTTTGGTTTTGGTTAAAATTTCTTTGACATCATTGATGTTTACATCATTTTCCCACATGGCAATATCCTTTCTATTTCAAATTGTAAATAGATTGTAACATATTTTAACATTTAATAATTGGTCAATTTAAACTATTGATTTTATGTAAAATATCATCCTAATCAAGTACAGCAATGTTCTAACAAACACGTCACCCTGAATTTATTCCAGGGTCTTACCAGCGCATGCCTTTATTCATGTGGCCAACATCTTATCTATCCCTGCAATTATTTTTTCAAGCGAGCCTGCAACGGTAAAAGAAACATTAAAGTTCATCTTTTATTGCTCGCAAACTCGTCGGCGCTCATATTCTAATCAGGTTCGCGCCTTCCTCAAACATACTCGCTTTATACATTCACTAAATGTTTCTAATTACCTTATGCTAACGCTTTCAAAAATTAATTGTCAGGGATTAAGGTTTTTTACATATTTTCTTTGAAATGGAGAATATTTACATAAGAGGACCGTTAAAGAGGCTTGTTTTGGGACTATTATAATTCTTCACAGGGGTCATAGACGGGACCGTGTCCTCGTTGTAAATATTCGAAATTGAGAAGAAACAGATTAAGAAAATTAATTGGCAGGGATGATTTTATATATAAAATATTATAAGACCGCATCTATTTCAACAATTCATAAGGTTCGACTTTAAGAGCGTCTGCTAATTTGCCTAAAACAGCCATGCTTGGAGTACTTTTACCCTTTTCCATAAGTTGTACATAATGTTCGCTAATATCTGCCTGAACACCAAGTTCAAACTGGGTAAGATTTAAAATCTTCCTGTATTTTCGCATATTGGCGCCAAGTTTATTTTTTATTTTCTCCAAGCCACTTGTCATAGTTTAATGATAATGATAAAATCTGCTTAAAAACCTCATAGTGTATGAGGTTTTAAAATTGGGGAGTAAAAATTTATGCCTAAAGACTATGAAAAACTAAGCAAACTGTCTCAAGATGTGTTTAATATATCAAGCGTTTTATATAAATATTGTAAAGAATTAAAGGATGATGAAGAAATAGTGAAAATTAACCCCATATTAAAATTATTAAATAATAAAGCAGACGATTTGTGTTTTAGCATGTGTGAGATGGAAAATAAAATAAATACAGAAATATCTTAATCCAAAACAGCATAATAATAGAGAATTTGGTTTGTTTTATCATTCACCGCAATACCGTATTCTAAATGAAAATTGCTTTTATTTATGGAATTATCACCTATGATATAAAATTTAAAATTTGTCTGGTCAAATGAATACGAATTAAAAATTATACCTTTTACATAATTATCCTTATATTCTTTTATATTTGAATACGGGCCAATGTTTTTTATTGGTTTTATTTTATTTATTTCATCATTTATATATTTTTTATCAATTTTAAAAACAAGTAAAATTTTTTCACTGCCAAAAAACGGGTTTGCATTTTTATATAATTGAATATCTGCTGCATTATTTGGAATTTCTTTTGGAAAATGTTTAATAAAATCTTTTTCACAAATAGAATTTTTGGCTTTATTATAATCTTTTACATCAGTATATTCTTTTGCTGCAATATTGAAACAAATTACAAAAAAAGCAATAAAACTCAATATGAGCAGCCCTATGATAGCTAAAATACTAAATATTACGGATAGCGTTTTTATTATAAATGGATGTTTTAAAGAAAATTTTGCAAAAAACAATTGGATTTTCATTTTTATATTCTCTCATGAATGTGATAAATAATAAAATAATTTTCAAGTTGTTTCTTTTCTTGCATTGAATATCCCCAATTATTTATATAATCTGCAATACCATTATAATTGCGATAATCAAAATCATAATAATCTACAATAAATCCATTAAAATAACCATCTTTTGTTATATGGGGCTTATACAATTTACAGTGTTGTATTCCGGCAAAATTATCAAAATTATTTTTTCGTATAAATTCAATATCAACGCTGTCAACTTTACTAGAAAACAGCTCTCCTGCATTATGTTTTACAAATGACCGTATTTCATTAGAATTCCACAATTGTTTACTAAATTTAGAATTACTATCATACAATACACCTTTTGATTCTTTAGGAATTCCAATTTTGTCCATTAGATTATTTAATTCTTTGTTATGAACTTCGGAGCGAGAATTTATAATATGTGCATTTTTATCGTTGTTTGCATGTGCAAAATCTCGCATAGCATTTTGCAAATTTGCATCAGCCAATGGAAAAAATGGCTTAGCAGCCCTGCTTGCATAATTAATAATTGCTTCTTCAGGCGTCATTAATGTTTCTAACGCAGCTGTAGCACTAATTACTGCTTCTTGTTTTGACCTGTAGTGTGCTTTTACAACTGTCCCGTCAGAACGCATATATTCATGCACATATACTGCACCACTACTATTTTGTAGTTCCTGATTGGTGGGTAAACCTAAATTCATCATTTGATAATCTATTGCTTTTTCATGTTTAATAAATTCTTTTGTAGACATGTTTTTAATATCTTCTCTTGTAAAAATTCTATTATTCTTTGATGCTTTATTGTAAAAGTTTTTAAAAATAGACATAAATTCTCCCCTTCTTGTATTTTATTATTTTGTAGTGTGGCAAATTTTAATATTTAAATTAATTTAAAAAATAAATGAATAGTCATTATTAAGTATAAATTGTGTTTTTTATGTCCACAAGAGAGTAAAATTACTCATAAAATTTTCAAAAATTTTGGGGATTAAATCCTTATATTGCAAAGATTTTCTCCTATTAAAATTTGTGCAATATTAATAAATCTTTACAAAATTTTATACAATTTTGCAACCCCAAAAACCCATCTATACAATTGTAAAATTTATTCCTTGATTTTAAAATTTCCTTATAGTATGCTTATAATAATTTATACTACATATATAGTAAATACATCTGCATATAAAGGGGGACAAAAGATGAAAATCAAAGTTTCAGATTATTTAATAAAAAAGCTTGAAAACCTTGGAATTAAAGATATTTTCGGCCTGCCTGGGGATTATAATTTTAATATTTTGGATGCCGTTATTCAAAACCCTGATACAAACTGGATAAACTGCACAAATGAATTAAACGCAGCATACGCAGCAGACGGATATGCAAGAATAAACGGTTATGGTGCTGTTGTCACAACATTTGGAGTGGGCGAATTAAGCGCCATAAACGGTGTTGCAGGAGCTTACGCTGAAAATGTACCCTTAATAAAGATTGCAGGGGTGCCAAAAACATCTGCAATAAATTTAAACCTGCCTTTGCATCATAATTTTGCGCAGCCTGATTATTACGCTTTTGAGCGCATATATTCAAACGTTTGCGCCACAACGGCTTTTTTAACAAAAGACAATGCAAAAGAAGAAATAGACAGGGTGATAAATACTATGGTGCAAACCAAAAAACCTGTCTATATCGCACTTCCTGTGGATGTTTGCAACCATTTAATAAACATTGAAAATGTGCAGGAAATTTCAAAAATAAAATCTGATAAGGAAAATTTGAAGGCAGCAGTGAATAAAATCACTGAACTTATAAATAATTCTAAAAACCCTTTAATCATTACAGATTATTTAATAAAAAGGTTCAGGCTGCAAAATGAAATCAGGGAATTTATCAATAAATTTAATATTAAAATAACCTCCATGATAATGGGCAAAGGCGTTATAAACGAAGATGACCCGCATTATATAGGAATAAACCATGGAAAAATTTCAGATGAAGAATTTATAAAAAATTATAATAATTCTGATTTAATCCTTTGTTTTGGCACACTTTTTTCAGATTTAAACACACTTGGTTTCATTGTAAAAAAGGATGAAAGGTTTAGGGTAGAAATTCAGGCAGATTATGTGATTATAGATGATGAAAAATTTGAAAATATTTTTATGGATGAAATTATACAGGGGCTTTTAAATTCAAACATAATCCCAAAAAAAACTTCCCCAGTGCCAATTCAGATGGGATATAAAGATATTAAAACATCAAATAACCCTATTTTAACAGATGAAATTTTCCCATTGCTACAAAATTTCTTAAAAAATGACGACACCATTGTAATTGAAACAGGCATAATATCTTTTGCAAGTTCAAAAATGAAATTAAAAGTAAATTCAAACTATATAAGCCAAACAATGTGGGGCTCCATTGGCTGGGCCACCCCTGCAAGCTTTGGCGCAGCAATAGCAGACAGGACAAAAAGGCCTATACTATTTACAGGGGAAGG
The DNA here is from genome assembly GCA_910587815.1 of Candidatus Gastranaerophilales bacterium. Taxonomy (GTDB): domain Bacteria; phylum Cyanobacteriota; class Vampirovibrionia; order Gastranaerophilales; family Gastranaerophilaceae; genus MGBC122484. The sequence goes on along the minus strand of CAJUNK010000019.1, from coordinate 16,900 downwards.
CTCTCATCAGCTGACTATGCAAGAGATTGCCAATATGTTTAAATATGACATTAAACCTGTAATTTTGTTGTTAAATAATTCAGGATATACAATAGAAAGATATCTTTCAAACAATCCTGATGATATTTTTAACGATATTACAAAATGGGATTATAAAAAGGAACTTGAACTATTTTCAGGTGGGAAAAAATTTGAATATTTTAGTGTAAAAACATCAAATGAATTGCAAAACGCATTAAATAAAGCTCAAGAGATGCAAAAACAAGGGCTTGTATTTATTGAAATATTTACAGATAAAATGGATATTCCAGATGCAATGCGCCGAGCTATAGAATTTGTTAAAAGGTAAAAAATTTGCCTGTAAAATTTTTTGCAATATTATTAAAATATAAATATTTTAAAGGGAGAGTTTGGTATTTATGGATATTTTTATTGCAATATTAGGACAAATATTCGGGCTTTTAATATTTGTAGGTTTTGTACTTTTAATTATAAAAAGTGTAAAATTAAACCCAAATCAATTTGAATTAATGGATGGGGAAGAAATAATCAAAAACGTAAAAGGTGACTACTGGCAAAAGGTATTGACCCAGGAAACACAAAATTCCGGCGAATTTGCTTTTACAAATAAAAGAATTATGTTTAGAAGCATGTTTCAAATATTTGGCGGTTTAAATATCAGTATTTTATATTCAGACTTAGTATCAATTAAAAAATCAAACGTAAAAGGTTTTTTGCCTGTGGCATTTACTGTTGCAACAAAAGATGATGCTGAATATAAATTTGCAATTATGAAAAGAGATATTTACATTGATTTAATCAATGAACAGATAGAAAAACTAAAACAGGGGTAAAATATTTTAGGGTAAAAAATATTATTGACCGGCTTTTATATTAAAGTGATTTTAAATGATTCATCAGAATTTCCGGATGATTGCTGTAGCATGATTACAGCTCCCATGTTTTTGAACATATAGGGCAGCAAAATATGCAAATTAAATTATTAACCCCTGTTTTTTACAAAAACCTCATCTAAATCACCCAAAGTAGTAACGTATGTATACCCTCTTGGCACTAAATAATCACGCAAATGGCCGCCTTTTGAATTATTTTCTATGGTAAATGCTGTAATATCAAACCTGTCTAAATCAATAGATTCTAAAACTTCAAGTTCATATCCTTCAGTATCAATTGAAATAAAATCAATTGGGTGGTTTATATCTTTTAATATTTCATTTAAGGGAATGGAAGGCACTTTTATAAGTTCAGCCTCGCCATTTTCTATTTTATATCTGTCTTTTTCATTATAGATACAGCTTAACATATCAAATTTTTTATCAATCAAAAATTCTACTTCACCGAATGTTTTAGATATGGCAGCATTTATACATTTGCACTTTCTTTTTTTAGAAAGGTCTGAAAATACATTTGGCATAGGCTCAATACAAATGCCATCCCAATCACGTTTATCTTCAAAAAAATAGCTATTGCTTAATGTATATCCATCATGTGCACCAATATCTACAAAAAAGCCATTTTTCTTATCCTTAAAGACATATTCATTTAAATATCTATCCTGCCCAACTTGAGAATAATAAGGATAGCGCCTATATTCTACACATGCCTGATAAGCGGTTTGCGGGGCAGGTTTATTTGCTATAATTGCTGCTTGCACTGCATTATTTACATACCCTTGCAACCACTCATCTGCGGTTTTTATTAAATTTTCTGTAAGATTTTGGAATGTATTAAAATTATTTTCACAGTTCATTAATTTTTCTCCTTTTTTTGGTATTTAATATACCACATTTTTTTATTTTATACCATAACTCTGATACTTTTTTATAAAAATAATTCGCAATATACATTGTTTATGTCCGCAAATATACTTCTTACAATAATCAGGAGGTCATAAAATATGGATAAAAACAATACTTTTGGGAAAAGATTACAACAGATAAGAAAATCAAAAGGTCTGACACAAGCTAAACTTGCTGAGCTTGCACAGGTACATGAAAAGCATATTTCAAAGCTTGAATTGGGCACATATATGCCCAGTTTTAATACATTAAATAAAATCCTGAAAGTATTAAAATTAAATATAGATGATGTAGGCCTTGATATTGAAGATAAATCCTTAAATGATGACCCGTTTTATATTAAATCTATGCAAATATTAAACAATGCCACAAAACAAGAATTAGAATTTTATTACGGACTTTTAAAACAAGGCCAAAAAGGCACAAATATGTTTAAAAAATAAGATTGTTTCTTGTTTTTAAATTGTAGGATATTTATAACAAAATCCCCGCCATTTTTAATAATCAGCGGGGATAAATTTTATTCATTCGTCAAATTTCTCTTGGATAATGCTTTAATACAAATTCTATATCTTTATCTCCCCTGCCTGAAAGGCTTATAAGTATTTTTTTACCTTTATTTTCTTTTGCAATTTTTAAACCATAAGCAACAGCATGGGAACTCTCTAAAGCAGGAATAATGCCTTCAGTTCTTGATAATTCATAAAAGGCATCTATCGCTTCATCATCATTAATAGTTTTATATTCAACACGGCCAATATCTTTTAAATAGCAATGTTTTGGGCCAACACCAGGATAATCCAGACCGCTTGCAACACTATATGCATCTGCTACTGTATTGTCTTCATTTTGCAATAATAAACATTTAAACCCATGGATTACCCCTTCCCTGCCGTATGTTAAAGAAGCAGCATTTTCGCCGATTTTTTCACCTTTACCAAGAGGCTCTACCCCATAAATTTTTACTTCTTTATCATCAATAAAACCGTCAAACATTCCAATAGAGTTTGAACCACCGCCAACACAAGCTATAACACAATCAGGAAGCCCTCCTGTCATATTTATAAATTGTTCTCTTGATTCTTTACCAATAACAGATTGAAAATATTCAACAATGCTTGGAAAAGGGTGTGGCCCCACAACTGAACCTATTGCATAAAGGGCTGTTTCATATTCATTTAAATAAGCTTCAAATGCAGCATCCACAGCTTCTTTTAGAGTCATCTGCCCATGACGGACTGATATTATATTTGCCCCTAAAATTTTCATTCTGTATACATTTGGCATAGCTTTTTGAATATCAACTTCACCCATATAAATATCGCATTCAAGACCAAGTAATGCCGCTGCTGTTGCCATTGCAACCCCATGCTGACCGGCACCTGTTTCTGCTATTACCTTTTTTTTGCCAATTTTTTTTGCAAGAAGCGCTTCACCAAGACAATGGTTGATTTTATGCGCACCTGTATGGTTTAAATCTTCACGTTTTAAATATATATTGCAGCCTGATTTTTCTGATAAATTTTTTGCAAAATAAACAGGGGTGGGGCGGCAGCTAAAATGCTGTAATAAATCCATTAATTCTTTTTGAAAACTTTCATCATTTTTGAGTTCCAAAAATTTTGAATAAATATTATTAAATTCTGTTTTTAATTCTTCATCTATATATTGACCACCATATATTCCAAAATAACCATTATTTTGAGCTTCTTTTTGCATTTCATTTATTACATTCTCTTCCATCAGGTTTATCCTTTCTTAAATATTTTGTACTAACGGCATTTTTATCATTAATGATTTGTGAGCCACGCGTTATTTTGCAAAGACTTACATTCAGGGCCTTTGCAATATCACGTTGGGTGCAGCCCTCATTTAGCATCTTCAAAATACGCCATCGTTTGGATAAATCAATTAATTCTGCCTGTGTTAATACTTCTTTTAAAAAATTATGTGCTTCTTTATCAGATTTTAATTTTCTTATTATATGTGAAATTTCAAGTATATCATCCATTTTGTTTTGCCATCTTTTGTATAATCATATTTAGTTGATATTGTTTTACCTATAGAGGTGTTTACACCTTTTTAGTGGAATTTTTCTATGGGTCTTATATTCTATGCAATGTATTTTTTGTTATGAATTCTGTATTATGTGTACTGCAATTTTTGTTTCTTTATATAGAAACATAATAATACACTTTTTTGTTTCTGTCAATAGAAACAAAGAGGGCAAAAAATTTAAATGTGACTAAATGTCACGCCAAAAAATTACGTTTTATGAGAGGAAACCCACTGGGCGAGAACCCCGCACCCGCATTAAAAAAGACTCCTGCAATGGAGCCTTATAAATGGGGCGGGTGATGGGGATCGAACCCACGAATATCGGAACCACAATCCGAGGCCTTAACCACTTGGCGACACCCGCCATTAAAACTTTTATTCAATTGTAAACTTTTTGAGATTTTGTGGTTCCGATTGCCTCGGAACGTATAATCCCTCATGGCCGGGTAACCACTTTTAGCAGACAACCCGCCATTAAAACTTTTATTCAATTGTAAACTTTTTGAGATTTTGTGGTTCTCTTCTACCTTGGAACACAAATTCCTCAGACTGAATAACCACTTTTGACAGATAATTTGCCATAATTTCTATTCAAGCCATAAAACGGCTTGCTTCCTCAATATATTCTAAAAACAAAATATTTTCAAGAAAAATTTTGAAGGCAATATCAAAAGCTCCAACAAAACCAACAAAACATTTCACACAGCCAAAATTCTATAAAACAAAATTTAAATTTTAGCGTATAATTTTAAAATGAGCATTCAAAATAATACCTTTACATCAAAATTTTTACCAATTGAAATTGAAAAATTTAAAAAAATCTTTGAAGATGAAAATGCCACATTTTCTACCCCTCAATATATGTTCTTTCAAGCCAGGGGCAATGGTTTTACGGCATCATTTTATAAAAGCGGAAAACTTGTAATTCAAGGAAATAAAACAGCACAAATTGTATCAAAATATTTTGAAGATGAATTTTTTCCACAATCCCAAATGCAAATTCTAACAAAAACCCAAACCGTCCAAACTACACATCAAGGGGAACTTGCCCCATATCCACACATCGGAATTGATGAATCTGGCAAAGGAGATTTTTTCGGGCCCCTTATTATTGCAGGGGCGCATCTGGATGAAAATTCCGCAAAAATATTACAAAAAGCAGGTGTTACTGATAGCAAAAAATTAAACGATATAAAAATATTAGAGCTTGAAACCTTAATAAAAGAGGTATCTATCTTTGATATAATTGTAATTTTGCCTAATAAATACAATGAACTTTATGCAAAATTTAAAAATTTAAACAAACTCCTTGCCTGGGGTCATTCCACGGTTTTAGAAAATATTTTAACAAAAAAAGCTTGTGAAATTGCAATTTCAGATAAATTTGCAGACGAAAATGTTATAAAATCTGCCCTGAAAGAAAGAGGCAAAAATATCCGCCTCATCCAACAAACAAAGGCTGAATCTGACACAGCAGTAGCCGCAGCAAGCATCCTTGCAAGGGCAGAATTTGTAAAAAGAATTTCAAACCTTTCTATGCAATATGAAATAAATCTTCCAAAAGGTGCATCAGAGCTTGTTTTAGAACAAGGAAGAAAATTTGTTCAAAAATATGGAATAGAAGAATTAAAAAATATTTCCAAACTGCACTTTAAAACTTATGAAAATATAACCCGCTAAAACCTTTTGATAATACGGGTTTTTAAATATTATTAAATTATGTAACGTTTTTTTGCAAAAACCTAAAGTTTAATTAAAAGATATCCGATAGCTAAAATGTAAGGAACAATAAAGAACTTTAAAGAACAAATAAGGAGACGTTAGCTATGGACAAAATTAATCTTAATCTTTTTGGTTTAAATTACCAAACACACGTTGAAAAAAAGGATGAAAAAAAGACTGAAGAAAAAGATACACCAAAAGCCCAAACATCTGAAAAAAATGTTGAACAGGGTGCAATTTTAGATGCAATGGCATTATCCGGCGCACAAAATCTTACATTCCGTGGCATTAATCAAATAAATCCTAAAGATTATTTGGATGAAGCTTCAATTGCAAGAATTCAAGGCTCTATGGCTGCATTTACAGGAAATGTGGAAAAATTTGCCGATATTATCGCACAAGAATTCCCAAACCTGTCAAATGCTCAAATTCAAGAGCTTGCACTAAAAGCTGTACTTAAAAGCGCATAAAAATTAAGTCAGCTTAGATAAGAGTTTACAAAATAATACATAAAGTCCGTATTAATAAAAACAGGGCAAAAGCCCAATAACAAAATTTCTCCTCTCTCCTATATCTCCATAGTTCTTTAAAAGTTTTCCCTTTTGTAATGAAAATTGCAAAAGGGATTTTTTTATGGGATAATCGCACGTGCACATTGTTGTGTTGTGTTAAGTAATGTAACATTTTTTATTGTTTTTAAGGAATATACAAAAAATATTTCCTTTACATGCATTAACTATTTACATGCAAAAATGCACAAAATATATAAAAGTTAGGTTGTTGTAACATATTAAAGGAATACAAAAATGATTCAAAGAGTAGGCTTAATGTCACCATCCCTAGCAGCTTCAAAAACAAATCAAAACAAAGCTGCACAAAATCCAATTCAAAACAATGTTGTACCGTTTAAAGGAAGCAATAACGCAGTAAAAAGCAATATTTCAGCACATCATTTAGTTAGCGCCTATCAGGCAATGAACGGTATAAAACTTGCCCGCACTGTAAATTTCGAAGGCAGTATGAGTAGCATGTTTAAAGAGCTCCGCCAACAAATGGTTACCTGCCAAGATTTAGAAAACGGCAAAAAGGGTGAAGCTGTAGGCTCTATGATAAGCGTAAAAGACTGGGTGAATAAACTTGCAGAAGATTTGGTTTATTATGATGATGCAATTAAATCTACAATTCCTATCACAGAAAAGAAAAATGAAGATGGCACAACCACTATTCTTCCTGCAAGAACTCAAATAAAAAAACAAAAATACGGCGATATGATGTATGAAATTGCATTAAGAAGCCCTGTTACTGTAAATACGGAAGAATACAATAAATATGATGAAATCCCAACAAGAAAAGTTCTTTCACCAGCTCAGCAAATGAGTATAGTTTTAAGTCCATATAATGTACCAAATAATAAAATTACTCCTGAAAAACCTTATATATTAGAAACAAAAGGCAAATTAATGGCCATAGTAGAAGATGGTTCAGATGTGCTTTTAACAAATGCAGGATACATTGATAAAAAATCAACAGATGAAGGCAGACTAACAATATCTGCAAAACAAAAAGGAAATAAATTTATTCCATTTGAAGTAGCACCGCAGCCAATCAGAGAAAGAGAAGTAAAACCATCAATAGGGGCAGGTACAGAAATTGTTATCGGTATGGAAGATGGCAGATTCGTTGGTGAATTAATTAAAAGTATAGAAGATTTTTCTAAAAAAGTAGAATCAGGACAAGTATTATTGGATCCTTTCGTTCAAAAAGAAGGAGCTGATAAAGTTCAATTAGCAATGCTTGCAGGCGGTTTTGGCTCTCGTGCGGAATACACAAACGCTTCATCAAGTGCAATTTTCCATGGAGAAAAAGGTGGTGCCCAATCTACAAAAGGCGTATTCCAAACTGCAACTGGCCTTACTCCTATGGAAACAACATTTATCACCCTTCATAAGGCAGGGCTTTTGGATTGTTCTAAATTAAAAATTGGAAATAATGTAAAATTATATTTAAATAAATCTGGCGTAAATAAGGGAAATGGTGGATTTACCGTTGATTTATATAATAAAATGGCAAGAGAAGGCAGAGAAAGTCTTTTAATCCTTCCAAACGATTCAATGTCAAGATTAACAAATGCCACAGACAAGGCTGCAAACCTTATGAACAGCGGAAAAGCAGCAATTGCAATGATTGCAAAAGAAGTAAAATCTGAAGATGCAAAAGGTAACTTCGGTATTATGAAATTAAACAATAATAATGAAATTCTATCATTTGCAGAAAAACCAAAAGAAATTCCTGAAGGATATGAAAAGAACGGCAACTGTCTCACAAATACCTTCCAGTTTGCAGTAAGCAAAGAAGCCTTCAGTGCATTGGCTGAAATTGAACCGCACCTTTATGTAGGCAAAGGTAAAGAAACAAGAGACTGGTCAAAACTTTATGTACCAATAATTATGGCCTTAACACAGGAACCTGATTCAGAAAAAATTCAAGAACAAATCTATAATTTAACCGCAGAAAAAGATAACGAAACAGGCGAATTAAACGGTAAAAAGGTACCATTAGATGTTATTGAAAGAGCAAAAAATATGGTAGCAGGCCAAAAGGTTTATGCTGTGCCTACTGATGAACCTTGGGCAGATTGCGGTACATTAAATGCGCTTTACCATACCACAATGCAAATAGCAAGCGGAGATTTTCCTCTTGAAGATTTTGAAAGAGCTCATGTATTAGAATGCACAAACACTCAAACAGGACTTGTAGCATCAAATAAACTTCAAAAGAAAAGAATTGAAAATAAATATAAAATTGCAGGCGAAGTAATGGTTGTAAAACAGGCTAAACCTGTTGATACACAAGCGCTTTTAGAAAAATACAAAGATGAAATTGTTGTAAACGAAAAGACTGCATAAATTCAAGAGAGAAGGAAATAGGAAAAATAAAAAAACCGGCTCGGTTAAAAACAACTAAAAGCCGGTTTTTTATTGCAAAATTTATTAAAAATTATAAACTTTTGTAAATTTAGTAAAAATTTGTTAAAATTTATATAACAATTATGAAAAATAAAAATTTATATGAAATTTTAGGTTTAAATTCTGATGCAACCAAGGATGATATAAAAAATTCCTATAGAAAACTTGTCAGAATTTATCACCCTGACATAAATAAAACAAAAGAGGCTGAAACTTACTTTAAAATGTTAAATAATGCTGTCGAAACTTTACTTGATGATACTAAAAGGCTGCAATATGACCTTAGGGCGGGCATTTTCAGGAATAAAAAAGAGTACGTTAAAAAAGAAAACGACAAAAATTTTAATGATGCCAAAAATGAGCAAGAAAAAGAAGGTCAAAATATCAGCCAAACACAGGCAAAAAGCGAGTTTAACGCCTATTCAACATATAAAAACACTGATGCTGCAATGTTTTTTCAAAATAAAAACACGGAAAACAAAACAGCAGAGGGATTTTACGAAACAAAAAACCCCAAAACAAAGGTTCAAAGCGCAAAAATAGATGGTAATGACATTGAGACCACTGTTTTTATATCAAAAAACGAACAAAAACAAGGAACTATTCGGAAAATCAACGTTCTTCATACAGATAAATGCCCAAAATGCGCAGGAATTAAATACATTAACGGTACCATTTGTTCTCTATGCCACGGAGTAGGCGAAAAATCAGAACACAAAATTATGAACGTGAAAATTCCTGGAGGCATAAAAGATGGTACGAAAATGAAAATTAAAAATGAAGGTGAATATGGAAAATTTGGGGGTAAAAATGGAGACCTTTATCTTTTAATAAAAATTGAAGACAAAAGTAAAGAAAGCGAAGTAAAAAATAAAATTGTAATAGAAACCTCAATACCCCCGTGGAAAGCCATTTTAGGGGGGATAATTGATATTCCTGTAGGTAATCATTACGTCAAAATTGAAATTCCTCCTTTGACAAAATCAGACACAAGATTTAAACTAAATAAAGAAGATATTACCGAACCTGAAACAGGTGAAAACTCAGAGTATATCGCACTTATAAAGATAGATATTCCTGAAAATTTAAGCAAAAAAGAAATTGAATTATATAAAAAATTAAGAGAAATAGACCTTGGAAAAAACTTGTAAAATAGCGGAAATATTTGAATCTATACAGGGTGAAGGCCTTTATATAGGTCAAAAGCATCTATTTGTAAGGCTTTTTGGGTGCAATTTAAACTGTAAATACTGTGATACAAAGGTTTTAGACGATAAAAAATCAGTTATTTTAACAAAATCTGCACTCAATGATGAAATTTCAAGATATGGGGCTAAAACTATTAGTTTTACAGGCGGAGAGCCTCTTTTGCAATCTGAATTTTTAAAAAGTTTTTTAGCAGAATATAAAGACCCCCTCAAAAAACAAATATACTTAGAAACCAATGGCAGCCTGCCATATAGACTTCGCGAAGTAATTGATTATATTGATATTATTGCAATGGATATAAAACTAGAATCTGCCACAGGTGAAAAAAATGATTTTTCAATAAATGATGAATTCTTGCTTGTAGCAAGGGATAGCACCGTTTTTGCAAAAGTTGTTTTTGATGAAAATATCACAGATAAAGAAATATCAGAAATTGGTAATTTAGGTTTAAAACATGGAATAGAAATAATTTTACAGCCCAAAATGCCAATAGGCAAAAACTTTGATATAGCAGGCGTTTTCCAAAAATTATTTGAAAAATATCAAAGAATAAGGCTTATTCCACAAGTTCATAAATTCTTAAATTTGCCTTGATATAGGGGATGTCATGCATGCTAAATGCCCTTTTGATAAGGAATACAGACTTTTAAATATACTAAAAGCCTTTATTTTAAGGGCTTTTAGACGTTATCTTATAATTTCCATAACCTCGTCCAAAGTTTTCTTTGGCATCCTGTTTGGGTTGTCTCCCAAGGGTTTTCCGATTGTTAAAAGTGTTACAATTTTTTCATCATCTTGAATATTTAGAATTTTTCTAAAATCAGCCTCTGCAAGCACAGGCGCTACCATCCAGCAACTTCCAAAACCAAGTGCAGAAGCAGATAATATCATATTTTCAACTGCACCACCCATGCTCAAAAGATAAGAATCAGGCCTCATTTTGGCAATTTCCAATGCACTATATCCTGCATTCTCTAAAACCCCGCCCATAAAGGATAGTGCAGCTTTTTCAAGACACACAATTAAAAGTGGAGCATCTTTAAAAAAGGTGGAATGCCCCTTATATCTTGAAATATTTTGAGCAGTTTCAGTATCAACTTTTTGCATAATTTCATCATATTTTTTCAATACACAATCTGCCATTTCATTTTTTATATCCTTATTCAAAATGGCTAAAAACCGCCAATTTTGGGCATTTATGGCACTAGGGGCAAGGCGCGCTGAATCTATTATTTTTTTAATTTCATCCTCATTTGGAATATAGTTGTCATATTTTCTGATAGTTTTTCTGTTATCAATAATATCAAATAGTTCTGCCATAAATGGCCTCCTTTCCTGCGTTTCAGGTATTTTATATACAATAAATTCTTTATCAATTATAATATACAATGCATAATATATTCAAGGAAAAAGAATATGGATGAAAAAGAAAAAATGCTAAAAGGCCAAATATATGACCCTAATACAGAAATTTTAATAAAAGAAAGGCAAAATTGTAAAACATTATGCCAAGAATATAACAATATTCCATGCCAAAATATGGAAGAAAGAAACGCACTGCTAACAAGGCTTTTGGGACAAACAGGGAAAAATTTTTTAGTAGAACAGCCATTTTTATGTGATTATGGATACAATATTAAAATTGGTGAAAACTTTTATGCAAATCACAATTTAATAATTTTGGACCCAGGATCTGTAGAATTTGGCGAAAATGTTTTCATTGGGCCAAATTGCGCATTTTACACGCCTTTGCACCCTCTGGATTTTAAAACTAGAAATCAAGGTTTAGAATATTCAAAACCAATAAAAGTGGGTAATAACGTATGGTTTGGCGGCAATGTCACTGTAATTGGCGGAATTACAATAGGAAATAATTCAGTAATAGGCGCAGGCAGCGTTGTTACAAAAGATATTCCTGAAAATGTTGTAGTAGCAGGAAATCCAGCAAAAATAATAAAGAGTATTAACAATGATTAAAATATATTAAGTAAGTTTATTAGTTTCATAAAACCATACATTATAGTAAAATGCTTTTATGAAAAAAATTAAAATAATTGCAGCTTTTATATTTTTGTTTTATACGCTTTGTGCGCAAAACCAGGCTTTTGCAGATAAAAATTTTGATTATAATTTATACACACCTGAAAGTTTCCAAAAAGAAAAATCTGAAAAAGCACAGTTTGAAGATGGTTCCAACGTTTTATTCATTATGGATTTTTCAAATTCAATGAATGAAAAAATGGGCGGAAAGACAAAATTACAGATAGCACTTGAAACTTTAACTGTGATTTTGCCCAAAATCCCTAATACAGTAAAAACAGGTCTTCGCGTATACGGCCACAAGGTAGGTTTTACCTATCTAGATGGCTGTATGGCATCAAAACTTGCGGTTCCTTTTGGCGCGAATAATGCAGATAGAATTCTTGGAGCGCTCTATAATACACGCGCAATGGGCTGGACACCTATCACATATTCTCTAAAACAGGCCGTAAATGCTGATTTTGCAGGTGTTCAAGGCAAAAAACACATTGTATTATTATCTGATGGCGGAGAAAATTGCGATGAAAGCCCCTGTACGTATGCAATTGAGCTTATGAAATTGAGGGATGATATTTCAATTGATGTAATTGCATTTGACATAGACGATATAGATGCAAACAGCCAGCTAAGGTGTGCTGCTGTTACCACAAGAGGAAAATTTTACAGTGCAAACACCCCGCATCAGCTTTTAGACAGTTTATTTGAAAGTTTAAATATAGATAAAAGCGTGAAGGGCACAATTAAGGTAAATGAAAATTAGGGGGATTTTTAATGAAGCTGTCAGAGAGTTTGGAAGATTATCTAGAAGCCATTTACAATGAAATATCAAAAAAAAATGAAGCTAAAGTTACTGATATTTCAAAAATTTTAAATGTTAAAAAAGCCTCTGTTACAGGTGCACTTATAAATTTAAAGAACAGGGGTTTTATAAATTATGAGCCTTATTCAAGCATTACATTAACCGATTTAGGAAAAAAGTATGCTAAAGATATAATTGAAAAACACAAAATAATGAGTGAATTTTTAGAAAATATTCTAAATCTGCCACATGATGAAGCTGTTCAAAATGCTTGCAGAATGGAACATATTATGACAGAAACTATGTTTTACCGTATGACAAAATTTTCTATATTTATTCAGAATTTATGCAAAAAACAACCTGAATTAAAAAAAGAAATTGAAAGATTGTATGAATAGGGGAATTTTTATATTATTTTAATTTTCTTTTTCATTCCAAATACTTGTAGCCTTCAATATGAATTTTCATACAGTTAAGCAGAGTGAATAATAACATCTTATGCGAATGTATAAAGTGAAGGTGTTTGAGGAGGCGCGAGGTTATCAGCTGGAGCGCCGACGAGTTCCTGAGCAATAAAAGATGAGCTTAGATGTTATATGAACGGGCGACCACCTGTATGAAAATTTATGTTGAATGGCTAGACACCCAGTGTATAAGATCCTGAAACCCTTTAAGAGGACCCAACTTGCACGAAATTAAAATTTCGGCAAGCAGAGGCAAGTTCAGGATGACGCAGAGGATGAGAATGACGGGTGAGTAGTATGGCAGGTAAATAATACAAAAAACCCCGCCAATATTAAAGGCAGGGTTTAAATATCTATAACTAGAAACTATCCTATTAAATACAACTACATCACCATCTCAAGGCCGATGAATGTTTTTGTTTCACGAACCATAAGTTTAGAATTTGCAGTTTTTACAATGTAGATTGTATCATTGTCATTTTGTTCTGCCACACGAATTTGAATGCCAGGATTTATTAATGTAACCTTGCCAAAGTTTTGAATAACAAAGATTTCATCCTCAATATAACCAATAAGCGCTATATTGCCATCATAGTTTACAAGGCACAAGCCTCTATTTTCACCAAAACTTTCTGTTGCCAAAACATCAGCCTCATCATTATTTTGGGCCTCGTCTTCAGCTACAGCCACAACAGTATCTTCAAATGTTTGCATTGGTTTTGGTTCATAAGAATCTGCAACACTAACAGGCGCAGAAGCTTCTACAACCCTTGCTGCATCAGGTGTTTCAATATGCCCTGATTCATAAACACTGTATTCTTCTTTTCCAATATTTACACTGTTGTCTTCAACAATATGCTGTGGTGCAGCATCTTGTACTTTCAGGCTGTCAAGACTGTTGTATGCAGAACCTGAAGTAGGTGAAGCTTTTGCAGCTTCTTTTTCCGTTTTATCAGACTTTTTACCTTTTGAAAGCAGTAAGAATATTGCTATTAAGAATAAAATTATTGCAATTACAAGCAATGGATTATCAGCACATGCTTTTATAAAAAATCTTATTTTATCTTTTATTTCACGTTTATAAGAAAATTCAGGTATTGGTTCATCTTCACCTGTTGCAATCTCAGTTAAGCCTTGCTCTTTAGCATCTTCTTCCATTGCAAGTTCATCTTCATCAGGCAAATCTCCTTCAAGCACTTCTTCTAAACTTACAGAAGGTATAGCCTCTTCTTTAACAGTTGTTAAAATTTCCTGCTGTTTTGGTATTTGTCCTTCTTTTGGTTTTGTTACTATTTCAATTTCAGTTCCTGCCGCAGGTTCAGTCTTTGGTTTTACTACAGGTTTTTCAGTATTTGCAGCAATTTTTGCAGGGGTTGAAGAAGGTTTTTCAACTTTTTTTGGTTCATCAGTCTTTGTTGTATCTACCGGTTTTACACCAATAACAGGCTTTTGAATTTGGTTTGGAACAGAGGCCACTTTTGTCGGCACATTTGTTTTATTATCAAAAGCTTTATCTAATTGTGCAAGTTTTTTTGAATCTACTTGCGGTTTTTGTGCAGAAGCTGTTTTTACATTTGTATTGAATGTTACAGGTTTATTTGTAGATATGTTAATTTTTGTGTAGCCATTGTTAAGATCCTGTCCTGCGTATGGAAAAAGCTTAACATCCACTTTGCTTACATCCCCGTTTGATGGAACTGAAGTGATTGAATGATAAGTTTCAGGTAATAAAACATAATAGCTTGTATCAGACTTCTTAATTACCTTAACAGGCTCATTATATGGCTTTTGGGTAAATAATTCTATATTATAGCTTCCATCTTGCGCTTTATTTATATCAACTTTTAAAAGATTGTTTTTATAATCACTGTCAAGCGCCATAGTATTTGCATTAAAAATACCACCAAGCCCTAATAGTAAAGCTAAAATTATACCCAGAATGTATTTTCTCATTCTTCTATCCCCTTTTATAATTGGTTTTTTCCATTATAATAAATATAACAAAATTACAAAACTGATTATACTATGAATACAAAAAACTGGCAAAAAAACAATGACTAACAAGATTAATAACAAGGATAAAAACTTTAAATCAGGCTTTGTAACATTAATTGCACGGCCGAATGTAGGAAAATCTACCCTATTAAACCAAATTGCAGGACAAAAGATTGCAATAACAAGTCCTGTAGCTCAAACCACAAGAAACAGAATAAAATGCATCCATACAGATAATGAAGCACAAATAATTTTTGTGGATACACCAGGCGTGCATAAACCTTTAAATAAACTTGGCGAGTTTTTGTCTGATGAATCAAAAAATTCAATTGAAGATTCCGATTTAATATTATTTTTAGTAGATTCTAAAGATGAAGCTGGCGCAGGAGACAAATGGATTGTTGAACATTATCTAAAAAATATTAATATTCCAGTTATTATAGTTGCAAATAAAACTGATATTGCGAATAAAACAAAACTTGATGTCAACCTTATATCTTATAAAAAATTATTTGAAAAAAATTATCCGATTATTAAGGTCAGTGCAAAAACAGGAAAAAATATTAAAATTTTACTGGATAAAATTAAAGAATATTTGCCAGTTGGCGAAAAACTTTATCCTGATGATGAAATAACGGATCAAAACCTGAGAAATATAGCATCAGAAATCATAAGAGAAAAAATTATTCTAAACACAAAGGATGAAATTCCGCACAGTGTAGCCGTCTTAATAGAAGATTACAAACAAACTGAAACCATTGATAGAATAAAAGCACAAATTATAGTATCTACAGATAGTCAAAAAGGAATAATAATAGGCAAGGGCGGAGCACTTTTAAAAAAAATAGGAACTGAAGCGCGCTTGGAACTTGAAGAAATTGCGCAAAACAAAGTATTTTTGGAACTTTTTGTAAAAGTAAAGAAAGGCTGGCAAAAAGATGAAAAGGCGCTGAAAAGCTTAGGATATGAAAAACAAAAAGATTAATATATAGTTACAGTGTTTTTAGGATGTTTTTTTGTGTTAGCGTTTTCTCTTGTCATAGTTGGGTTTTATGTATTTAAACGTGTTATACAAGCACCTCTATTGCCTTTACAATTTTATAAAGCACTCTTTTGCGCTCTACATCAAGGTTTTTCACAGCATTATAAATAGCTTCTTCTAAATATTTGTTATTTCTTAAATAATCAATATCAAAATCAAATATTTCCCCTGAGGCAATACCAAATTGCAGCTGAATATTTATTATAGTTTGCGTTGAAGGCAGGCTCTTGCCATTTTCAATATTAGATAGACTTGATGGCTCTATCCCTATTTTTTCAGAAAATGTTTCCTGGGTTAAATCTCTGCTTTTTCTAATTCTTCTAATGTTTTTACCAAGCAATTTTTTCAATTCTTTATCATTCATAAAATACTGCCAACCTTCTAATCATAACCTATACAATAGGATAAGCTTATTACCCGACTGGGTGACATAACGTTGACAAGAAATTTTATATTGATTTTTGTTGTTAACATTATTATAATATATTGTAGAGCTAAAAATTTTATATAAAAGTTGTTCTAAAGCTTAAAAATATCGTTACTACTTTAATTTATGTGAGAAATTGTTTATGCAAAAGAAAATTAGCACAAGCCGGTGCGGCTTTGGCAATGTGTTGAGCATTGTCAAAAAGCACTACAATGGCGTTTTAGGATGTAAACCCACCGTGGCGAAACACCCACAAGAGCCAAACAAACACTTGAAAAAAGCTTCTGCTTTTTTCAAATCCCATCATTATGAGGATTTTCCCCTCTGTCATTGCGAGGAGCAAAGCGACGCGGCAATC
>CAJUNK010000018.1 GCA_910587815.1 Candidatus Gastranaerophilales bacterium | reverse complement strand
GGGGTCAGGGGTTCGAATCCCCTACGCTCCAGTTTAGGCGTTCTATCCGAACCCCTGAAAGTTCACTATCCTCAAGGATTTCGGAATTTTTAATTATTTTTTTAACATCATCTAATGATATTTTTAGTGAATTATCATTAGTGTAATTGTAAACAATATTAATTTCATCTTCATATAAAAATATTTTATTTATAAAAACATCTATAATAGCATTTTGGAATTTTTTGTTTTTAGTATCACCTTCCTTAAACGATGCTAGCCAGTTCATAACACTTTGTTTATCATATTTAGGATTATTAAGCCTGTTTTGTTCTATTTGGATGCCCGCCTTTAATTTTCTTTGTTTTTCTTCCAATTCCATTAAGCGCTCTTTGACGGAATCCATAATTATACCCTGTTGAAGTACATCAATAATATTTTTAATTGCTGTATTAACTTCTTTTAATTGTAATTTCAGACTATCCAGTACGCTTGTATTAATGCCTTTTTCCTGTATCTCCATTATTGTATCTGCAATTTGTTTTATTGTAGTGCTTTTCAATGCACAACGCACTGTTAATTCTGTTACAAATTCTTCTATTTCGTTTCTACGAATAGATTTCTTTATGCAACCTTTTCTGGTTTTTCTACTAACACAAGTATAGTAATAATGCTTACCGCCATGTCTGCCAGTTCCACTATCACCCGTCATTTTATCGCCACAAATGCCACAATATAATTTATCGGTAAGCAGAAATGGTATTTTTACTTTCGTAGAATGATTCTTATGTTTATTGGTTTCAAGCATTTTAAGGCCTCTTTCGTATTCTTCTTTTGTAACAATTGCAGGTATGGCATTCTCTACCCACATTTCACCATTTTTAAATACATAAATTCCCGCATAACGTGGATTGCTTATAATCTTTGGTATAGTTCTGGTTTCAAAGTCCGTGCCCTTAGTTGTTTTTATTCCTCTTGCGTTTAAACTTTCAACAATTTTACTAGACGGCACGCCATTAATGTATTTATCAAAAATTTCTCTAGCTAGTGGAGCAGTTGCCTCGTTAAGCTTATAACAACCATTCTTGTCTTTTTCATAGCCAAAAGGCGGGTGTGAAAGCATTTTAAATTTAAGAGCACTTTCTCTAACCCCTCTTTTAATTTTTTGTGATAAATCGGCAGAATAATATTCAGACATACCCTCAAGCATTGCTTCAAGCATTATCCCTTCTGGTCCTTCAGGTATGCGCTCCTCGGCGTACTCAAGCTTTACGCCATTTTGTTTTAATTTTCTCTTATATGTGGCAATGTCATATCTATCACGCCCAAAACGGTCAACTTTATATACAATAACCTTATCAAAATAGCCCTTTGCACTATCTTTAATCATGCGCTGAAAATTAGGTCTGTTGTCACTAGTGCCACTCAAAGCCCTATCAATGTACTCATCAATTATTACATAATTATTGGCCTTACAATATGCCTGACAAGCGTGCCTCTGCCCCTCAATGCTTTGCTCATTTTGGTTTAAGCTTGAATAGCGCATGTATAGAACAGCTTTTACTACTTCATTCTCAACGTTAAATTTTATTTTTTTACGCAACAATTTGACTACAACCTTTGATTTTTTTCTTTTGAGTTATTTTTTTCTATTTTAAAATTTATCCGACATTTTTTCTAAAATGCGTGATATTGCTTTTAAATCACTGGATTTTAATGTACAGGTCATCGCACATACTTTTTTTAGTTCCGGCTTACGCTCTATGGCTTCCACCATTTTTTTTGTCATTTCATCGACGTATATTTTATTTAAAGGTTTTGGAATTTCATTAAATTCTTTAAAGGCTTTTCGCAGCTTTTCCAGTGTTTTATCTTGCACATTTTTTGTCTTACCTGATGTAATTTTATCAATAGTGGCTTTTGCAACCCCTGTTCTGATAGAAATATCAATATTTGTTAAATTATATTTATTTTTAATATTATCAATGACAATTTGACAACTGCTTAATAACATTGTTTATCTTTTCCTACATCTCTCTACTTTTACAAAAGGGTAATAACTATATTATCAAAAATAGCAACAAATGTAAAGAACTTTTTTACAATTATTATAAAAAAACATAATTAAATTGCAAATATTTTCAACAAAATTATTAAAAATAGTAAAATAAAATGGTGATTTTGATATTTTAAATGCTTAAAATGCTATCTATATTAGAATTTATGGCATTATATAATTTAACAATAAAATATTATTGTCTAAATAAGCCTTTATTATTGACATTTTATTATTTTAATCATATTCTTTTATTAACGAATTGGTTATCAATTGTAAAAATATTACATTTTAATTTCAATTCATAACATCAATGTAGTTGTTTTACCGTAATTTTAAGTAACAAAAGGGGCAGCAATGGCGAAACAGTTTACTAATCTGTACGCAGAAATTGTGCGTGCAGGATTGAATCAAAGAATAGTTGCAGATATGCTGCAAATTTCAACATCTACTTTATCTAGAAAAATGAACGGTAAAGAACAATTCAAGCTTGATGAAATGTATAAAATTGTAGATGAAATTAACAAGACAAGAACAGGCAATAAAGTCGATATTTCTTTTCTATTTCAACTCAAAGCCGTTTAACCAGTTTAATTAATATTTATGTGCAACACACTCTTATTGAGTGGAGAAATTCTAATGCAAAAAATAAAATTTAAAATACCAAAATTTGAGCTTGATAGACTTGCCAAAATTGCACTGCAGGCAATAGATGAAGAACATATAAAACAAGCTTTTGATAAAAACAAATTGACCGATATAGGAATAAATAATGATGCCAAAAAACAAAAACAAAATCAGCAAAAAACAATCATGCAATGTGTATAACAATAGCAATGAGGATTTTCAAATTAAGCAAGCCCAAAATGAATATAATAATCTTGCAAAAAACGCCATGGCTCTTGATGAATATAAATTTTTTCCGGCCAGAATTTGTGAAATTGCCGAAACATTAAACAAATTCTGTTTGTATGTCAAAGGCACAAGCGGTCGTATCTTTAAGCTTTATATGGAGCTTATTGACCGAAATATGGAGCTCTTGCAATTGGAAAAAGAAAAATTTTTTAAAGAAACCAAAGAAAAATAAAAATGTAGATATTAAAGAAAATGGAGGATTATCGCAATGACACTGTTTAAAAGTTACACAAGAGAGCAAAGGACGATGAAAGATAAAGGATTTACACTTTGCATTGAATGTAAAAAGGGATTTAGAGGCGACAAAACCTGTGGTGCAAATGGACATGCCGATTATAATAATGAATCGGCGAACGGTTGCAATTGTGGCGAAGAGATTGAAAAAACCAAGCAGCTGGCTTCAAACTCCGAAGAACTATCACATTTTATGACAAAAGCTTTAAAGCCTCATAGTAAATTAATGGATATTAATATTTGTATCACAGGACAAAGCATAATTAATTTGGAGCCTCTTTTTAATGGTTTTAAAGATACCTCCTGCTGCCCTAAAGCTGCAATAAATAGTTATATAGAGGCAAATTTACCCGATTTCGAGCTTGAATTAACCGAGTTTGTACAGAAACTCAAAACAAAAGGTATTTTAATCGTTGGAGTAAAGGGTACGCAAAAGGAGTTTGACCCATTTGCGGAAGCCATTGAGCTTGTTAAAAAAAGATTGATATAAATTTGCATATTGACACCATGACCTTTTCCCGCTTTTTATTAAGCGGGTTTTTATTGGCAAATTTTACGGCACATACCGCAACATCTAAAAGAGGATTTTACAATAAGAATGGCGAGAAAAAATAAAAATATAGTTGATTATTTCCCGCTTCCTTGTGTTTTTAGTGATTCCATTACTGCAATTGAAGATATGTTTGACAATAACGACGGTTTTGTCGTTTGGGTCAAATTGTTGCAAAAACTTGGCCGCAGTGAAAACCATTTTGTGGATTGCAGAAACACTGTACAGCGGAAAATATTTTTTTCAAAGTTTAAAATACCGGAAGAGCGCATTATTAGCATTCTTGATGCGCTTGCGGAGTTGGATTGTATTGATAAAGAAATGTGGGATAAGCAGGTTATTTTTTCTCAATTGTTTGTAGATGATATTTCGGATGTCTATAAGCGTAGAAAAACTGAGCCTTTATCTCGTGATGAAATATGTTTGAATTTATTTGGAAAATGCTTACATAAAAATAATTTATGTATTCATAATGCAAACAATAATGCACAAAGTAAAGCAAAAGAAATAAAAGAAGAAGAAAAACACATGCATGTGGATGCTTCTTTTTTAAATTCTTTTTTTGATTTTTTAAAAAAAATTCCCGGCTTCGAGCCTGACATTAAGCAGGACGAAAAACTTTGTATTGACCTTTTAAACACTGTGGACGGCAACAAAAATGCCTTTCAAATGGGTATCAATGAGTGGCTGTCTGCAATTGTAAGCA
Organism: Candidatus Gastranaerophilales bacterium; assembly: GCA_910587815.1. Classification (GTDB taxonomy): domain Bacteria; phylum Cyanobacteriota; class Vampirovibrionia; order Gastranaerophilales; family Gastranaerophilaceae; genus MGBC122484. The sequence goes on along the minus strand of CAJUNK010000018.1, from coordinate 34,280 downwards.
AAGAGGACAACGGCGCTTGCATTTTAAATGCCCGCAAAAGGCTTTTTGGGTGGGTTAAAAAATACAAAGAAAAGTACAAAAAGCTTGTAAAACCTGCAAAACGGATGACACCAAGTGCAGAAGAAACGCAAGCCTACTTAAAACAGCTTGATGAGGTAAGCAAGCTATGCGCTGATTTCAACCTTTTTATTGAGGCAAGAAGTAGGGAAGAAGCAATAAACGCCATTATAGATGTATACCCGCAATCTATGCGGGGGCGCACTTCTTGGCAAAAAAAATTAATGGAACAGTTTAACATTTCCATAAACGAGTTAATGGATAGAACGGAGTAAAAAAATGGTTAAAAGAAGTGAAACCGACATCGTAAACGAGATTGAAGCCCTAGAGGCCGAATTGCCTCGCAGAAAGAAAATCGCCTCTTTATTGGAGCATGAAGGATTTAAGCTTGCAGTTGAAGAATTGACGGGCGATTGTGTTCAAAATGTCAAAGCAAAAAAATATAAATCAGGAAAAACACAGATTAAAAGCCTTGAATGTATCGAAGATTTTGAAAAATATCTTTTGACACAGAATGAACGCGCCGATAGTATTGAAGCAAAGCTTGACAAATGCAAGTTTGAACTTGCCTACAATCAACTTAATTTGCTTGATAATCCTGAAAACCCCAATGATAGTGATAAAGGGGGGAAATAATACAATGCTTGCCCTTAATCAAATACATTACGGAGATTGTTACAAACTCATAAAAGACATCCCCGACAAATATATAGACCTGATACACACCGACCCGCCCTATTCGTTTGATGAAAGCGGGTCGGGAGGTTGCTTCGGTAAAAAAGAGCGGCTATATCATAAAGAGCTTGAGAGTATTTCAGAAGGTATTCAAAACTCTTTGCTTGAAGAATTTTGCAGAGTTTTAAAAAAAATTAATATTTATATTTGGTGCAGCAAAAATCAGCTCAAGCAGTATATTAATTTTTTTGAAAGCAGGGGTGCTTCAACTGAATTATTGACGTGGCATAAAACTAACCCTATCCCTACTTGCAATAATAAATATTTATCAGATACAGAATATTGCTTATTTTTTAGGGAAAAAAGCGTGCCTTTGCATGGAAAATTTGAAACCAAGCGAAAATATTACATTGGTTCGTCAAATGTTGAAGATAAAAAACTGTGGAAACATCCTGCTATTAAGCCTTTGTCAATAGTTAAAAATCTGATTTTCAATTCTTCAATTGAAGAAAATATTGTTTTAGACTGCTTTTCTGGATCAGGAACCACTGCTATTGCTTCAATACAGTTGAACAGAAATTTTATTGCCATAGAAAATAATCCAAAACATTATAAGGCAAGCCTTGAGCGGCTTTATTCCGAAATATCACAAATAAAACTTCCGATAATGAAAGGCGGTTTATATGCTGTATAAGTATTGTGGCGTATGTCGTCAGTTAAAATCGGTTGATGAATTTTCAAAAAACAGGCGAAGTAATGACGGCTACTCTTACGCTTGCAGGGAATGTGACAAAAAACGATACAAAAATATGTATCAAAAACGAAAATTACTGAAAGGGGGTAACATTGAAAGTATTTGACCTTTTTTCAGGCTGCGGGGGTTTTAGGCTTGCTTGCGAAAAAGTAGGATTTAATATTGTGGCATTTTGTGAAATAGATAAACACGCAGTTAAACTTTATAAAAACTTTTTTACTACAAAAGATGAGGTTTATTATAATAATGCAACTAAAATTATTACAGGGGAGTTACCCGAATTTGACCTGCTCACTGCCGGATTTCCTTGTCAAGCTTTCTCAATTGCAGGCAAGCGGCAAGGATTTAATGACACCAGAGGGACTTTGTTTTTTGACATTATACGGATTCTCAAAGACAGGAAACCCCGATATTTTCTTCTCGAAAACGTTAAGGGCCTTTTTTCTCACGACAATGGAAACACTTTTAAAATCATCATTGAAAGTCTTGCCAAGCTTGGGAATTACACTATTGAATGGTCGATGCTTAATACTAAATACTTTGGATTACCACAAAACAGAGAACGGGTCTTTATTGTCGGATATCCTAGAAAATTCGGTGTCGGAAAAATATTTCCTCTCAAAACAGGCAACGCAAACCCTTTTCCAACTTGCAACGAGAGAGGGCAAGGGATTTCAACCGCGGTTAGTACAAAAATGGACAGAACCGAAAGCACCTATATTGTAGAGGCAGGCACCCTAAGAACTTATAGGGATAGCAAGGGTTTTATGGCAATTAAAGATAAAATAAGCCCCTGTATTTCTGCAAGAGCCAGAGAGGACGGAGCGGGTCAAACCATTATTGCAATGCCTGTTTTAACACCCGAAAAACTTAAAAAACGTCAAAATGGCAGGCGATTTAAAGAAAATAATGAGCCTATGTTTACAATTACCGCACAAGACAGGCACGGAATTATGGCTAATATAGGGGAAAACGGGGAGTATGATTGCAAAATCAGGCGTTTAACTCCTCTTGAATGCTTTAGATTGCAAGGTTTCCCTGATGAAATCGTCCAAACTGCCTACGGTATAGGTATTCCAGATACACAGCTTTATAAAATGGCAGGCAATTCGGTTAGTGTACCCGTAGTCTATGAAATAGTTAAAAAAATTAAAAATCTAAACAAGGAAAATAATTTATGAATGAACTTTTAACAGACAGGGAAAAAGATTTAATAATTCTAGTTGCTTCCGGCAAGACAAATTATGAAATTGCGGAAAATCTCAACATATCTTACGGAACTGTAAAGAAACTCTTGAGAAAATTATTTAAAATTTTTAATGTTCAAAATCGCACACAGCTTGTTTTTGCAACATTAAAATTACTCTCTATTGAATATAAATAATTCAAAAAGTGTCCGCATGGACACATGCCTATATGTTATTTATAAAAATGTGCAAGAGGTTTTAACTTTGCTTTAAATATCTGCTTTGCATTTCAGGGAATTTTTGTATCTACAAAAGGGGGCTTTATGGAGTTTGTTTGCTGTAACATTAAATATTCAACAACTGACCCCAAAACATTTGAATATATCCATAGATATAAAATTCTAAAACCCACAAAATTATTTATTAATAATATCAAGGTTACAAGTGAAATTGTTTATGTTCTTGATTGTATTAAAAGTAAACGGGAATCCCCTTGTAAAAAAATAAAAATTTTCAGATACGGAAAAATTGATAATAAAAAGTTTGAAATTGAACACAAAGAGCTAAGCGGAAAAGCGGCCAGACGTTATTTAGATAAAGTACAAAACTTGATGATTGAAATGCCGCAGCTTTCACCGTATCATCCTTGCCCTATCCATACAAAATATATTCCTATGGTTTACTATAAACACATTAAAACCATTGAAGAAAATAACAAAATTTCAGACACCATAAGACCTGCATATATAAATGGTGCAGGATTTGCGGGCAAAGAGATTAATTGCCCCGTAAAAATTATAAAATAACAACACACAAATACGGATAAACAACAACGAGGGGTTTTTACACCCCTCCTATTTTTTTATGAAAAAAATTTTAAATTTTGAAAAAAAAGATTTAGAAAAAACAATAAATAATTATTTTGAAAATTGTACCAAAAACGATATGCCAATAACTCTTACAGGGCTTGTGCTTGCGCTTGATACGACAAGAGAAATTGTACTAAATTATCCACCTAAAGATGAATTTTTCAACATCATTAATCAGGCAAAGTTAAGGGTAGAACAGGCTTACGAGGAAAGATTAATTAAACGGGGCAATAGTGGCGATATGTTTGCCCTTAGGGTTTTGGGGTGGGATGACAAAAAAGCAGGTGACCCGCAGGAATCCTTTATTTACAACAAAATGCCTGCGGTTAAATATGATGAAAAGGAAATTAATTTTAACATTGGTGAGAGTGTAAATAATAATGCTAACAGTACCGATAATGCTTAAAATCCCCGTTAAACTTCACCCCGTTATTACTGATTTTAATTCGTATAATTATTGTTTGCTTGACGGCGGGCGCGGTTCTTCAAAATCTCAAAGCACAGCAAGATTTTTACTGTATCTTTGTGAAGTTAGAAAAATACGTGTTTGCTGCGGTCGCGAAACTCAAAACAGTATTGAAGAATCTGTATATCAAATATTTGTGAGCCTCATTAAAGAATTTAAGCTGAATTTTGACATTAAGAGCAATAAAATTATTCACAGAGAAACAGGTTCAATCATTATTTTTAAAGGGTTTAGAGAGCAAGGCTCCATTAATATTAAGGGCTTAGAGGGTGTCGACATCTTATGGATTGATGAGGCGCAGGCTATAACTAAAGCCACACTTGATATTATTATTCCTACAATCCGTAAACAAAATTCAAAAGTTTTCTTTACAATGAACCGCTATTTAAGAAATGATGCGGTTTATGTTTTCTGTGTCGGGCGCAGTGACTGCCTTCATATTCAAATTAATTACTTTGAAAATGAATTTTGCCCGCAAAAATTGATTGATGAAGCTAATCTATGCAAACAAAGAAACTATAAGGATTACAAGCATATTTGGCTCGGTGAGCCTTTAGACCAAGCCTCTGATTATTTGTTTTCCGTTTCCTCTCTTGAAAATTCAAAAAATCTTGTCATTATTCCTGACGGTTCAACAACAAATAAAGTTTTATCCGTTGACCTTGCAGCCGCGGGTGGCGATAATTGTATTGCAAAATTGCTTACAAGAAAAAGCTTAAATGTTTGGCAGGAAAACACAATCGCACAGTGGACGGAGCCTGATACCGATATTACTAAGGGTAAAATTATCAGCCTTCATAGTCTTTATATGCCGGATTTTTCAATTTTAGATGCCGACGGATTAGGTTATCCGATTTGGGTTAGCGTTAAAAAGATTATTGAAAATTGTCTTGCATTCAGAGGTAATGGCAAAGCGCGGTATAAAAACAGTGCCAATCAAAGGGCTGACGGGTATTTGACCGTAAATGATTTTTTACAAAACGGCTGGCTGAAACTTACCTGTGAAAATACTATGAGACAGCTTGAGTATATTAAAAAGATTTATCAGTCAAACGGCACAATTTTAATTGAAGATAAAAAAACAATTCGTAAAGAACAGGGCGAAAGCCCCGATTATGCCGACAGTTTAATGATGAACATTTACGCTATAAATTTTTATTCGCATTTGTTTCATCAAAAAAACGAAAATATTGAAAAATCTTATGGGGTCGAAACTGAATTTGACCCCTTTAATTAATTTGATTTTAGAAAAGTTAGGAGTTTTTATGTGTTCACCAAAAGCACCAAAAGTAGAGCCTGTAAAACAGGAAACAATTGCAGCCCCGACCATTGCGGATGCTTCTGTTCAAAGAGCAGGTAGTGCGCAAAAAAATAAAACGGCGGCTCTTGCAAAGAAAGATATTAAAACCACAGCCAGAGGACTTGGCGACCCTGTGATAACTGAAAAGAAACGCTTATTAGGGGAGTAGGTTTAAATGAAACTTACAAAATCATATTTTGAAATACGTCGCAAGGAGCTTGACGATATTTTTAACAATATCAAAGGTGACTTGCAAGAATTATCTGATTATTTTTGCCCCAGGGGAACAAAATTTTTAATTGATGATGTTGATAAACCTATCAAAAAATCTAAAAAAATACTTGATTCCTGCCCTCTTATAGCTGTTAGAAATTTTTCATCAGGTATGGCAACGGGTGCTACTAACCCTGCACACAGGTGGTTTAAAATTAAAATCCGTAATTATAAATTAAAAAAACATTATGCGGTAAAAAAATGGTGTGCAGAGGTTGAAACCATTTTGCGTGATATTTTTAATGCAAGCCCTCTTTACACTTGTCTGCCTGATATATATACACAAATGGGTATATTTTCTTTTAGTGTACTTGCGCTTGAAAGCGATTATGACACGGTAATGCACACAAAAGTGTTGCCTATGGGCAGTTACAGGTATGCTAAAGATGACAAAGGCAGAATTAATACGCTTGTAAGGCAATATAAAGAAAGTGCATACAATCTTGTTAAAAAATTTGGGGAAAAAAATTGCCCTGAAAACATTATTGAGGCCGCTAAAAATAAGCCGCTTGCGCGCTTTGCTATAGTACATTTTGTAATGCCTAATGATGAATACAATCCAAAAAGTGTATGGGCAAAGGATAAAAAATATTTATCCGTATATTATCTTCTTGCAGGTGATGATGACAAATTTTTAAATGTTAGCGGATTTGATAAATTTCCGTATGTTCTTTTTGAAACAAAATCAAATAATGAGGACACATACCCGCCAGACAGCCCCGGTATAAGTGCGTTGCCTGATGTTAAACAGCTCATGAACTTAACAAAAGAATACGCCAAAGCAGTTAAAAAAATCGTTACACCTGCTTATAAAGGCCCCGCAGCTTTAAAAAATAAAAAATTATCAGATGTGCCGGGATATTTTGTTGAGGAGGATGAAAACGGCAGAGGTTTAAGCCCAATTTATGAAGTAAACCCGAGGGTTTTAGAGCTTAAAAATGAAAAAGATGAAACAAAACAAACAATCAAAGAGCATTTTTATAACGATTTGTTTGCAATGATTTTAAACACGGCGGAGCGAGGCAGAACAGCTACAGAGGTTAATGAATTAAAAGAAGAAAAAATGGTCTTACTTTCTCCGCTTTTAAATTTAATCCATAGTGCTTTAAGACAAATTATTCAGTGGCTTTTTTATGAATGCTTAAAAGTTGACATACTGCCCGAAATTCCCGAACAATTGCAGGGCGCCAATCTTGAAATTGAATTTATATCAACACTTGCGCAAGCCCTAAAAGCCCAGAATATAGCAAGTATGGAAAGATTTACAACATTTAGCATAAACCTAAGCAACACTGTTGACCCAGCTTTAAAATACAAAATAAACGGTGCAGAAATGATAGATGCTTACGCAGAGTATGCAAACGTAGACCCCGCACAGGTTGTACCGACTGAAACCGTGGAAGCTATTAAGGAGCAAATGGCGCAGGAAGAAGCGGCGCAAAAAATGCTTGCACAGGTTCAACAGGGTAGTCAAATAATCAAAAATGTTGGTGGAGCCGATTCTTACGGTAGCGAGCTAATGAATAGATTAGGGTTTTCATAATGAATGAACGAGATTTTGAAAATATGATTGTGAACGTTTCAAACGATAAAGACGGCTTTAATTTTATTTGTTATTTGCTTGAAACCGCACGACCGCTTGACAGAGGTTTTATTTCAGACCCCCGACTTAGAGATTATACAGACGGCAAGAAAGATTTTTGTCAAAAAATTCTTGATTGTGTTCAAAAATACAATTTTACAAAATATGTAGAAATTATGGAAAAAAGGAGGAACCAACTATGACAAACGAAAACGAAAACACGCAACAGCAGTCAGGGGGTGAAAGCCTGCAAAACGAAGGAAATATGCCGCCCGAAAGCAATCAGGGTATGGAAAACCCCGAAAATGGTGGCACAGATTTAAGCAATCCTGATAATAACGAACAGAAAAACGAACCCCCTGTAGATGACAATGAGGGTGAAATATACGGAAAACCCGATTCTTATGATTTTAGCGGTGTCGATATAGGCGAAAATATGGAGCTTGAGCCCGAAACCACAAAAGAATTTACAGAGCTTGCAGGCAAATGTAATTTGAGCCAAAAAACAGCCGATGAATTTATTAGACTGGGAGCAAGCCTTGTCAACAAAAGTATTTCACAGATAAAAGGACAGCAGATTGAGGCTTATAAAATTGCCTTAAACACGGATAAAGAAATCGGTGGAACTAAATTAAATGCCGCAATAGATGAAGCAGAGCTTGCTTATTCAAAATTTGCAACCCCTGAACTTATCAATGTTTTTAATGAAACCGGGCTAAAATACCACCCCGAGGTCATAAAAACCTTTAGAAATATTGGAGCCATGATGAAGGAGGGTAAAATTTTGGATGGGGTACATCCTGCCGAAAAAGATTTAACCCCCGCACAAATTCTTTACGGCAATAATCAGTAAAAATAAATTTTAATTCTAATTCGTTTTCGACGTAAAAATTTTACGTCTTTTTTAATGTCAAAAATTTTCAAGACCCGATATTATCGGGTCTTTTTTAGTATCAACTTGAAAATATAAAGGAGTTTAAAAATGACAACAACACCAACACTAGTGGGCGACACGTATTTAACACTAAAAGACAAGCTGTCTCAAATGGAGGGTGGCAAGGTAACAAGTACGGTTATAGACCTTTTGTCGCAAACAAACGTAATACTTGAAGATGCCGTTGTAAAAGAATGTAACGACGGTTCAGGGCATAAAACGAGCGTAAGAAATGGTTTGCCAACCGCAGAATTTAGGCAATTTTATCAAGGTGTTAAATGCTCAAAAGGTACATACACGCAAATTAGAGAATCAACCGCTATGCTTGAGAGCTATTCAGAAGTTGATAAATCCCTTGCAGACCTTGAAGCAGACACAATGCAATTTAGGTTGAATGAAGCAAATGCACATTTGGAAGGTATGAACCAGATTGTACAAACAAATATATTTTATGGCAATAAAAATATAAATAGCAGCGCGTTTGACGGTTTAGCCAACAGATACAATAAAATCAATAAAGATAAAACTTCTATCGGTTCAAAAGTAATTGATGCCAAAGGCAAAGGAGACGAGAATACTTCAATTTGGTTTATTACTTGGGGTGAATTACACACACAAATGATATATCCAAAAGGCTCTAAGGCAGGTATCACGCACGAGAACTTGGGCGAAGTAACCGCATTTGACAAAGACAATAAAATGTTTCAGGCATACCGTGACCACTTTAAATGGGATTTAGGGCTTGCCGTTCGTGATTTTCGTTCTACTGCAAGAATTGCAAATATACCAACAGATAAAGACGGTCTTGCAAATATCGATTTAATCGATTTATTAATTGATTGTTATTATTCGGTAAACCGTTATAGAAAAACGGGTAAAACCGTTATTTATGTGAATGAAACGATACAAGCGGCGCTTCATAAAAAAGCAAGAAAAGACAGTAATGTTAATCTTACTATATCTGAATATGAAGGTAAGCCGATTGTTAAATTCCTTGATATGCCGATTAAATGCTGTGACCAGATTTTAAATACAGAACAAAAGGTGACAGAGGCTGCATAATTAACACCTTTAAAACGTGATTTCATTAAGGAAGCATTCCTTAATTTTTTTTAATTGCACATTTAAACGAACGAAAGGAAAATAAAAAATGTTATTAGATAGTCAAAACAAATTTTCAGACAGACAGGCAATTACTGCCAATGATGTATCTGAAAATGTAATAGATATGGGCAAGGGCGAGGCTAGTTTTGGTACACCAAAACCCTTACTTATTCAGGTTGTAGAGGATTTTAATAATCTGACATCACTTAAAGTTGAAATTCAAACAGCAACCGACCCTGATTTTACAACGCCTGAAACATTGGCAGAAAGCACACAGGTTTTGGAAAAATTAAAAACAGGGTATGTATTTCCTATAACAACGTTACCCAAAGGTAATAAAGGCTATATGCGCCTAAAATATACCGTAGCAGGAACTGCACCGACCCAAGGCAGAATTACGGGCGGACTTGTTGCTGCTCATAATGAAGGGTGGCACGACGTTTAAAATATATTCTAATTCCGGTCATTATGCGATTATGGAGGGTTTTTGCCCTCCGCTTTTTTATTTAACATTTTTTGAAAGGATTAAAAACAATGTCAAACACGCACAAAGTAAAAGTTTTAGAGGAGGCCTTTTATAAAGGCGGCATTCGTCCTGTAAATTCGGTAATTGATTATGAAGGCGATACAATCCCTTCATGGGCTACGCTTGCAGACGGACAAGCAAGTACGGTTCAGGGTAGTTTTAAAATAGAAAATCCAACACCACCCAAAAATACTCTAAAAGCCCCTAAAATTGGCAATAAAAATAATAAAAATTCTCAAACAATTGTAACTATAGGAAGTTTACCCGATGATAAAAAGGCGGAATTAATTGCAAGAGCAAATGAAGCGGGGGTAACAGAAGATATAAACACTCTAACGCTTGAGGCTTTTGAAGCCAAAATGTCAAAAAGAGCCGAAGAAAAGCAAATTGCAAGGCTTGAAGAATTAAAAACCATTGCAATTGAAAAAAATATACCCTTTGAACAAAAAGAAGCACCCATTGACGAACTTATCAAAGAACTCGAAGAAAAAATAAACACTTTTGAAGGGGTAAAGGCTGAATAATGGCTTATTCAAGAGCGTATATTTATAACATTGCATTAATTCATTTAGGATTAAGCGCAACAATTCAGACCGTAAATCAAACGGATTCCGCTACTACGACCTTTAATACATTTTATGAGATAGCTAAAAATCAGGTTTTAGCAGATTTTGATTGGAGCTTTGCAAGCACATTCAGGGATTTAACACCTACAGGTAATAAACCTGAAAATCCAAAGTATCAGTTTGAATATGATTATCCTAATGACTGCATTGCTGCAAGAGAAATCTTGGACACTTTTCGGTCTGAAAACGCCTATAAGTTTGATATAGGTACAATCTCAAACGGTCAAAAAGTTATTTATACAAATATTTCGCCCGCAAGGCTTCGATATACAAAAAATGTAGACAAAGAAAGTTTCTTTACTGCAGATTTTGTACTGGCACTCGGCGCATATTTAGGCAGTCTGTGCGGTAAAACAATTACAGGTTCTTCATCTAAGGCTAATAATTGTTTTCAGATTTATCAATTGATGATAAATAAGGCTAAAAAAATTAATGCGACAGAGAGCCAAAATAAAGATGAGGCCGAATTAAAAAAAACTTGGCTGGATGAGAGGTTTTAAATTATGAGTGAATTTGTTATAGAACAAAATAGCTTTACTGGCGGCGAAATAAGCCCATACTTAGCGGCAAGAAATGACCTTGCAAAATATGCCAATGGTTTAAAATCTCTAAAAAACGGCTTTGTACGAGAGGAGGGTTGCGTATTAAACCGTGCAGGATTGGAACTTGTGGGGAAAATTAAGGACGGCGGGAAAAAAGCCCGCCTTATTCCCTTTAGCTTCAACACCGAACAAACATACATCATTGAAGCAGGGCATAAATATTTTCGTTTCATTAAGGACGGTGGTTATATAATTTACCCCGAAAATTACGGAGATGAAACAGATACAGCACCCGCAGACCCTGCAAAGCAGGCTAAAAAGGGTCAAATTGTAGAGATTGAAACACCTTACACGGAATCTGACCTGCCATATATTCAATATGCGCAAAACGCCGATGTGCTTTCAATCGTAAAAAGCGGCATGCCACCAAAGGAATTGAGCAGATATAGCCACTATGATTGGGTTTTATCTGATATCGTTTTTGAGCCCGCAATAAAACCGCCTGAAAATGTACAGGCAAAATGGACGGGCTCAACTGCAAACGCCAGAGCCTATACTTATCTTGTTACCGCAGTTGATGAAAAAACCCTTGAAGAAAGTAACAGAAGCCAAACCGTAACCGCAAACGGTCGATATGAGGGCAACTGGGCAGTAAATGAATTTATGACAATCACATTTTCTGCCGTTCAGGGTGCAAGTGAATATAACGTATATCGTGCTGTAAACGGGATTTTTGGTTATATCGGAACAACTACAACTACTAGCTTTACAGATGATAAAATTGAGCCTGATTTAACTTCAACAGCCCCTATAGCAAGAGAACCTTTTGCAGACGGCGATTATCCCGGCGTTACGACATACTTTAAACAAAGAAAGCTTTATGCCAACCTTTTGAATAATCCTCAAACGATTAAAGCATCCCAAACAGCAGCTACAAATAATTTTAACGTATCAAGACCACTAATAGCGGCAGATGCAATCACTCTAACAATTGCAGATAAACAGGTCAACGAAATACGCCATTTAATAGGGTTGAATGATTTAATTGTCTTAACCTCAAATGCCGAATGGAAGGTAAACGGCGCCGACGGCGTGTTTTCTGCAAGTCCGCCACCCGAGGCTACCATACAAAGCAATTACGGCTCAAGTTACATAATGCCTTGCGTTTCAGGCTCTCAAGTAATTTTCATACAGGCGGGAGGTTCTATCGTTCGTGATTTAGGCTACACATACGTTAGCGATTCTTACGACGGGGATGAATTATCAATTTTTGCAAAACATCTTTTTGAAAATAAACAGGTTATTGATATGGCCTATAGTAAAGAACCTTATAAAATCATCTGGTGTGTGATGTCTAACGGCAGTATTGCAGGTTTAACCTATAATAAAAAACAGGAAATTTGTGCGTGGCATAAGCACACTACCAGAGGTGAGTTTGAAGCAGTGGCGGTAATAAGAGAAGGATTTGAAGATGTTGCCTATTTTATAGTAAAAAGACATATTGACGGCGAAATCGTCCGTTTTGTTGAACGTATGACATCACGTCTTGTTTCAAAAACAACAGAAGGCTTCTTTGTGGATTGCGGTCTTAGATATTCAGGAAATCCGACAAAACAACTTGTAGGACTTGAGCACCTTGAAAATGAAGATGTTATTGCTCTTGTAGACGGTGGAGTTATTGAAAATTTAAAGGTTAAAAACGGAAAAATAACATTACCCCGTGCCGCTTCAAATGTTGTTGTGGGGCTTTCTTATGAATTTGACCTTGAAACACTGAATATAGAGGGCGAGCAAACAAAAGGCATTAAAAAATCCGTAAATGCAATATCGGTAAAAATAGAAAAAAGTCGTGAAGATTTCTTTGTTGTAGGTGCAGACGGCACTGAATACCAGAATCCCCGCTGCATTGAAAGTATAAACAATGCAGATTATCTTCATTCTGGCCAGGTAGATAGTTTTGTTTCTTCAATCGCTTCGACAGAGGCAACTATTCATATTAAACAAAAATTTCCGCTTCCTTTAACGATTTCAAGCATAAGCGCCACTGTAAATGTAGGGGATAAGTAAAATGATAAGATATCCTAAAAATCTAAAAGATATCAGATATATTTTAAATCATCTAAGAAGCGAAGATAAATCAGAGCTTAAAGCGCTTTTTAAAAGAAATTGGAAAAAGAAAACGCTGAAACTTATTAAAAAATCAAGTACTTATGCCGTTATCGGCAAAAATAAAAATGGTATTCCAATTGTAATGGGAGGTTATAGTGCATTACCTCAAAATAAAAATGTTGCAGGGGTTTGGTTCTTAACTACAAATGAGGTTAAAAATCACAAATTATCTATGCTTTTGGAACTTAAAAAAGAATTTGAATTTTACGATACGAAATTCGGTCTCACTTATAACATTTTATATAAATCAAATATGGCAAGTAAAAAGTGGCTAAAATGGCTTGGTTTTAGATTTGAAAACTTTTTTAAAATTAAAAACATTCCCAATGGGTTTGAATTTTTTTACAGGTTAAAAAATACGAAAGGTTTAGAGGTTTAACAATATGTGTGTAATTACGGGAACAGCTGCAGCGGTTATCGGCACAGTATTAACCATAGCAAGCACGGCAGCAGGTGTTGTGGGGTCGATACAAAAAGGTAATGCCGAAAAAGCGCAGTATAACTATAAAGCACAGGTAAATAAGAATAATGCAATCATTGCAAACAATAACGCTGCAACCGAAAGGCAAGCGGGGCTTGAAGATAGCAGATTACAGAGAATAAAAACCTTGCAGCGCATAGGTTCACAGCAGGCAGGTATGGCAGCAGGAAATATTGATGTTACACAGGGGATAGCACTTGACACTGTTGAAGATACGGCGACTATGGGCGAATTGGATGCCTTAAATATTCAATATAATGCAGAAAAACGGGCATTGAATTATGAACAACAGGCGGATAACTTTACCAATCAGGCTAACATGGACATTATTGCAGGCAAAAATGCCTCCAAAGCTGGAAAAATAAATGCTGTGGCCATAGGACTTGAAGGAGTGGGCAAGGCATTTACCGGGTTAAGCGGAACAGAAGTGCCAAACAAAGTAAGCAGCTGGTGGAATGGGCAAAAATTAAAGTTTTCAAATAAAAATAAAATCGGAATGGTAGATAACGGATTAAAATTTGTTTAATGAAAGGTAATTAAATCAACTATGCCAAATATCAAAGTATACAATCAACCCGAAGTAAGTAATCAAAGAACACCTGCAAGTTATCAGGAAGCAAATATGAATCCTGATGCGTTCGGGCAAAATATATATCAGGCTAAAGGAAATTTAGGCAAAGGTATTCAGGAAATTAATAAAGCCTATGAAAAATTCAAAGAAACCAAAGAACGCTCCAATATATTGGAAATCATTAACAAAGCCGATGAAATAGAACAGACATTGTATGATAAAAATAACGGCTATTTCTATCAAACAGGTGCAAACGCTATGGGAAAGGCGGAAGAAGTTCTTAATGCTTATGATGAAGATATAGATAAAATTTATTCATCTTATGGCCTGCAGGGCGAAATGGCTTTAAGGGTTAAAGCAATATTGGGGCAAAAACGTCTAAAAGTGGCAAAGGATGTAAACGCTCACGATTATAAGGAGACCATAAATCACGCAACAGAAACACATACAATAGCACTTAATAATGTAGTTTCAAAAGCAGTATTAAACAGGAACGATGACACTCAAGTATTAAAATATATTCAAGACGGGAACACTCTTATTGATTCCTTGGGAAAAACCTTAAATCTTGATGAAGAAACAATAAAAAATAAAAAAATCCTTTTTTCTTCCTCCGCTCATGAAAATGTGCTTACAAGCTTGATTGCCGATAAAAGCCTTACGGCGAGGACGTATTTTGAAAAATATAAAACCAAAATTTCAGGCGAAAAAATCGCAGTCTTTGAAGCAAAGATAAAGGATAATGAAAACAGGTATACTGCAAAAGCAAACGCGCAAAGCCTTATAGGCTTGACAAACGAGCAAGCATATAATAAAATCGGCGAAATAGAAGATATTGATTTACAAACTGAAACAAGGCAGGAATATGAACTTTTAAATTCACAAAATAAAAAAATAGAACAGGCTAAAACTGACGGCTATTACAAAACTTTTTATGACACTGCCTTAATAAAGCAGCAAAACGGTGAAGTTTTGTCGTATGATGATATACCAATTGATATGAGTTCAAAAGACACCTTATCTTTAAGAAAATATATTGATGAAGTAAATAAAACGGGTGATGTTAAAACAGATTTAGGAATTTGGCAAGAACTTCACGAAAAAAGTATTTATGATGCTCAAGGATTTAAAAACCTTAATCTTTTAAGATACAAAGGATATTTAAGCGACAGCGATTATAAAGCTTTTGTGAAACGTCAGGAAGATATTAAAACTCTTGGTTATTCGCCTTTTAAAGATGACGACAAAATGATTAATGAAGCCTTGGAAATCATTGGGCTTCATAAAGGTAATTACGGGCATTTTGGAAAAGGTAATAATAAAACTGCCGCGTATAATGAGATAAACTCTTATGTAAGAGAATTTGAATTAAGACGTGGGCGCAAGATAACAACCCCTGAACTTGAAACTTTTATAAAAAGTTTAGGCTATGAGGATTCAGCTTCCAAAGGAAAAATGTATATAAAGCTTGCCGAAGGAATGAATCAAAGAGCAGGCTTTATGCGCGAAGTTGTAAATGATTTTACATACTTTGAAAGAAAAAATAAGCGCGAACCTAATTCAGAGGAAAAATTTAAAATTATCAACCACAGGCTTAATGTGACTTTGCAGGAGCAAAATAAAGAAATAATTAAGAATTTAGAATTAAATTATCATAATGTTAATAATTTTCAGGCAAAACCGCATGAAACAAAAACCCTTACATATTACGGGGATAATTATTTACCAAACCTTGGCAAAAAACTCGGTATGAATTTTACCGTTGTAAACGGTGGAAGATATAACCCTCGGGCTAAAAATTATTCTTCACATCACAACGAAGGCGGTATATCGCGTGCAATAGATGTTTCAATGAGCGAACACAATGCGGAAAATAAGATAAAATTTTTCCAATCCGAATTAAATAATCCTCTTGTACATAAAATCGGAACGTCTGACCCTGTTATCCTTGCAAAATTTAAAAATCATCCAAAACTTGAAGATGAAACGGCTTTTGACAAAAAGCAGGGTACAAACCATAAGCACCATGCGCATTTAACGTTAATTAAGGATGGCGTATCAATTGTGCAAAAACCTGACGGTAATTTGGCTTATGTGCCTGTAAATATGTTAAATGAAGCTTTAAAGCACGGCGGTAGACAAGTTTATTAAAATTTAGGAATAAATTGATATGACAAATAAAGATTTTTGGGTGCAATTTGAAGAAGCGCCCTCATTTTCTAACGATATAAAATCAAATAATAGTGAATATTGGGATCAGTTTGAAAGTATAGATTTTGCAGAAAATTCAGAAAACAATATTTATGATAAAGAGTTATTTAATAAAAAACTAAATGAATACTTAAATTATGACGGTGCAGTTATTGAAAACAGAAAACCTTATATCCATAGACCTGTCGGCAATACAAGTATTTCAAATTATGACCCGAAAAATAAGTTATACAATCCATACGACCCGGTAGGAAATTTTTTGCAAGGTTTAAAACGGATTGCAGAATTGCCGTCAAAAGCTTTTAAGGAAACAAGTAATCAAATTGAAACTGCCGACCTTGAAATTAAAGAAATGAACAATCAAATACTTGGCAGGGGCTTTAGTGAAGATGATAAAAAGCGCCTTGATTATCTGAATAATAATGTTTCAAAATCCGTAACCGAAACTATTGAAAAGCCTGCATATAAACATAAAGACCCTTGGACTGTATTAGGAGCGCTTGAGAAGTTTCCATATAGTGCCAAATATGCTTATGCTGCGGCTTTAAAGCAACTGCCGATATTATATAATATTGGAAAAGAGAGCTTAATAGGTGGTATCGGCGGGGCGGGCATCGGTGCAGGTATAGCTCTAATTGGAGGGCAACTCGGACCGCAAGCCGCTACGCCAGAAGAAGTAATAACCGTGCCGGGTGGTGCAAGTATAGGCTTTATTTGGGGGTCAAGAATTGGGGCAGCTAAAAAAACTTTTGAAATCGAAGCGGGGCTTGCTAGAAATGAATTAAAACAAATAAATAAAGAAATTATTAATGAGGGCGGAAAACCCCTAAGTAATGAAGAAATAAACGGGCTTTCTATAGCAGTAGGCGGAGTAAATGCGGGTTTAGAGCTTATTTCTTTAAAAACAATGCTAAAAACCGTACCCGGTGGTAATGAGATTCTTAAAAAACTTGAACAAAAGCAGTTAAAGGAATTAGCTAAAGATAAGACTATCAGAGAGCAATTAAGTAAAGTTATAAAAGATTATTCAAACGCGGTTTTAACAGAAAGCACAACGGAAGCGGCTCAAGAACTTACAAATATAGTTGCAGGCAGAATAGCCAGAGAGCTGGGCGGACTTGAAAATAATCCCTTAAAGGAGGAGGTGTCAAGAATTATTGATGCCACAAAAGAAGCTTTTGCAGCCACTTTATTTTTAGGCGGTGTCGGTTCAATTGCACAAACTGCTAAAATCCATGCTCTCCAAGGAATAAATGAGCAAGAAGCACTTGAAAAGGCAAAAAATATGTCTTTTGACGAGAGACACGAATTTGTAAACGATAACCAAGATGTGCTTTTAAATGACATAAAAAACATACCGTCTGTGCGTGACTTAGAAAAAAATATAAAGAAAAATGAACAAGCAATGCAGGCTTCCGATAAAATTTTTAACGACCTAAAAAGCGCAAATATAGATGATGAACAGGCAAACAGTTTAAGCCAGCTTATGGGGATAGCCTATGCAAACATTGCAGAAGGTGACACACAGGGTAGAAATGCGCTTGATATATATAACAACTACAATGTAACCATAAAAGGCGGTATTTCTAAAGATGTGGTTTCTGACACAGTGTCAACGTCTGATATAGAGACAGAAGCCTTTAATCAAAGCGCTATGTATCGCAGCCCCAAAGAAAATTTTACAGATTTTTATAATCAGGTTTTTGAAAAAGAAACCGAAGCCAAAAAAAATAATTCAAAAATTCAAAAAAGTTATTTTGATTTTACGGATGAAAATGTATCTGTAAGAATACCTCACGACACAATTATACATGATGACAACAAACACAAACTCACATCTGAAGAATGGCAGGAAATTTTAAACAATCTTTCAGAGCCCGCAGATGTTGCATTTAGCAACAAACCGCGTTTTAACGGTCAACCCGTTTTGCTAAAAATTGTCGGCAATAATACTTATGGTGTCGTTGTTGAAACCTTTAAAAACAAACAACCTATAATTACTACAGCATTTATGGATACGGAAGTCAATATTGACAACTGGCTAAACAATAATAAAAAAGAAGCCTCTCGGGCGCGGAACACATCCGCCGTTACCACAAAAGGACTGCTCCCGAGTAGTGCTTCTACTAATATTATAAACCATATAAAAGAGAATTTAAAGCCTAGAAAAAATATTTATTTTCAATCTGCACCGCCTATTAATTCAAATGCGTTTAAAAATTGGTTTGGCGATTCCAAAGTTGTTGACGAAAGCGGCAAACCGCTTGTAGTTTACCATGGAACTGCTGCAAACTTTAATATATTTGAAGCAAATAATGCTTCTACAGACTATGATTTCCCAGAGGGTATGTATTTTTCAAGCAGCAAGGAAATTGCTAAAACTTATGGCGATTACAAGCATACAAAGCCAATGGAGCTTTATTTAAAAATAAAAAATCCTCTTATTCTTAATGCCAATGAAAAAACTTACAACGCTTTTTATAGCGAGTTGTATTCATCCGTTAAAAATATAGACAAAAATACTTATGACGGAATTATTATAAAAGATATTCGCGACGATTGGTCGCAAAATGACGAAGGCGGGGAAATTGCAACAACTTATATTGTGTTTAATCCCGAACAAATAAAGTCTGTAAACAATCGGGGAAGTTTTGATGTTAATAATCCCGATATTTATTATCAATCTGCTGCAATGAAAAAAAGCGAGTTTGATAATTTTTCAGATTTTTATAATAGTGTTTTGAATAACAAAAATCCAAAAGATAAAAAACAATTTAACTATTTAACGAATGACGGTTTAAATATCAGGATTCCTCACGATACAATAAATCACGCTCAAAAGAAACATAAGCTCACTGTCAAAGAATGGGAAAACTTACTTAATAATATTGATAATGTTTCACAAGCAAACATAAGTAAGCAAAAATCAAGTTATGACGGCAAGTCTGTTTTATTAAAAATAAAAACTAATGACAATGTTTATGGTGTAGTTTTAGAAACTTTTAAAAAGAACAATCCTTTGATTTCCACCGCTTTTATTGATACGGAAAAAAATATTAATAATTGGATAAAAAATGAGGCTGTTCCAAGCGGTACTAAAACCACTTTCTTGGACATTAGCCTCAATAATATTATAAAAGATATTCAGCCCGATTTCAAGCCTAAAATCATTAAAAGTACATTTTATCAGGATAATGCACAGAAAGAGTGGCAGGAGCAAGGCACAGAGAGCAGGCATTTTAAAAATTGGTTTAAAAACAGTAAAGTTGTAAACGAAGACAATAGCCCCCGCGTGGTTTACCACGGTTCAGTTGATACTTTCAGTATTTTTGATAAAGATAGAGCCGAAGTCACAGGCGATATGGGCGCAGGATTTTATTTTACAAGCTCTAATCAGGATGCTTTAAATAATTATGAGGGTGGCGGCCCGGATTTTGAACAAAAAGTGTCTTTATATGCTGAAAAAATAATGAATGAAGAAAATATTGAAGATTACAACACCGCAGAGAATGTAGCCAGAGAGCGCCTAATGGGTAAACCCTCTAAATTGGATATATATTTATCAATGCAAAACCCCGCTTATGTTGGCGGAAAAAATAAAACTTATCTTTTTGCAAGAGAAGAATACGATACATCTGATATTGTACAAGAAGATTACGACAGCAAGGAGGATTATTATAACGCTATTGATGAAGATTTATATAGCCAGTTTGAAAGCACTTTGTATAGAATAGAAAGTGCCATAAGTGATTTATTGGATTACGACGATACGCAAAAGGTGCTACAGGTAGTCAATGAGGGATTTTATGACAACGGCATTACCGTAGAAGAATTGAAAAATAAATTAAATCAAGAATACCTTGAAGATTATAACACTGGCAAACTTGTGTCGAATGAAGTTCTAAGGCGAATTATAGAGGCGCAAGGATATGACGGCATTATAGATGAAACCGTATCAAATAAATTTAATATGGGGTTATCGTCTGATACTATACATTATATTGTTTTCAATCCTGAACAAATAAAATCTGTAAATAATCAGGGAACTTTTAATATTAATAATTCTAATATTTATTATCAGCCCGCATATCACGGAAGCCCTTATAAGTTTAATAATTTTTCTCTTGATAAAATCGGAACTGGCGAGGGTGCACAGGCTCACGGTTGGGGTTTATATTTTGCCGAAAATAAAGAGGTTTCAGAAAGATATAGAAAAAATTTATCGGGCGATATTAAAATTTCATACAAGGGCGAGCAATACGATATTGAAGAAAACTTTGGAAACGCTTTATATAAAATTAAAAAATACGGTAAAGACAAGGCAATAGAATTTTATAAAAATAAAGAAAAAGAATTTAGGGCCGAAGCAAAAACAAGCTCAAACCCCCGTTGGTGGAAACATGAGGCAGATATTTTTAAAATTTATACAGACGAAGTAAAAGATATTAATGAAAACGATATTGAAATACTTGAAGGACAGCTTTTTCAAGTTGATATACCTGAAAATGATGTTTTGCTTGATGAAAATAAAATATTTAAAGCGCAGCCCGAAACAGTAAAACAGGCAATTAAAAATATAGTAAGTAAAATTGTTACTGAAAAAAATCTCAATACGCTTGGTGAAAAACTATATCAGGCAAGTTCAAGATTGAGACAGACATTGAAAGATAATAATTATCAAGAAACTAAGCAAGTATATAATTTGCGTTTAAAATATCAAAATTTGCAAAATCAATATGACTTACTTAGCATAATTCAAGAGGAAAGCAAATATTACTATAATGGAAAAAAGATATATGAAACGCTAAGTGCATATTTTAATTCTGATAAAAAAACCTCCGAAGAATTGAATAAACAAGGGGTTAAGGGCATTGTTTACAACGGCGATATTGACGGCAGATGTTATGTAATTTTTGATGATAAGGCTATCAGTGTTTTAGAAACCTTTTATCAAGATTATGTTTATAATCAAATAACAGGCGAAAAGATAAAGATTGAAGTAAATAAAGATATTAAAGTCAATAAAATTGAGCCTCAAAAAATATCTTCAAAACTTCCTTTTGAAATTTCAAAAAAACCGTCCGATAATAAAAAAGCTTTAATAAAAACTTTAGACCTAGGAAATAACAAGAGGATTGAAGTTAAAAATAGCAGTACAAACGAAATTGCAATAATTAAAGACAAAACAATAGAAAAATCATTATCAAATATCAGAATTAGTAACGCCTCTTATAGCAATTTTTGCAATATACTTTGTAGTGTTGAAAATTTATTTAAAACTTCTCAATATATATTACAGCATAAAGAGCTTAAAGGCGCCAAAAATGAGAATATTAAAAGATATGCAAATGTTGTCTTAATTGACAATAACGCTTATTTACTAGAGTTTGTTCTAAAACAAAACAACGAATTATCTTTGTATTCTATAAACACAATAAATAATGAAAAACGACACCGAGAAAACGCTTCGAATAAAAATTCTATGCAACACGATGTCGTTAATTATAGTATAACAAACATTATAGATATTTTCAAGACTAAACTAATTAATAAATATAATAATGACATTAAGAAAAATGGTAAAAAATCTGATTTTATTAATCCTGTTAAATATAAGCAGGAGGAACACAGAGGCTCTATAAGCTTTTTCAGGGATGAAGAAGGCAACATAAGAAAAACCATAATAGACCTTGTATCAGGCAAAGCCGATAAATCAACCGCAGCGCATGAGTTCGCACATTTATTTTTACAAACCCTTATTATCGAAGCTGATACAAACCTTAAAGCCCGTGAAATGCTTTTAGAGGTTAATAAAGCGTTTGGATATAATGGAAAAGAATATACAACAGATTTTCACGAGAAATTTGCCCGCAGCTTTGAAGCTTATCTTGCAAGCGGAAAAGCACCGACATATAAACTTAAACAGGTATTTGAAAAATTCAAAAAATGGCTGAAAGATATTTATTTATCAATAAAATATAATACCGATATCGTTTTAAGCCCGGAAGCAGAACAGGTTTTTAATAAAATATTCAGCAATGAAGAAAATCTTGAAGAACTAAACAAGAAAAAAGCTGACATATTAAAGAAAGCTAAAGAATTTGGGCAAGTAAGGTATAAACCGACAGAAGAACAATTAAGGTATAAAAATATCGCCTATGATATCCTTGCAACGGGTTTGAGAAGAAATCCTAACTGGTTAAAAAGCGTATTGGAATCAGGCTCAAACACAAGAGCAATGCAGAAAAAGCGGGAACGTATAGAGTTTGATTTAAGAAAAATTCAAGATCCTTATTCATCAGGAAGTGGAATGCTTCCTGAATGGCGGGAATTTTTCACAGACCCCGGCGTGAGTTATGAAAATAATATTGCAGGCGCTGATTACGAGCTTGCACAGCAGGCTTATGATGTCATAATAAATCGTCTGTGGGAGCGTACAAACGAGGAATATTACGAGCTGCAGCAAGTTGAAAATGAATATGAATATATTTTAAAAGAATTTAAAAACGCCAAAAATACAGACGATAGAACAACTGTTTTAATCGCCTACTATGACTGGCTTGAGAGCATAGACGAAATAGCACAGGAACAATATGGCGAAAAATGGGTGCATGATACAAACGAAATTGAGCGTTTTGAACAATTAAATAAATTTGAACAGGCCAAAGAAATTTTAATTAAAAATTCTGATTTATTAAAAAATTCAAATGGTATTACAGAATATAAAAATGTGGTTCAGGCGGTTTTAAAACAGCTTAATTTCTTAACAGCTTTTGAGCGAAACAAAATTTTAGGCGTAGTGTCTGAAATAACAAGCACAGAGGAGCTCAAAAATAATATTAATGAAATTATGGATTTTGCCGAGACACTGCAGGATGTGACCGCAAGAAAAAATATATCCGAAAATATCCAAAAAGAGCTTATGGCAACAAAAAATATCAGGAAAAACGGCAAAACATACGGTAAATATGATTATTCAACCAATAAACTATTTAATAAACTGCGGGAAGTTAATAAATTAAACCGCGAAGATGCCGAAGCTGAATATACAACCCTTTTGGAAGAATTTGAAGCTATGAGCGAAGAACAGAAAGAAAGTTTGAGTTTTGAAGATAAATTGTACAAAAAATTTGTGACATACAAAGCTCACGGAAACGTTTATATTTCATCCGATTTTCTTTCAAGCCTTTATCAGGATATTATTTTTGCAAAAATGCAGGGCAGGTTATCTAAAAACAGTGCCGATTTTGAAAGCAGGCTTAATAATAACGCTGCCATAGATAAGGTTTTAGACAGATTGGAAAAGAAAACCCCTGCAAAAGATTTAACAAAATTCTATACAAAATTTGCAAATTTGGAATCCTTCATTAATTTATTTTTAGATAAAAAATTCGTGGACGAATATTCTTTGCTTTTTGAAGAAACGCAGGTACAGGCTAAGTCATATCTTGAAAAACAAACGGTTTTAAAAGAAATGTCTAAAATTTTGAATGTTAAGCCGTTTTTCATTGATGACGAAATCTTTAAAAAATTGAATGAAAAATATATCTTCAAAGATTATTCGCTAAAAAGAGTGCGGGATATTGAGCTTAATAAAATGCAGCTTATTGAAGCGTATATTTATTCTAAAAACCCTATCATTAAACAAAGATTGATTAATATGTTCAGTGAGGGCGGTTACGACAGGATAATGAGCCTTTTAAATTCCGATGATATTAAAATCGGTGACTTGTTGCAAAGAACAGCGGAAAAATATTATAAACCTGTAAATCAGGTATATATTAAAAAATACGGAATTGATATGCCGAAAGCAAAAAATTATTTCCCGGTTGCGGCTGATGTTGTACAAGAATTGGATTTATTTAATCAGTACACAGAACAAAGCACAGCGCCAAAGTTCTTTAAAACCCGCACATCAAGCGTGTTTGTGCCTATAAAGCTTTCAAACCCTGTGCAAACCTTATTTACGCACATTGAAAAGGCTAATAACCTTATTATACTTGAAGAAAAGCTCGGCAAACTTAACAGGGTATTTAAAGACAGAACGGTGAAACAGTTTATATCCGACCTTTACGGCGAGGAAGCATATAACGGCTTTATAAAACAAATTTCAGATTGTTCTTATACTAAAAAAGCCGAAATACTTGGTGCTGTTGATAGTATGATAAATAAGCTTGTAAATAATGTGATTGTTTCAACAATCTCGCTAAAACCAAAAATAATGGCAACACAGCTTGTATCTGTTATAAATTTTTCTGATAAAATGCCCTCCGCCTTATGGTTTGGGGGCTTTTTAAAAGCGCTTTCAAACCCGGAAGCTACAATTAAATTTATGATGAAAAATGAATATCTGCAGCAGCGTTTCGGAGAGGGTGCACAAAATGAAGCCCTTGCAAGGATTGTTAAGGCTTCTGATTTTCATAAAAGCAAGAAATTTATAGATTTCTTTTCTTTAAACGTGAAATTGGGCGATATCGGAGCTATTATTTTTGGCGGAAAACCTTATGTAGATTATTTAATGCAGCATAAAAAAATGAGCAAAGAGGAAGCTTTTAAAGAATTTGTGCTCGAAGTAAACAGAGCACAGCAAGCGGCCACAACCTCATCCCTTGCAGATTATCAAAAGAGTAAAAACCCTATTTTTCGGCTATATTATGCTTTTCAAAATACTACCAATCAATATTTTAGAAAAACTGCAGATGCCATAATTTCAAAAGCAAATGGCGATATTTCAAATTCCGAAATGATAAAAACCATTTTAATTTATACCGTTTTTAATAATTTTCTTTATAGAATGGTGGCAAACCCCTATGTATGGATTTTAGGATTTGCGGCCGGAGATTGGGGAGATTTTACAAAAGAGGTTGTAAATTCAATATTTGACCTTAATTCGCAAGCTTTAATCGGTATCGGTAATATTTATCAGGCGATTTTAAACGCCATACTTGATAAGCCGTTTTACTTAACGGCAAAGGGCTTGGATAAAATCCCTTTTGATATTCATAAATTGATTACAGAATCAAAAGAAGGTTTAGAAAATATAAAGCTTGATACTTGGCTTAATGCAATTGGGGATATCATAGACACATCAACTGGCGCGCCTGCTTCAACAATTATAAATACAGGCAGTATACCTGCAAATATTTCAGACGGGCAAATAGGCACGGCAATATTAAAAATTTTAGGATATAGCGATTATCAAGCAAAAAAGGCTTTTGATATAGATATAGAGAATTAGTTTTATAGGAGTTTTTGAAAATGATACCTGACGTTCCGCCGTTTAACAATTACAACGGCAATAATTATGTTACAAAATTTGATTACGACCTTTCTATCGACAATGAAAATCAACTTGTGGTTTTACATACCGATTCATCCGAAATTCAAAGAGAATTAAAACTCAATGTTGATTATTCAATTCACGGGGTTAGTAATGAGGGCGGAGGATATATTATTTTTCCGCTTTCAACATCAAGCTATGGCCTATTGCAGGAAGATGAAGTCATCTCATTATATCTAAATTTACCTGTAGAACAGCAAACGCCTTTCGGCACATCCGATAAACTTGATATGAATATTCTAGAAAAAACTTTTGATTATATTGTTAAGCTTATAAAAATTATAAGCAGACAGGTTGAAAGGTCTGTCAAAATTCAGGAAGGTTCCAAAATTTCGCCAGCAGAACTTATAAACAGTCTAAAAACTTCTGAAATAAATGCTGTAAAAAGTGCGCTAAATGCGAACCTTTCGGCACAAAATGCCAAAGAGAGCGCAGATATTGCAACGCAAAAGGCACATGAAGTATCTGTAACATATACAGAGGCAATGGCTGATATAACAAGCACTACACAAGAGGCTTTAGATGATATTGAAACCGTAAGACAGGTGAGTGTAACAGGTATTCAAAACCTCAATACAGAAGCGCTTAGCGGAATTAACAATGCTAAAAATACAGCTTTAACAGATATAAGCACATTAAAGACCAATGCCTTAAACAATATTGCAGAGGATTTAAACTCTGCAAAAGATGAGCTTCTTGATACAAAAACGGAGATTGTGGATAATTTAATTCAAAACGCCACAGGAGAGGCTCTAACTACAATTGAAAATGTAAAAACAAGTGCCACAAGTACAATTCAGGCAAGCGTTGAAGATGCCAAAGGAGAACTTCAAACTTTAATAAGCGATGCCAAAACAGAAGCAAATACACATATTGTCGAAGTTGAAACAAATGTAAATAATATTGTTCAAGTGGCTCAAAATGCAGTTAATGAAGTTAAATCTGATGTTGAAAACAAGGCAGCTGAATTTTCAAATTATGCTGAACTTTCTAAGCAATATGCTGAAAATCCTGTAGATGTTGAAGTTGCAAACGGTAAATACAGTGCCAAGCATTGGGCGCACAAGGCAGAGCAGACAGCAAACACGATAGGAAATCCTTTAAATAAGGATTTAACAAATATTTCAGAAGCTGGAACAGAAAAAGTCAAAGAAATAGCAAGCACGGTTGTTCCTGATGTTGATTTTTCTTCTGTTTCGGATAAAAGTCTTTCAAATATATCAGAAGCTGGGGAACAAAAAATCAAAGATGTTATAGCCTCTGTGGGTAGCGAAATTGCGCATTTGCCATTAAATTATATTTCAGGTGTTCCGGTAAGTATTTCCAATGAAGTACCCGATTTGCCCAATATGGATGTAGAAATAATTAGGGGTGTATCAACTTATGTTGCAATTCAGGCAAACAGTAGTCACCCCTTTGTTTGCACTGACATAAATTCAAATGAAATTTCTATAGATAAAAGCTATTACACCGTATATGGTGCGTATGCAGGCAATGGTAACTCGCTTTTTTCTACAGTGCCACAAATTCTTCTTGCAGGATTAACCCCTGTTTTATTTGCTAATTGTGAATGTATATCAATGGAACTTGACCCGCCTGGCGACGATTCTAATGGTGATATTTCCAATTTTAGATTTGGATTAATAATTGAAGCCTCCTCGCATGAGGAAGCAACTCAAATATTAAGTAGCGCATATGATGTATTGCTAAATGCGTTAGATTCAAATTCACTACCTGACTGGTATAAACTTCCTGTCAATGGAAGCCGTATGGAAGCCATAATTGAAAAAGGATATATGGCCTTATTTGAAAGATATCGTAATGTAATTTGGTATAAAAATATTCAGGCTGGGAAAATGTATCGTCTGGAAGGTGATTACAAACCCAATGTAATGTATGCCGGAGGCTGGAGCGATGAGTTTGCAACTTGGAACGAATTAACCCAAGCATCATGGGTGCCGCTTGGTATTGTACAAAAAAGCCTAGTGGCAAATGATGAACGAGTGATATTATACGATGCCACGCTTGTTGGTAACAAAGAGCTTATGGCACATATTGAGTTTACCTCTTTCAAAAGTAATGAAAATAACTGGTTTAATCAGTCTCTGCCTGCTCCATATCTCAAAGCGAATTTAAGCAATCTTACAAAAGAGGGGGAGGCATTAATAAGAAGCAAAACACCTGATTATAAAAATCCTGAAATACAGAAACTAGGACCAGTTAAAAAAGACGGGTGGCTCCATTTAAAAACGGCTTATGTTTCAGGGAGTAATTCACAAATTGTAAGCCTTAAAATAAACAACTATGAAGTTCATTATGAAACCTTTAGAGGTAGCGGAACAACAACCATAAACAGATTTTACAGAGTTAGCGCAGGGGATATCATAACAAGTAATAATTCAGCAGTAGAGTTTAGTTTTAAATTGCTTCCGCTTAAATAAAATCAATCAATTTTAATTTTTGCAAATTCTTTCTGTGTTTTTTCTAAACACACCTTACAAAGATTGCAATAAATAATGCCGTTTGCGGTTTGCATTTGGATATCAAAATCAGCTTTATTTTTACCGCACAAAAGGCAATCTATATCTACTTTTTTCCCGTATTTGAAAATCTCAAACATACGGAAATTCTAGCACAAATAAAAATGAAAGGAAAAAATTATGAAATTCAAAGAAATCATCACAGTATTACTAGGTTTTGTACTCCCTTATATTGAGGAACTCATCAAAAGCAAGGTTATTCCTGCAATTATAAGAAAATCTTATGAGACTTTTGACAACAAGGCTAACAATATAATTAAAAAACTTGTTGCACTGCTTGAAAAAATCAAGGCAACGGATGATATCAATAAGAAAAACAGACATCTTGAGGGTTTTACGCTTGGTGTTAAAACAATCAAGGCTATAGGTGAAAAGCTTATCAAGGCTGCCGAAGTATTGGAAGAAGAATTGAGGTTGTAATCGGTATGCTTTCTACAATTGGGGCAATAATAGCAATTATTGTGGCTGTAATGGGAATTTTAGTGCAACTTATAACAGCAGGTATATATATCGGAAAGCTTGAAGGGTTCAAAATGCTTGTGGATTATCGTTTTGCGGAACAAGAAAAAAAACTTGATAAGCACAATAACATTGTTGAAAAAACCTATTGCAACACACGTGATATCTCTGTTTTGCAGGAGCAACAAAAGGTTGAAAATCACAGAATCAGCGATTTAGAAAATTTAATAAAGTAAGGAGTAACAATTTTGAAACGAATAATTTTACACTGGACAGGGGGCATATATGCCCCCAATGATAAAGAAAAAAAATGTTATCATTATCTTATAGGTTATCATCAGAATAAGACAACAGATAATAAAGGCAACATTAAATTTATTGATGTTGCAACGTTAACGCAGGGAAATTTCACCCCCGAAGATAACCTGAATTGTAATGACGGCAGGTATGCGGCACACACTGGCGGAGGAAATACGGGCAGCATTGGTGTTTCACTTTGCGGTATGCTTGGTTTTATAAGTGCAAGCAATCAGGGAAAATTCCCCTTAAAACGGGTTCAATTTGAAAGAGCATACAAGCTTTGTGCGGAACTATGCAAAAAGTATGCAATTGTTATAAGTCCTGCAACGGTTTTAACACATTATGAATTTGGCAAAGCAAACCCAGCTACACAAAGTCGTAATAAACCCGACATAAGTTTTATACCCTATGAGCCTAATTTAAAGCCTGATGAGGTGGGTAATTTTATCAGAAATAAAGTACAGTGGTATTTTGATAAGGTCTAATAAAACCAAAAGGTATAAGACTTTTGCCTATACCCTTTGCCGAAGTTTCTTGAATAATCATATATCGGCATGGCTATTTTAGGCAATAGTTTAAAAAAATAATGGGGGCAAAAATCCCCCATTTTCTTTAATATCTATTTTATAATACAGTTCCA
Source organism: Candidatus Gastranaerophilales bacterium (assembly GCA_910587815.1). Taxonomy (GTDB): domain Bacteria; phylum Cyanobacteriota; class Vampirovibrionia; order Gastranaerophilales; family Gastranaerophilaceae; genus MGBC122484. The sequence continues at coordinate 4,674 of CAJUNK010000018.1, read as the reverse complement.
CCCCGCCAAGTGTCGGATTTAGTCTGTAAAACAAAAGATGTACCGTTCAGAAGCTAATATTTTGAGTGGCAGTAGCTATTAACCACTTTGTTTTTTAAATATTGGGTGAACTCCCTAGTTTTGAGATTGTAAAATCTCAAAATATATGCACATTTACAAAAATTCCTAAATACCTTTGGAATCAATTGTATCATAAAATTACAATTCCTGTAACGCTATGAAATTGACTGCTGCAATTGCTATATAATAAGCTGGGGCAAGGTAAGCTTTTTTGGGTTTTTTTCTATAGAGGCTTAATTTATTTAAAATCTCAAAAAGTTCGCAATTTTTAGGAGTTAATTTATCAAGATTAATTTCTGGTATTTTTGCAAATCTTAAAAGCAGTGCTCTTGTTTCAAAATCTTCTTCTTTAATCTTAAATCTTTTCATATTCTTTATTCCTTTCAACAGTTGTATTGTTATTTAAACAATAAAATTTAATTGCCGATATTACCCGTTCGGGTAGTTTTTAACCAATTATTACTAAACAATTAACTAATTCTTATATAGAAACAATTAGTTAAAATATATAGCATATAACTTATGAGCAGTGTTAGAGAAATTTTTGCATACAATATACGCAGAATTAGGAACGAACGCGATTTAACGCAAGAAGAATTTGCCGAGTTACTTGATACAACATTAAAAACAATTAGTGATTTAGAAAATAGAAAATATCTGCCAAAGCCAGTAAATTTAGATAAAATGTGTGAAAAATTAAACATTGCCGTGGGTGATTTTTTTCAACTGCCCATAGAGGAAGTGGATGACGTAAAGTCTGAAAAAATTAAACAAATTAACAAAACGTTATTATCCATAAATGTAGAACATATTGATATGATCCAGCAGATAATAGAAACTATTGTTCAAGAACTTTATAAATAAAAAAACGGGTATTCAAAATACCCTCATGTTGTCATCCCAATTTAATAAGTTTAATCTGTCAATTTATCAAGAGCAGCATAATAACCCTTTAAAATACCCTCTTTTTTGTCTTTGTTTTGTTGTTCCAGTTGCTCTTTGTTCATTTTTCTAAACGGCATTCCGCTTAGCATTCTTGAAACGCTATCAGTAAGGACAGTACATGCTGCAGTTATTATTCCTGCTCCTAAAATACTTTGAGCATAGGGGATTTTGAATGCGCCGTTTAAGATATCCATAAATGCAATTTGTGTTGTCATTCTGATTATTTTATTTACGCCTCTTAATCTTGCATCCTTTTCAGCTTTTTGTTTGTCACCTGTTTGTGCAGCTGTTGCGTTAAAATCGTCTGCCATTGAGAAGTGAAGAGAGGCAAAAGTACCCAAAAGCGAAGTTAATTTACCTATTGCGGCATTATTTACGCTTGATTGGGTTTCTTTATTTAAAGTTGAAATCCAGTTATCATCAATGTGCTTCTGATAAAATTTAACAAAATCTTTATCAATTTTGCCGCCGTGTTTTTGCAACTGCTCTTGAAAATCCATATATACATTTACAAGATCGCAATCGTTTTTAAGTTTAAATTTATCAGGTTTTTTGCCGAGAAATTCAACAATATTTTCAACAGTTTTTCTTAGTTTAACATTTTGGATGTTATCTATTTTTTTTGTAATTTTTTCACTTCCGCATATTCCCTCAAAAATCTTTTGAGCGGCCTTATATGGATAACTTGCAAACTCAATAACAATTTTAAACGGTATCAAAGGCACTTGCATTAACTCACGCCTTGAAACTTCAATTTTGGTAAACGGAATTTTTAAAGTTTTTTCATATTCTCCTATAAATGTTTTACCGTCTTTATATATATTGTTATTTTTCATTGCTTCGCTGATTTTATTTTGATAATATTTTCCCATATCTGTATGCTCGGACCCGCAAAGCAACTTTAAAAAATTATCCTTTTCTTTATCTGTTACCCATGCTTCACCAATAGTGGCATTTTTAATAGCTTTAGCGGGTTTTGAATTTTTAACAATTTCTCCGATACTTTCAAAAACTTTTGTGCTTTTTAATCCCTTTAGGGCAAAACCAGTTACAACACTTGCAAGACAAGCTAAACCAATGTTTTTTAATGATAAAATATGTTTTTTATCATCTTCCTGTTTTGGCAGGCTTGCGGTTTTAATTTCTTCATATTTAACAGGTTTTTTATTTTGAATAGAATTTATAAATTCATTGATTGACGGTATTTTTACAGGTTTTTGAGTTTTTTCAAGTAAGCTGTAATCTTTTTTTAGCGGTTTATTTTTTGCAAGTCTTGAAGTTATTCTAAAAATCGTACTTAAAACCGTATTAAAAACAGGGGCAGCCAAGGTGTGATTATTTGTAAATTCCGAAAATGCGCCAAGTGTAAAATATTGTGCAAGTGCCTCCTGGCCGCTTTCAATTAATTCTTGCTCTCTTTTATCTTTGGCAGATTTTTTGGCTTCTTCGTCCGTTTTCCCGTTTAAAATGGCTTTATTGTAAAAATCGTTTCCAAGGATAAAGGCAGCCGTTGCACCTGAAACAATTTTAACTACAGTGCGCTCATGAGGTGTATTATAGTGAGCCTTGCTTTTTGATAAGTTTTCATCAAACGATTCGTAAAATTTATTTGCTATTTCACCACAATGTTTGGCAAATTCGGAATTTTTACAGCCTGTGGGCTTACAGAGAAAGTCTTGCACATCTTCGGGTTTAATTTTTTCTTTTTTAATTGCGTTATTAAAAAGATTGTTGCTAGTTTGGAGCAAGCCCCGCACAGCTCTTTCGTACCGTTCATTTTCACCAGCCTTTTTAAAATTTGTAAGCAGTTTACTATTTTGTAAGCTTTCAATATTAAATTTATTTGCAAAAGCATTTAATAATTCAAGAGGCATTCTTGTAAATGGATATTTTAAGGTATCTACAAAAGAATTAGCCTTCTTGTAAAAGACATTGCCCCCTTGTTCTTGGATAAAACCGGGGGCAACTTTATCTTTGAGTTTAGAATAAATACCGTCAAGATGACAGTTTGAAAAATTCTCTATGGCCGCAAGGTTGGCAATTTTACCTGTCTTTAAGCCTGTAAAATTTAAGCTTTTAGACATAGCAGTATAATTGCTATTGAAATCCTTCACTATTCTTGACCTGAACAAAAAATTTACCTTTTATTACTTATAAATTTACCTTTTATTACATCCTATTAAAAGTAAAACAAGTAAACAAAAATTATTGCTAATTTTATTCAAATAACAATTAAGATATTAAAGAAAATTAATAATTATTTTAATTTTTCATCCAATCATGAGCTTTATCCCAATTATCAGGCTCATATTCCTCCTCAGAAGATACTAAGTCAGAAGCAGAAGGGTCATAACCATTTTCGGCATCCCTAAAACTTTCGTATAGATTATGCGCATTGCCAAAATTTTCTACAAGGGTAAGATAATTTGGTTCCGATTTAATAATGTTTGTTTGCTCTTCAAATTCAGGTTCCCATTCATAGGCACGATAGGTATTATCTAATGTTGCAGTCAAGTTCTTTCTATCAGCTCCACAGCTAAAAAGCCGATAATAACGCAATATCATATCTTCAAAAAGTTTTTTATTTTCGTGTTTGCTAATAGCATCTCTTTCAGCAACAGCATATACCAGACCTTTTTTACGTTTAATTGTAACAAAGTCTGATTTATCAAAATAATCAAACGCCACTTTTGCAGGACCGCCATATTTATTAGGGTTTAATATATTTTCTTTAACATGTTGTGCGACTTCCCTATTTTCAAATTTTCCAAAGTTTACGTTTTGGGGTCTCAAATTTTGACGGTTATATGCCGCGCTTACAGATGTAATTCTCATTAATATTCCTCATATTTATTATTTTTTTATTATAGGTCAAAAAAGGATGGGATGATATAAAACACAAAATAAAAATAATTTGCTAGTTAAAATTTATTTTTTATTTTAAAAAATGCAGCATAGAATATATGCTGCATTAAAGGTCAAAAAGGGTGAAACTTGTTTTAAGAAAACGGGCGGTTTAACCACCCGCGCTGAATTATATTTAGTTTGAAACTTTTATACTTTTTATAAGTCAATTATAGTGGGCTCAATTTTTAATGTCAATAACTAATAAATCAAGTGTCATAAACCAATAAATCATTTTTTTTACATGAAATAAACATTAGCATTGATATAGAAATTGAAAGATTACTTAAATGACAATAGAAGGAAATTTAAAGAAATTATTAGGTTTGCGCATAGCTAAATTAAGAAAAGCTAAAAAACTTACGCAAGAACAATTAGCGGAAAAAATTAACACTTCACCAAGGGCGCTATCTTGTATAGAAAATGGGGTTAATTATCCTACACCCAATACTCTTGAAAAGCTTGCCAACGCACTTGGACTTAAACCAAAAGACCTGTATGATTTTGATGATGAAGTCAATGAAAAAGAATTGTATCAATCAATTATTGGTAGAATAAAATTAATAAAAAAGAACGCTGATAAATTAAAAATAGTTGATGAAATTTTAAAAAAAATTCTTTAGTTTTTATCAAGATATATTTACACAAATTTTATATATTTTAAGTATTTAGCGCTTGTTTTATTTTATCAAATTTTATAGATAAAATAAAACAATTTTCTGCACAATATATTTTAGGGGTTCGGATGGCGTAACCTACGCTCCA
>CAJUNK010000017.1:9700-40839 GCA_910587815.1 Candidatus Gastranaerophilales bacterium | reverse complement strand
AGATGTTATATGAATGGGCGACCACCGTGTATAAAAATTTATATTGAATGGCTGGCGGTGTCTACTGATAAGACCCTGTGGGAAACCAGACATTTTGCACGAAATCAAGAGATTTCGGCAAAAGTAGTCAAACAAGTTCAGGGTGACGGGTGGGTTTTGCAAAAGCATTATTGCTCCATATTTACTAAATTTACGATATAAACAACTTTTTGGGTGCTGTTCAAATGTAACCTCAGCACCCCTTTTTTTAAAAGTATGAACCGGTGTTCCCAGGGAACAAACGATGAGTTTGCGACTGGAACCTTACGATGGCGACGAGGCCTTAGCTGTGCACGAGGTACGAGTGCTACAGATAACGTCATCCCTGTGGGGTAGGATGTGAGCGCTACCTGCGCGAAACACCCACAGGAACCACAAGACAAACAGCGTGTAAACAAAAACAACCAAGCGCTATGGCAAACGGCGAATTAAAACAGAGCCGTTTGTTGAAATTTCAAAACCATCATTTAATGTTTCTGAAAGCAAAGTGTTTTCGCCAGTCAATACATTGATTCCCCAAAGACCAAGAAAAATATGCTCTTTTAATTTTTCATCATAAGTATATGCCGTGCAAACCACAATATTTTCATTCTTTGAAAGGAACCCTAAAGGTTTGATATCCCATCTATAATGATTTAAGTTTAGTCTATCCTTTGAAAACCAATATTCTTTTATAATTTCATTTAATTCATCATACTTTTTGCCATAAGCGCCGTTTAAATAAGCTGTTTCATCCATCTCATCGTCACTATCTTTGGTGTCGCCCAAAAAGTACACCCAAACGTATGTTTGATATACTCCTTCAATTGTGGAACCTACTTTTTCTTTTAAAAGCACCATTTTATTGTCTTTTGACCAGTCTACAATTGTGAATGATGAAAATAAAAATTGTCTTAAATCTTCAATGCTGCTTGATAAAAGAGCAGTTTTTCTAGCACCTGCAAAAACATTTGCTTCTGTCACCCTTTGTTTTTTACCCTTCATTGTATCAAGCGGGTAAATAAAAAATGCAGACGAAGTTTGCTGATTCGAAGGGTGATAATAGGATTCTGTGTATGCCATAAGTTTGAAATCAGGGCTTATGACTCCTTGAGAACGCACGCTTTTATCAAGCATTAATTTTTCAAGGTTTAATTCTCTGGAACCTGGTGTATTATTGTATTTTTCAAAAAATGTCGGCCATTCAAGCTTATCAACAAGTTTTGGATTAGGTTCTTCCTTGTATGGTTCTGAAAACCTATGTTCCATCTTTACATCTGTGGCGCGTTCCATCCATTCTTCAACAGTTTGCACCATAGGTTCAGTTTCTTCTTCTTGCTGTTTTTGCAGTCTTTTTTGTTTTGCTGCATCGCTCCAGGGAAGCTTATCAGTAATATTGTATAATTTAAAGGCAAAAGCATCTTGAAAAGCGCCTTGAAATAAAATCAGACAGGTTAAAAATAAAATTAAAAATTTATGTTTTTTGGCGGGGAATTTTTTCACCTTAAATTAACCCTTCCTTTAAGGCTTTAATTGCGGCTTTTGTTCTGTCTTCAAGGTATAATTTTTGTAAAATACTGTGTACATGCGCTTTTGTTGTAGATATTGATATTACAAGTTTTTCTGAAATTTCCTGATTTGAAAGTCCATCTGAAAGCAGGGATAATACTTCAAGTTCTTTTTTTGTAAGGCCGTAAGAATTATTCTCCCCTTTTTCTTTCTTTGTTTGATATGGAGTATTTTGCATACTTCCAAGTACAATTCTTGCAATCATAGGATCCAGCCAGCCAGCCTTTTGATTAACAGATTTTATGGCATTAGTAAGGCTTTCTAAATTTGAACCCTTCATGATGTATCCATCTGCCCCTGCATTTAATGCCGCAAAAACATCTTCTTCACTTTCTCTTGATGTTAGCATTAAAATGGCTGAATCTATTCCTTTTTCTTTGATTTTTTTTGTTGCTTCAATACCGTCAATCTTTGGCAGGCCTATATCCATTAAAATAACATCAGGCTTTAGCCTTGCAGCTAAATCAATTGCTTGCTGACCATCTTCCGCCTGGCCTGCTAAATCAAAATCAGAATTATTTTTAATAAATAAAGCAGTGCCCATTCTTGCCATAATATGGTCTTCGACAAGAAGAATTTTTATAGTGTTTGTTTTTTCTTGTATAGTGTCCATCATCTATGAAAGTACCTGATTTTCAACTACCGAATTTTGTAAAATGAAGCTAAACGTGCAGCCTTTATCTATTTCACCTTCTGCAAAAATCTTACCATTATGCGCTTCTACTATTTGTCTTGATAAGTAAAGCCCAAGACCTGTTGAAGCAGAACGTTTTTTGCTTGTCCCTTGTGAAAATCTTTTAAATAGCTTGTCTATGTCTTCTTTACTAAGGCCTTCGCCAAAGTCAATAATATCAACCCTTGCATTTTTGTTTTCAAAAGAAATTTTGATTTTTATAGTACCATCTTTTTTACTATGCTTAATAGCATTTCCAAGAAGATTTGATATCACTCTTCTGATTTCATTTTTATCAGCATCTATAATCGTGTCGTTACAAGGTTCAATTTCAAATGTTAAATTATCATTTTTCAAAAGAGGTTCTAATTTTTTTGTGCATTCTTCAATTAGTTCTTTTAAATTGAATTGCGATTTGCACAGATATAATTTGCCTGATTCATATCTGTAAACTTCTAAAAGCGCATTTACAAGCCCAAGCATATCTTCTGAACTTTTTTTCATTACAATTAAAAGTTCTTTTAATTCATCATTTATGTTCCCAAGTTCTCCGTTTAAAGAAAATTCTAATGCATTAATGGAAGCTAAAAGCGGTGTTCTAAGGTCGTGTGTTAAGGTTGCAATAAAATCATCTCTTAACCTTTCATTTTCTTTTTGGAAAGTGATATCACGAATTAGTGCAATCGTGAAGTGTTCATTGTCAATATTTACATCTGCAAGGTTTATTTCAACAGGGATTTTTTTATTATTTTTATAATCAATGATTGCAAAATCCCTTAATGTTTTATCGCATTTATTAATTTTTTTATTTTTTTCATTGATTATAATTTCAAAGAAATTTTTTCCTAAAATTTCATTTTCATCTGCACAGAACAAAATTTTAGCCTGTTCATTTGCTTGTACAATAATATTATTGCCATTAAACATAACAAGCCCGTCTGCAAGATTTTCTATTATTGTATTTAGATTTTTTGTTCTTTCTTGAACCTTTTCTTCCAAAGATTTTGAATATTCTTCAAGTTTTTTGTTTGCAATCTCAAGCTCTTCAATTTTATCCTTTAATTGTCCTTTTAGCCTTGTGCGCTCAATTCCGTTTTTGATATTTATAACAATATCATCATTAATCCAGGGTTTTTCAATATATTTAAAAATTCCAACTTCATTAATTGCTCTTATTGCATTTTCTTTATCAGCATATCCTGTAAGCAAAATCTGTGTTGTATCAGGCTGAAATTGTTTTGCTTTTGACAAAAACTCAATACCATTCATATTTGGCATGATAAAATCTGAAATTATTAAATCACAAGATTCTCTCTTGATGTGTTCTAATGCAAGACCTGGGTCATTAAAGGTTTCGACATTTGAAAAACCCTCAATTTTAAGTAAGGTTTTAAGGGTCTTTGTTACCATATTTTCATCGTCTACGATGACTATTTTTCCAGTGATTAGCATAATTACAGAATAAAATATTTTTATATTTTAGACAAATATTTAACAAAAATACAAATAACTATACAAAACTAGCAAGTAATATTTTTTTAGAGTTTTATATAAATGATTTAGCCTTTGGCTTAATACAATTTCAATATGGGGAAAAATGAAAATAGGTTTGATTAATGCTTTAAAGCCAAAAAGTGCTTTTCTGGATGTGAAGAGCAATGGTGATTTTTCCTCTGAAATTTTAAGTGGTGTTTTAGAAAATAGAAAAGATGGATATTTTAAAAACGGAGTTAAAATTTCCCCTGATTCTGCAACTTCACTGACATTTAAAGGTATTAGGTCTGAAAAAATTTTACAAACTTCAGAAAATTTAATGGAATCATTAAGAAATACTTATCTAAAGCACACTGTGCAGGGTGGGTTTGAAATTTCTGATTATTCAAAGTTTGTAAAAAATACCAATAAGGCGGTGGGCAATGGCTTTGTTGAAAGTTATGTTAATGAATTTAGACGTCAAATGGGTTCAAAAAGTTCTGAATTTTTAGAACTAAAGGATAACAAGCTTATTGTTCATGATAAAACTTTGCCTGGCAAACTGGCAGCAGGACTTTGGGATGTTGCAAAACTTCCCATTGATATCTATGGTGCAATGGTGAGTGGCCTGCAAAAGATTCCAAAGGTTAAAAACACAAAGATAGTAAAAAAGCTGGCAGATGCATCATTTCTTCAAAATAGAAAACAGCAAAAAGAAACAATGGAGCTGTTCTATATAATTAAAGGCTTTAAAGATTATGCAAATAATCCAAAGGGGCTTAAAGAAGCAATGTTAAAAGTTCCGGCAGGAAAACCTGTTGGAAATTATAATACAAAAGACGAGAGAGCACTTAACAGGCTGGCTACAGGCTTTGTCTCCTCTTTATTTGTTGGGACAGATTTTTACAATCTTGTTATGTATGAGAAAAATAATGAAAAAGAAGCAAAAGAAGCAGGCAATAAGCGTGTAAAAAGAGAAATGATGCGCATAGGTTTGAGTGCATTTATGACATATACTGTTCTTGGGTCTCTTTCAAGTTATGTAAATAAAAGTAAAGCTCTTGCTTGTGCTGCTATTGCTGGTTCATCATTGTTTTCTGAGGTGGCAACAAGACTGATTTCAGGAGTTCCTCTTTTACCTTTAAGTCCTGAAGGTGCCAAAGAATATAATAAAAAACAGATAAAAAAAGGTAAAAATCCGTTAATAAAAAATGATGCAAATAAACCTGAAGCATACAGGGGCATTTCTTTGATGCCTGAAAACAATACTAATATTTTTGCAAACAATCTTCAAAAGGCTTCTTCTGATAAAAATATGCAGGCAGAAGATACTAAGAAAAATCACTCAGCAAAACCTGACAATAAGAATTCTGATAGAAACAAGAGTCCTTTAACTCTAAAAAGAGTAGGTCTTGCAATTGCTGCTGCCTTTGCTTTTGATATTATTTATAGCGTTGTAAGGACAAAAAGTGCTACATTTGATAATTTAATAAAGAATGTAAGCAAAGAACTTAAATATTTTTATGATCGCAATACTAAAAAAGAATTGATTTTGAGCACAAAAGAGCTTAAACATTTTCTTAAAGGATTTGATAACAATAATCTTGAAGGTGTTAAAAAATCTTATGAAGGTATTTTTGATATTGATTATGATAAATTAAAAAATGCTACAAGGGGTGCACAGGAAAGTCATTACATAATAAAAGGTAAAAATGTTATAAATTCTCTTTATGGAAACGAAGACAATGTTGGCTATACAATGTATAACCTTAAAAGTATTACCGTAGAAATGAAGAAAGTTAATAGAAAATCGAAAGAAGATGTAACGGAATTACCCGTTCTTGAAAGTGCTGTGTTTAATTTTGGCAGAGTTCAAGAGAAAAAGATAAAGGCCGTAGTGGATGCGCTTCTATATCCTGTGAAAGCTTTGAAATCTTTAATAGCTGCTCCTGTAAAGCCGCTTTTGGGTCTTTCAAAAAAAGCTGCTCCTCTGCCACCACCAAAGGCGGAAGGAAATTATGCAGATATAGGTGAACTTTATAACGATTGCACAACAATGTATAGAAAATATTTGAAGGGCAAAATCAGTATGGCTGATTTTCAGGAATACATAAGATTTGTCAATACAAAACCTTTAAATACTGATACTTCTGCAAAATATCCTCAAACTGCTCTTGCTTCCTTATCAAGAAATTTTGTAACCTTAATATCAAGTTATTTCTTTATAAATGATTTTAGAAATGAAATTTTAATACAATCTAATGGTGAAAATACGCAAAAAGCATCAGAAGTAACAAAAGAACGTACGGCACACAAAATGTCGAATTATGTATTAAATAAATTCTTTATGGAATTATTTAATAAAACATTTGCTAAACAATATTTAGGAAGCCTTGCAGGTGCTACAGCAGTTGCTGCTGCAACTGAACTTACAAATGAAAGCACAGTTAGGCTGTCCATTGGCGTGCCTTTAGATAAGAAATCATCAAGAGATGAAATTGATGTATTTGAAAAGAAACATATAGAGAAAAAAGGTATAGTAGGTGCATATTATAGATTAATGGCGCGCATTACAGGTAAGAAAATGCTTTCTGAAAAGGCTGAGAAAAAATAAAACATAGTTTGAGTGTAAATTTCTTCATGCTAGAATAACAATTGATTTTAAGAAAAGTTATTAGAGGAAATTTTTTATGCAAAATTTAAGTGAGAGACCTTTAGAAAAGTTATTAATGGAAGGTGTTGAAAAAAACACACCAGATTCTATAAAAGTAGATAAGGTATTTGATTATACAAATAAAGATAAATTTACATTTACTTTAACTAAAAATTTGATTGAAAAACTGGATTTAAAAAAATGGTTTGAAGGTTATAAAAAAGAAGCACTTGTTTCAACCGCAGGTATTAGGGGGCCTCAAAATATCTTATATCCGCATGATACAAGATTTCCAATTAATACAATGGGTATAACCCTTGCTACACTTGCAAAAGCACTTGTTTTAAAAGAAAAATATCCAAATAAGGAATTGGTAAAACTTGCAGGTTCTGAAGTGCGCTACAACAGTAAAACTTATCTTGATTTAATTGCAAGGATTCAAGCAGCTCTTGGCATTAGAACACTTGTTCCTAAAAATAGGCAAACAATTCCAATTTGGCTTGCTTCATTTTTGGCATTTAAACTTGATTTGGTTGGTGCAGAATATATTACAAGTTCTCATGGTATCAGTGTAAAAAATGCTACAAAAGATTTAAATAATCAAGGTTCACAGTTTTTGCCTAATGAAAGTCTTGAATTTGTAAATAAAATTGAAGAAATATTAAACACTGTTGATAAAACGGGTGAATATAAAATTGAATTTTCAGCATCTGATGATAAATTAATTGATGAAAATTCTATGGAAAGACTAAATAATGGTGTAGATTTATATGTTGAATATTTAAAATCAAATGTTGCAGATGATTCAATTTTAAACAAAATAAAAAATTTCGATAAAAAAATAGTAATAGATGCTGTTGGTGGTGCTGCGTATAATACATTATCAAAAATTTTAAACAAGCTTGATATATCAAAAACTTTTGATTGGCTTAATATTGAAGAAGACCCGTTTTTTCATTCAATAGGAAAAGATACAAAAAATGGAGCTTTCTATGATTGGTCACTTGATATTACTGTTGTTTCAAAAGATAAAGATGGAAAACCTTATTTTCCTGTAATAAATTCACTGAATTATGATAAAAAACTTGCAAATTATCCCATAGGTACAGTCTGCCTTGTGACAGACCCTGACCATGATAGGTTAAGCGTAGTGCAAATTGAAGATGCAGCAAAGAAAAGCGATATTATAAAAGCTGGTGTAGATGTTGCAGACCTTGGAAATAATAGAATTTTATGCGTCTTTAGTGCAAATCAGGCGTTTTTGATGATTATGGATTTTTGGGCAAAACAATTAAAAGAAACCGGCGAATTTGATAAGCATACAAGATTTATCGTAAAAACCACAGCAAGTTCAAAAAGTTGGGATGAGTGGGCAAAAAACAACGGTATAAAAGTAATAAATACCCCTGTTGGATTCAAAGAAATTGCAAACACTATTAAAAAAATAGAGTTTCAATTGGAAAATGGTGTTAAAAATATTGAAGTTGAAGATATTTTTAAAAACAAAGTACAATTAAATGACAGCCCAAGAATGATTTTTGGTGGCGAAGAATCAGGCGGTATGATTATAGGCTCAAACGACATTATAAAATCTATAAACAATAGGTGTGCTTTAGCTATGAGGGAAAAAAGTGCAACAGAAGCCATTATTGTGGCATCTGGCCTTGTTGCAAGCCTTAATGTTCCGCTATGGAAGCATTTAGAAAATGTTTATAATGAAAATAAAATTAAAGCAAGGTTTGATGTAAGGGATGATATTTCATATTACAATGAATCAGAACCCGATATTGAAAAATTAAAGCTTGCAAAGCTTTCAGGTGAAGCACTTAGAACTAAAAATGATGTATTTTATCTTTCAATTGCAATTGCAATAGAAGAAGGAATTATCACCCTTTGTGATGCAAAAGAAATTTTAAATGAAACCTTTAAAAATTGTGATACCAAGCTTGATTTTTCAAACCTTCTTGCTGTTAAATTTGTAGGAGATGGCACTTATCTTGATTTTGATGATAAATTTATTGAAATAAGGCCATCCGGCACAGATGCTAAAACAAAAGCTTATGCAGGCGGCGGCAATAAAACTGTTTTATCAGAATGGTCAAAGGTTTTAGGGAATTACTCAGGCGAATTAAATGAAACCTATAAAAAATTTATAAGTGAAGAATTTGTAAATTCAGCAAAAGAAAAATCCTTAAAGCTCTACGATGCTTATGCGAATAATGGAATTGATACAAGAGAGTTCAAAATTCCAAACTATAATTTTTAAAAATCTTAAAAAATAATTTATAGCGGCCTGAAATTAAATTTTTGGGCCGTTTAATTTTTTGTATAAATCCATAACAGCTTTTGGGAATTTTGCACCGTTTAATGTTCTTGCAAAAACTTCTGCAACAAATTCTCCGGGGCCATCAGCAGAATATAATGATACACTGTTTGCAAGCTGCATATTTTCAGCGTTATCCACCTATTCTTTTAAACCTTTTGGATATTTGCTGTAATCATGATTATATGTAATTGTTGTATCAGGGCGCTGTTGTTAAAGCTTACCATTTATATAGCTCATTTAATGATAAATGGTTTTAAATGTCCTGCTTTAGTTTTTTAAAATGTACACAAAAACAGGCTCTGATTAAAATATTGTCAAAGCCTGTTTTTAATATTATAAAGTTAAGTTAATTATCCTAAATGTTTTTCAATATTTGATATGATTGCAGATTTTGGCATTAAACCTACAAGTGTTTCTTTTGCTTCACCATCTTTAAATATTACTATACTTGGCAAACCTGAAATTTGATATTCTTTTGCAGTTTTCAGGTTTTCATCAGTGTTTATTTTTGCAACTTTAATTTTGCCTTCAAATTCGCCTGCAATTTCATCTAATACAGGACCCATTTTTCTGCAAGGACCACACCATGGTGCCCAAAAATCAACAATTGTAACTGATTCATTTTTCAAAACTTCATTTTCAAAAGTTGCATCTGTTATATCAATAGCGTTGCTCATAAAAGCTAAATTCTCCTTTTTATTATCTTTCGTATTATAATCATGACTATATTATATGTCAAAAAGTTTATTATTATGAATATTGATAAAATAATTGAAAACCTGAAAAAAGACAATTCTACAAATAGGGTAGTCCAAACAGAATTTGTAAAATTTATGGAAGGTGTGAATGACCCTTATTTAGTGCTTATTTGTTGCATTTTGAGTCTTCGTACAAATGATAAAACAACATATCCTTGTTCTATGCGAATGCTTGAATTAGGTAAAACTCCAAAAGAAATTTCTAAGCTTGATGTCGAGACGTTATCACGTGCCATCTATCCTGTCGGTTTTTACCAAAATAAGGCAGAACAAATTATAAATCTATCTAAAGAGCTGGTTGAAAAATACGATTCAAAAGTACCTGATTCTATTGAAGAATTGATTAAATTTAAGGGTGTGGGTAGAAAAACGGCAAATTTGGTGCTCACAAAAGGCTTTAGTAAGCCTGCAATTTGCGTGGATGTGCATGTGCACAGAATTTCAAACCGTCTAGGATATGTTGAAACCAAAAATCCTGAAGAAACAGAATTTGCATTAAGAGAAAAACTCCCAAAAAAGTATTGGATAGATTTTAATACATTACTTGTAACTCATGGGCAAAATATCTGCAAACCCCAAAAACCAAACTGTGCAAATTGTTCTATTGAAAAATATTGCGCAAAGAAAGTGTGAAAATATTTTTTAGCTTCTTGGAATTGACAACTGTTAATTTACAGTTTATAATATTAATATGATTAAATCCTTTAAGCACAAGGGTTTGGAAAATTTTTTTAAAACGGGCTCTACAAAAGGCATCCAGGCTATACATCAAGAAAAAATCAGGATTATTTTGGGTACCTTGAATTTAATGAAAAATTTAACCCCGCTCATTTGTGCACCTTCATATAAATTGCATAAATTAAAAGGTGATATGAAAGACATGTGGTCTGTAACGGTTCAGGCCAATTGGCGAATAACATTTAAATTTGATGAAAGCACTGCCGATGTATGCATTGTGGACTATCAAGACTATCATTAAAGAAAGGAAATATTATGGAAATGTATAATCCTCCACACCCCGGTGATTTATTAAAACATGAATACCTCCCCGGTTATAAGCTTTCTGTTAGCGCTTTTGCGCTAAAAATCGGCGTTTCAAGGGTCACCGCATCAGAACTTGTAAACTGTAAAAACAGGGTGACAGCAGAAATGGCTGTAAAGCTTGAAAAAGCGTTTAAAGTTCCTGCACAATTTTGGCTTGATTTGCAAACCCAATATGATCTTTGGCATGCGCGTCAGCATGTGAATTTAGATAATGTTGAAGTTATCGCATTATAATAAAAGCCCTGATATCAGGGCTTTTTAAACTTTAGATGATTAAAATAATATAGAATTCTATTCTACATATTCATTTTCAATCTTTAATTCTCTATCAATATTGACAATCTCGCAGCTGCAATCATTAATATAGCTCATCTTATCAAGCATGGATTGAAAAAGGTGCTCTTCCTCTACTTGTTCGCTTACAAACCATTGCATAAATACTTCAAGTGCGTAATCCTTTTTTTCTTTTGCATTTTTGTAAATTCTGTGGATATTTTCTGTCACAAATTTTTCATGATCAAGTGCAGCATTAATTGCATCTATTGGATTATTCCAATTTGTATCTGGCGCTTCAATTCTTGATAATGCCACTTTTTCATCTCTCAAAATAACATAGTCATAAATTTTTCTAGCATGGTTTAATTCTTCTTTTGCGTGGTTTTTAGTTAATTTTGCAAAACCCTCCATATTAATTTCTGTAAAATATGTTGCCATTGCAAAATAAAGATATGCTGCATAAAATTCTCTATTTAGTTGGTTATTTAAATCTTCAAGTAATGTGTTATCCATTTTCATTTGTCTAATTTTCCTTATCTTTGCTAATATATAAGCCGTGGATGTTGCAATATTCTCTTGCCTTTAAACCATCTCCTTGCCCTAAATTACTTCTGCAATTTACTGTAATTTCAGGTGCTTCGCCTGGGTATAAGTATTCCCTGTGAATAGTTTTGCCGCTTTTTGAAATAGCTTCAATAAATTCTATAAAATGTTCTTCAACCATTGGGTGCGGCATTTCTCCTACCCTGATTTTTACTCCTGCACCTTCGCATTGATATTCAATAACTGGCACATGTTTTTCTTCAGCGCCGTCTGTTGTGCCAGGAGTCAAAAGTTCCATTTCTTCTCCGCAGCATACAAGTGTGCCTTCCCCATCCAGCACTACTTCTACAATATTTTTACAAATATTGCATCTATACATCTCAAGCCTTTGTGTCATTTTTGTTTCTCCTAAATTTTCATAAGCAAAAATAAGCTTTCGCTTTATGTTTTATGGTGAAACAAAAACAAATTCTTTAAAATTCCCAACATAGGTGATGCGATGTGGCTTAATTTTTTAAGCTAAATTTAAACTTTCTTTTGCCTTGTTTATTGCATCAATTTCTTCAAAGAAAATATCTTCATTGCTTAATTGTCTTTTTAAATTTAATTCATCCAACTGCTTTAGAATTTCTTCATTATTTAAAACTAAATAAACTTTTACCCCTTGAGATTTTAACCTTGTTAAAATATCCTCAAGTGCAAAAATGGCACTAATATCAAGCTTTCTGTCTGAATCATAACAAATAATTATGTGTTTTGTGCCCAGTATTTCTTCAAACTGAGAAATTATTTGTGATGCACTGCCAAAGAAAAATTCTCCACGGATATGGACTACTCTTATTTTATAGTGACTTTCATCATGCAGTTGTTTTTCAAGTTTTGTAATTTTATCATTTTCAACATCTTTAATGTTTAATGTTGTTCTGTCTGCTAATTGTTTTGCAAAAAGTGCTGCGGATAGTGTTATCCCTACACCTACGGCAAAGATAATATCGTGAAAAATAGTGAGGAAAAATACTATAAACATCACAATTAGATCTTCTTTTGGTGCATAGCGAATAACTTTTAAAAATTTTGTATCCACAATATTGTACCCAACACGAATTAAAATAGCGGCCAAAGTTGCCATAGGCACCATATTTACAATATCACTACAGTAAATTATTGCAAATAAAATCAAAAGTCCGCAAAATATTGTTGAAAATTTAGTATTTGCACCTGTTCTTATAGCGGCTACAGAGCGCATTGTGGCGCCTGCTCCTGAAATTCCGCCAAAAAGTGCTGCTATAGAATTTCCAATGCCTTGCGAGAAAATTAATGATTGGTTATTTATTTTTTTCTTTGTTAAAGACGAAACCACAAGTCCTGTCATTAAACTTTCTGTAGAACAAATTATGGCAATCATAACAGCAAGAGATGTAAGGTGTATTATATTTGAAAAATCTGCCATAACAACGCTTGGCAATTCACCAGTCATCCCGCTTATTGTGGGTACATTCATTTTATAAGCCCAGGCAAACAATGTACCTAAAAATATTGCAAAAATTTCAGATGGAATATATTTTTTGATAATTTTTGGTGTGTAAATCAAAATGCCAAGGCTAAAAAGTCCGATTACAAAAGCATCAGTGTTGATATTTGATAATATATGTGAAAAATTTTTAAATGTTAAGATTGGTGTTGCAAAACCATTTTCGCCTAAAAGCGGGGCGACTTGCAAAATAATAAGTATTACCCCAACCCCGTTCATAAAGCCTGAAATTACAGGGTATGGTACATATTTTACTAAATTTGGAATTTTTGTAAAAGATAAAATTATCTGAAATATGCTTGCTAAAAATAATACCGCCCAAAGTGCATGAACGTTTCCGCCAAGGCTTGCATAAACGGATGCTATAATGATGGCTGTAGGACCGGTGGGGCCTGAAATAATGGGGACATTTATCCCAAAAAGCCCGCTAAATAAACACAAGAACATTGCTCCATACAAACCGGACAATGCTCCAGCACCTGTCATTGTACCAAAGGCAAGCGCCTGCGGAAGCGCAATGGTAGCGCCTATAAATCCGCCTATTAAATCTCCTGACACATTTCTTATATTCATAGTATAATTTGATTATAACAAAAACTGATTTTTTTGGAGCATGAAAGAAGTATGACAAAAGAAATATATTCCGGAGCCGAAATTATATTAAAATCTCTTGTAAAAGAAGGTGTTAAAGAAATTTTCGGTTACCCTGGCGGACAGGTTATTAAAATTTATGATGCTTTATATAATCAAAATGAAATAAAACACTATCTTGTGCGTCATGAACAAGCTGCGGTACATGCCGCAGAAGGTTATGCTCGTGCCACAGGAAAATGCGGTGTAGCCCTTGTGACATCAGGCCCGGGCGCTTGCAATACAATTACAGGTATTGCAAATGCTTATTATGACGGGTATCCAATTGTTGTTTTAACAGGTCAAGTGGGGCTTGCCCAAATTGGAAACGATGCGTTCCAAGAGGCTGATATTGTGGGGATAACTCGTTCTTGCTGCAAACATAATTATCTTGTAAAAGATATAAAAGATATTCCAAGGATAATAAAAGAAGCTTTTCATATTGCAACCACCGGGAAACCAGGCCCTGTTGTTATTGATCTTCCAAGAGATGTCCAAACTGCGCAAAGCACCTTTGAATACCCTGAAACCATAAAACTTGCAGGATATAATCCAAACTATAAAGGCCATCCATTACAGATTGCAAAGGCTGTAAAAATGCTTTCAGAAGCCCACAGGCCCGTTATAATATCTGGTGGCGGTGTTTTAAATTCAGGTGCATGTGAAGAATTGCAAAAATTTGCTCAAATGATTCAAGCGCCTGTAACCCATACCCTTATGGGTACGGGTACATATCCTGATTCTTTGGATTCAAGTCTTGGAATGCTTGGTATGCATGGAAATTATTGGGCAAACTATGCCGTTGTGCATGCAGATGTAATTTTGGCATTGGGCACGCGTTTTAATGACAGAATTACGGGCTGTTTGAAACGTTTTGCTAGGGATTCTCATGTTATTCATGTTGATATTGATCCATGTTCAATTTCAAAGAATGTAAAAGTGGATATTCCAATTGTTGGAGATTGCAAAAATGTGCTATCAGGCATGATTGAATACTTTGAAAAGAAAAATCCTAATGTTTATGCAGATGATAAACAAAAATGGTTTGCTCAAATAGATGAATGGAAACAAAAACGTGCAATACCCCCATTTGCATCTGATAAATTAAGTGCAATTACCGTTATTCAAAAACTTTATGAAGTAACAAAAAAATATAGCCCGATTGTTTGCACAGAGGTTGGGCAGCATCAAATGTGGGCAGCGCAATTGTTCCAATTTAATGAACCAAGAAAATTAATTACATCAGGCGGCCTTGGCACAATGGGCTTCGGTTTTCCTGCTGCTATGGGTGCATGTGCCGGCAAAAAGGATCAGCTTGTATTAAACATTGCAGGTGATGGTTCAATCCAGATGAATATTCAAGAACTTGCTACCTGTGTGGATTATGGTTTTAATGTTATAAACTGTATAATAAATAACGGCTATCTTGGTATGGTGCGTCAATGGCAGGAAAAATTATTTAATAAACATTATAGCGAAACTCAAATTTCTGCTCCTGATTTTGTAAAAGTAGCAGAAGCCTATGGAGCTGTAGGTATTCGTGTTGAGCATGAAGATGAAATTGAACCTGCAATATTAAAGGCTATGGAAGCAAAAAGACCTGTGTTTATTGATTTTGTTGTAGAAAACTTTGAGATGGTATATCCTTGGGTGCTTGCAGGAGAGCCTCTAACAAAAGTATTATTGTCAAATGATTGCGCAGTAAAATAATTGTGAAATAGTATAAATAAGGAAAATTTATAAATGGGCGTTTTTCATACAATTTCTATATTGGTTGCAAACGAATCCGGCGTGTTGTCACGAGTGGTAGATTTGTTTTCAGGACGAGGATATAATATCGAAAGCCTGACTGTTGCTCCGACAATTGATAGACTGTATTCAAGAATAACAATAGTAACAGATGGTGATTCTGCTGCAATTGAACAAATTAACAAACAATTAAACCGCCTGATTCCTGTAATTAAAGTAGCAGATTTAAATTTAAACGAAGCACTTGAATGTGAAGTAGCACTTGTGAAGCTGAACTGTAAAGATGAAGAAAAATCTGATATTTTAAGAATAGTAGATGCTACAGGTTCTAAAATCATTGATGTGACAGATAAAGCATACACTATTCAAACTGTTGGTTCAGAAAAACAAATTCAAGCGCTTGCAGAATTAATAAGACCTTATGGCGTGAAAGAATTTGTTCGCAGTGGTAAAATTGCAATGTCAAAAGGCAATCAGTTTGTGGATATTAAAAATCTGTAGTTTAACAAATTTATTAAATATATTAAAAAAGCTTGGTTTTGATAAAAAACCAAGCTTTTTATTTTAAAACTATATTGACAAATAATGCATTATTTTATGCGTTTGCATTAACATTTTGGCCTTCTTGTGTCTGATTATTAGGGGTTGCTAAATCAGGCGTTGCTTCTGTTGCGGGTTCATCTTCTTCTTTGCCCTTAACAAGTTTTACAATACCGCCGATGGCTGCACCTACGGCTGTATATATTGCAATGCCTCTAGCAACACTAAAAGCATACTTGCCCCAGCCGCCTGCTTCTTTTACAAATTCGCCAACAGATTTGTCGCATGCATTTGCAACGAATTTCAATCCAACTGCACCTAATGCTGCAAAGCCTGTGCCGATTCCACCACCAATAGTGGCGCCTTTTGCGATTGGGCCCATTGGCTTTTTGTCTTTTGCAGGTTTTGCCTGAATTGTAGAAGTTTGCAAGTTATTGCCGAATGATACTGCTTGAATTCCCATGGTTTATTTCCTTTTAAAATTATCATGACATATTTATACCATAATAAAACCGCTGAATATTTTTCATTGCTCACTTTGATATAAAATTTTCTAAAAATATTCATATTGTTACAAAAATTTATAAAAATGAACAATCCTCTAATTGATTCGTTCTAAAAAATGTAGGCAATCAAGTACACATGTTGTATGGAGGTATGTAAAAATTATGAAAATTTTGAAAAAAATCAGGCTTTGTGCATTTTTCACCCTTACAATTCTGTTTTTCGGGATAAATATGCAGGCAGATGCTGCATATTATGTGTCAAATTGCAACTCTCCTTGTGAAAATCCTTGTACACCGTCCCGCACAATTTGTGAAGGAAGCCGCTGCACTACTTATTGCAGCACATCATGCGTTTATGATGCATCCTGGAATTACACGCCTGGTGTTACTTTTAGCTACTCTACGCCAAATGTAAGTTTTAGTATTTCAAATGAATATGTGGGTTTGAACGTTGTGAAATTCAATGGTCGCCCCGCCGTATACTATCATAAAACAAACCGCCCAATAGTTTATCATAAGCCAATACATGTTTCACATCCTGTGTATCGTCCAGGCCATATAAACAGTATAAAACCTGCTCCAAATAAGCCAAATAAACCAGGCAGGCCAAATACACACAAACCAGGTCGTCATTAATTTAAAAATTTAAAGGAGATGCTTATGAAAAAGTTTTTGTCTTTAGTGCTATCGCTATTTTTTGCTTCAAATTCTGCCTTTGCAATAGAAAACTTTACCTATACAATAGTGGAAGAAGAGCAATATTCAGCCTCATCCCCTATTGGTCATTTTGAAAATTATCAAAATTCAGAACAAATAATTCCTGTAAATAACATTAATGGTATGCAAAATACTGTTTATGTGGCACAATCGCCGGTTTCAGCCAATGTACAAGATATCGAAGTGCCTCAAAGTTATAACAAAAGAAAAGTTGTGACTGAATCCAGAAGGGATGAAAGAGAAACAGCAGATAAAGTTGTGGATAGGTTTGGCAAAGTTGCAGGCCCGCTTGCACTTCTAGGGCTTGTATCAATGGGCATAATTGGGATTGTGGGTGCCGTATTTTAATTTTGCTCTCAATTTAAAATTTAGGCCTTTATAATCTTGTTATTTTCATCCACATGTACAATTTTTGGGCTGAAATTTTTATATTCTTCTGTGCTCATTGAAGCATACGCTACAATAATCACCTTATCACCCTTTTGCACTTTTCTTGCGGCGGCTCCGTTTAAACAAACTGTGCCGCTGCCCCTTTTGCCTTCAATAACATACGTGCAAAATCTTTCACCATTATTTATATCTAAAATTTCTACTTTTTGATTTAACATTATGCCGGATGCATCCATAAGGTCTTTATCCAGTGTGATAGACCCTACGTATTCAAGATTTGCATCGGTCACAGTTGCCCTGTGGATTTTTCCGTATAAAAATTCCATATTCATAACAAATGTATTTTATATCAAAAAAAATTACAGGATGTATTTGTTCTAAAAATATTTAAGAAAAATTAAGCAAATAAAAAACCGGGTTTGACGCCGGTTAAATTTACCACATATTAGAGAGAGGAATTAGAGAGAAATCTTTTTTAGATAACCATTGGGTTATCGCTTACATTTATACAATTCCCTTGTTTTTGTTTTTATAACATTTTTGAAAAAATAGTTTACATTTCTTCATAAAAAATACTAAAAAAGCAATTTCCAAAAACAAAAATACTTTAATAAAGTATCAAAGGGAATTTAAAAAATTTAAAAGGAAGAAACAGGGTTCCCAAGCGAGCTGCGATGAGCAGAGAGCTGGAACTATTGATGGGCGACGAGGCCTTAGCTGTGCGCGAGGCACGAGTGCTACAGATGACGTCATCCCCGTGGGATAGATGCAAGTCCACCGGGACGAAGCACCCACAGGAGCCATAACATTAAAAGTCAAAAAAAATAAACTATAACACATAAAACTACAAAGGTCTAAACTGCAAAATTTATCTGCATTTAGCCTTAAAACAAAGTATTTTTTACTCTCTCTTAATATCCTCGTGTTTATTAAATGTTTGCCACCTCAAAATGGCAAACTTTTTATTATGAACGTAAATTAGAGCGCAATTTTGACATGCACCTGGCAAAATGAAACTATTGATAGGCGACGCAGGATAATCACGCTAATTCGCAGCAACGTTAGTGATAGCAAATTCGGCGCAGATACCCACAGGAGCAAAAAAGCGCAAAGTCAGAGTGAAATATTTTTCATCCTCCCCATCTTGACAAAACCTGAAAATAATATAATATAAAAGTTGAGAATTTATTTTTAAATTTAGTTGTTTATCTTAAAAAAGGTTACAGATTTTATGAAAAATTTATCCATTTTTCGCACCTTTTGCGGTGCGCAAAAGCCGCCTTGTGGTGTGCAAAGCTCTTTTTGTGATGTGTTTTCAGTATTAAAAACCGTAGGTTTTCAAAAACTACCTGCTTTTAGTTTGGTGGAACTTCTTATGGCGCTTTTAGTGGCCTCTCTTTTGATGGCGGCACTTGCTCCTGTTATGACACGCAAATTTGGCGAAACTGTTGCGTTTGAAGGTTCGGTGCCTGCTGAAAAAGCTAAAAGCCACGAAATCAATTACGGTATTAATGAATGCACTGAAATTAAAACAGATTCCGATGGTAGCGAATACTGTGAAGGTACGTACGTTGTGCCAAGTGGCTTTAATGGCAGCCTAAAAGTCACACTTGTCGGCGCCGGCGGCGGAGGAGGCACGGCGCCAACGGCAGGATATGTGGAATACACCACCACTGGCAACAATCAGTCATTTCGGGTTCCCGCCCTTGTAAATAATATTGAAACCACCCTTGTTTCAGGCGGCGCAGGCGGTGGAGCCGGTGGTCAAAAAGAAACCGATGTAAACTATACTACCCCAGGCTCTTTCACTTGGAATGTCCCTGCAATAGTGCGTAATAAATATGCTTTAGTATCCATGTGTGGCGGTGGTGGCGGAGCTGGAGGCACTTCTACAGATGCTGCTCGTCCAACAAATACAGAAGGCGGTGCTGGTGGAGGTGGAGGGTATATTTTAAAACGCGCTACATTGATTGGCAATATTTCTACGCAAAATGTAATTATCGGTGGCGGCGGTGGCGGAGGTGCTGGTGGGACAGGACATGCTCTAACTGGTAATGCCGGTGCTTATTCGGCAGGTGGTGGTGGAGGGCCGGATTATGGCTGGAGTAATCATTCGGGCACTGGTGGAAAAGGTGGCAGCACAGGTGGTGCAGGCGGTACGCAAATAGGAAATGCTGGCACAAGATTTGGGCTTGGTGGTGAAAGGGGTGATATTTCATCAAGTGAAAGTAATACGGATGGTCAAAATGGTGAATTAAACAGGGATGCAAATGGTGGCAGTGGTGCATCATTCGGCGGTCTTTCAAAATGGGGTAACACCGGAATAGCCCACGGTAATGGCGGTGGAGGCGGTGGTGGCAGTGTAACAGGCTACGGCGGTGGCGGAGGTGGAGGAGGCTGTGGTCATTCGGGTGGTGGAGGTGGCGGTGGAGCTACAATATTTGGAACGAGAACTAATCGTACATTAATTGCCGCTGGCGGCGGTGGCGGCGGTGGAGGTGGTTTGGATGATTGGATTGTAAATGAACATAAATATTTGACATATACAGAAGGTGCAAATCAAAGTATAATCCATGGCTCAGGAGGCGGCGGAGGTGGAGGCGGTGGCCAGGGTGGCGGAAATGGTGGACAAGGCGCCAGGGCAAGAATACAGCATGGTTTGCCTGGTACAAATGCATCAGGATACAGCGCTTCCACAATTTTTGGTGCAAATTATTGTAATGGTGGGGCAAAATCGCCTCGTGTCGGTAATTATAGCTATTATGCAAAAACTGGCGATAATGGTAAACCGGGCGCTATGCGCATTACATATCTTGATTACGGTTCAGGTGGCAGCGGAGGCGGCGCAGGGCAAATTGTGCCTATCCGGCCTGTAATTGTAACCCCTAATGAAACCCTGAATGTGCAGGTGGGGGCGGGCAGAACAGGTGGCACACCCGGTAAAATCAATAGTGACGGCACTATCACCAACCCTACGGTTGGTCAGGGCGGAAACACTGATAATGCCCATGCCAGCAAGCTTTTGAGGGGTTCTACTGTGCTTTTAGCTACATGTATGGATGCAACTTATGCCGGGCTTGGCACTTTTGGCGGGAATCCAGCAGGTATAGCTTATAATTGGACAGCAAGTCCTTATTATAGTGCCCATGGTGCTATTACTGGTGGCTTGCCTGATCAGCTTACTGGTGCGGTTGTTGGTGGTCCCAATGGTGTATTTTTAACTGTTAAAGGCTTTTCAAATTCTGATGGCGGTGGTTCATCTGTTGGCCAGCCTGGCGGAAAAGGCGGCTGGACAGAGCTTTTTGGCTCCAAAACGCATTGCACTCCAGGTGGTGGCGGCACATCGGGCTCTATAGCAGGCAAAAACGCCACAGGGTACGGAGGCTGCGCAGGCGGAGGCGGATACTCTTTTGGAGCAGGCGGTTCAGGCACAGGTGGCTATGCACGTATTTCTTGGAACAAAAAATGGAACCCTGAAACCGGTGAATACATTCTGCAAGAAGGCTCTACAGGGGGTGGTGGCGCCAGCGGCAATATTTTAACGTATTCAATACCCGTTAGAAGCGGCGACAGAATAAAAATCAGAATCGGAAAGGGCGGAAAAGGCGCCTATATGCAAAATAACGTTCCTGTGGATGCCAAAAATGGTGGTGTAACAAGCTTTAAAGACCTAAAGGCAGGCGGCGGCAAAGGCGGTAAAAACGCAGTTTTGAATACAGCAAACGGTTTAATCTCAAACGGGGAAGGCGGTTTCATCTCTGAAACGTGCCATAATGGCTCTGTGTCTTTATTTAACAATGCCACATATTGCACAAAAGGCTTAAAAGGCAATAATGGCCTTGCAAAAGCGGGTGGTGCAGGTGCTATAAATAAATATGGCGCCCCAGGAGCTGGTGGCATACAGGATGTAAGCGACAATAGTAATGGTAAAAATGCCACAGGATACGGTGCAGGTGGCGGTGGGGCAGCTATTCGGGATTTAGATAAGCTGGAAAATCCTTCACAGAGTGCAAGTAACGCAATTGTAGGCGGGAATGGCTCTAATGGCAGGATAATCCTGGAATGGCGTGAATAATTTTACGATAAAACAAACAACTTTTTGGGGTGCTGATTTCTATGTAACCTGCACCCCTTTTCTTTAAAAGCTTCTGGATTGCTTCGTCGCTAACGCTCCTCGCAATGACAAAAAACCTTTATCCCTGACAATTAATTTTTGAAAGCGTTAGCATAAGGTAATTAGAGATTTATGGCGCAATTACGATGCGAAATGTTTGAGGAGGTGTGAGGTTATCAGCTGGAGCGCCGACGAGTTTTGAGCAATAAAAAGATGAGCACATAAAATCTCTTATTATCGTTGCAGGTCCGCTTGAAAAAATTAGTGGTAGGGATGGTATTAAAATGATGTTCATGCCTGACACTGTTTGACTTATAGACTAATAAAATTCCCGTACCCCTCACCCTGTGCTACTTTCCGATGCAAAAGGCGTCAAAGATGCGGTCTAAAACTTCGTCATTTACCACTTCTCCGGAAATTTCCCCTAAAGATATTAAGGCAGATTTGATATCAATTGAAATTAAATCCTGCAATTCCTCCATTTTACAAGCATCTTGCGCCATTTTGATATGTGAAAGCGCTGCCCTTAGGGCTTCTTGTTGTCTTTGATTTGTGATAAAGTTTGTGTCTTCTATATTTGCGCCAATTATTTCATTAAAAATGATTTTTTTTAAATTTTCAATTCCATAATTTGTCTTAGAGCTAATAACAATGGGATTTTCAAGGGTTTTACCTATGTTGAAATCTTCTTGTGGTATGTTTTTTAGCGTTTTGTCCTGTTTGGTTTCAATGTATAGGCGTTTTTTGCACGTATCAACCATCTGAAACACTTCAATATCCTTGCTTTGCGCCCCATTTTCGCCGTCATAAAGACATAAAATTATATCTGAATCATCAATTGTTGTTTTTGAATTTTCAACGCCAATTTGCTCTACCTTGTCAATATTTCCTTCGCGAATTCCTGCTGTATCTATCAATGTGGCTGAAACTCCGTTTATATCAATATTTTCAGATATTGTATCCCTTGTTGTACCTGCTATATCTGTAACTATGGCTCTTTGAAAGCTTAAAAGTGCATTAAATAGGCTGCTTTTACCTACATTTGGGCATCCTGCTATAGCAATTTGTATGCCTTCGCGTAAAATATTGTGGCAGTGCGCATTTTCAAGGATTTTTTCAATTTTATTTTTTGTAAAATCAAGCACAGAAAGGATTTCAGCGTATTCAACCTCTTTTACATCTTCTGGAAAATCAAGTGAGGCGGTGATTTTAGCTAAAATTTCAATAATTTTTTTGCGCATACTATTGATTTCATCTTTTAAACTGCCTGATAAGTTATTAGCCGCTAATGATGCAGTTTTTGCTGTTTTTGCATTTATCAAATCAAGCACCGCTTCTGCTTGAGATAGGTCTATTTTATGATTTAGGAACGCTCTTTTGGTGAATTCCCCTCGCTGTGCGAGTTTTGCTCCATTTCTTAAAACGAGATTTAAAATTTCTCTGATAATTACAGGTGAACCATGACTTTGAATTTCTATAATGTCTTCTCCTGTGAAGCTTTTGGGGTTTTTAAACGGTAAAACTACGACTTCATCTATTTTTTGCCCTGTTTCATTATCTATAATCCAGCCATGGTTTATCATTTCGGGTTTTATGGGTTTATTAAAAATTTTTGAAATAATTTCAAAAGATTTTTCACCTGAAATCCTGATAATCCCTATGCTGCCTGCACTTAGGGGGGTTGCTATTGCACAAATTGTATCAAACATGTTTTCCATGCCTTTTATAATATCATGTTTAGTGTAAAATTAGTATACATAAGGATTTTAGGAGAATTTATGGATTTTGTAGGTTTAACGATTTTTATATTACAATTTCTGAAAAACGTAGTAGGGAATTGGGGTTTAGCCATTATAGCGCTTACAATTATTGTGCGCCTTGCAATGTGGCATTCTAGTGTGTCTCAACAGCGCTCTATGAGGGTTATGCAGGCACTCCAGCCTAAAATGAAAATGATTCAGGATAGATATAAATCTGACCCTCAAACTATGCAACGAAAAATGGCTGAATTCTACAAGGAGCACCAGTTTAACCCCATGGGTGGCTGTCTTCCAATGCTAATTCAAATACCAATTTTTATACTTTTATATACCGCTTTAATTAGCCCGCAATTCATTGCTGCTGCTGGAAAATCTAACTTTTTATTTATAGATAGGCTGGATGCAACGATAAAAAGCAATGCCGGCGTTTCTTTTGATGGTAAATTTCAGGTTGGGCCAAGGGATAATTTTCAAGCAGGAAAAGAAGCAAAAGTATACTTAAAAAGTGGAGAAGTTCTTGATTCTGTAAAAGTAAAACAACCCATGAAGGCTGTTGAAGTGCAAGGGGACATTGTTCCTGGAGAAAATTTGGATTTAAAAATTGCACTTGATAATCTGAATCTTAAATTTGCTGAATTAAACGGCATTGAAAAAGCTGAAATTGACATCCTTGATATCAGTACGCGTGAAACCGAAAAGGTAGAATTTACAAGGAATGGCGATATTTTAATGGCCTCTGTGCCTACAGCTGTGGTAGCTGGTGCTATTCATTATGATGTAATTTTCTTGATAATTTTATTTGCAATTACAATGTGGATTAGCCAAAAAGTGATGATGGCGCAAAATAAAAATCAACCGCAAGACCCTACGCAGCAAGCAATCCAAAAATCTATGGGAACAATTATGCCTGTTATGATTATGGTGACATTTGTTTTCATTCCAATTCCTGCGGGTGTTTTGCTTTATCTTGTGACATCTAATATTTTCCAAATAGTTCAAACTGTAATTATTAATAAAAAATTAGATAAAGAAGATGAAACGAAAAAGGCTGCAAAACAGGGAAGTAGCAAGGATATTGATACTAAAGCGTCTATGGATTCAAAAATAATTGAAGTGAAGGATGCAAAGGATGTTGAAGATAAATAAATATTAAGTTTGTTAAGTTTTTAAAAAAAATGAGCCAGGGCTTGAAATTTGCCTTTTGGCTCATTTTTGCCAAATGGATTTGTAATATTTCTTAACATAGTATATACAATTCAGCAATTTCCAAAAACAAAAATACTTTAATAAAGTATCAAAGGGAATTTAAAATTTAAAAGGAAGAAAGCTCAAAAAACGGGACGAAGCACCCACAGGAGCCATAACATTAAAAGTCAAAAAAAATAAACTATAACACATAAAACTACAAAGGTCTAAACTGCAAAATTTATCTGCATTTAGCCTTAAAACAAAGTATTTTTTACTCTCTCTTAATATCCTCGTGTTTATTAAATGTTTGCCACCTCAAAATGGCAAACTTTTTATTATGAACGTAAATTAGAGCGCAATTTTGACTAGTGATAAATCCGCCAAAATGATAAAAATAAAATAAGGTTTATTTTTTAGCATGGGAAAAGTTTCAGGCTTCAAGACCTAAAATTTCAAAAATTTTTGCTGTAATTTTGTTTAATTCTTCTGAAATAATTGTGGCTTCAAATCCGCCATCGCTTGTGGCCCAGGCATTTAACAAATTTTTTACCCCGTTTAATTTATATGCTTGAAGTTCAAGTTCTAATTCTTGTTCTTTTGTTGTCATATTTTATTCCAATGTGAAGTTTAACTTTACTTTTTAAACCAATATTAGCACTAAAATACTTTTATGACAACGGATTTTAGTGAAATCAAAAAACATATTGGTGCCAACATTAAAAAATATAGAAAGTTGGCCAATTTGACTCAAAACGAATTGGGTATACAGGCAGATTTAACGCGTGAAAGAATTATCCAATTGGAACGCGGCCTTGGTGCACCAAGTATGTTGAAACTTTATATGATAGCTGAAGCGCTGAAAATCCACCCTTCAAAGCTTTTGGAATAATGAAATCCACAATTTATTTCTCCACTTGAAAAACGTTACAAAATCAAGTATAATTTAAAATGCAATGGAACAAAAAATATTCACAGCAGAATTTACACTGGAAGCTGTAGAGCAGCTAATGGCTTTATCTGCTGAAAACAAAGAAAAAATAGCTGAAGCTATAAGAGTTTTTGAACTTGTTGGCACAGCATATAAAAACATAAACAACCTTGGCAATGGGTTGTTTGAAATTAAACCCAGCGGTGTTCGGGCATATTTTATGTATAATCCTATAAAACAACGAGTGATTATTATTGCGCTCATTGTTTTAAAGAAAACCCAAAAGGCACCAAAACAATATATGGAACAGGCAAGATTAAATGTGCAAAAATATTTAAATAAAGGGGTATAGTTATGCAAAAAAAAATAAAAACACTGGATGATATACTGGCTGACCGTAAAATATTTACCCAAGAACAGGCTGAAAGGATAGAAAAAAATGCTTTAGAAACTGCTGATAAAATTTGGGGCGGAAAGCGCAAAGGCGCCGGCAGAAAGCCAAAAGAACCGGGCA
The DNA here is from genome assembly GCA_910587815.1 of Candidatus Gastranaerophilales bacterium. Lineage (GTDB taxonomy): Bacteria > Cyanobacteriota > Vampirovibrionia > Gastranaerophilales > Gastranaerophilaceae > MGBC122484. The sequence goes on along the minus strand of CAJUNK010000017.1, from coordinate 14,939 downwards.
AAGTTTTAAAATTTGCAAAACGCCTAACAGAAAAAGAAGCGCAATTTATTGATTATGCAAGGGCGCATAATATAAATTACGATGATTTAATGCAAGGGTAAAGCACTTGCATGTACAGCATTTTATAAAAAAGCATATTTTCTACACTATAGACTTGCTCAAACGTTCTGTGCGGTTTGTGCTTAAAATATTTCTTAATTTCATAATAGCCTGCGCATGCAGCTGGCAAACCCTTGATTCTGAAACATTTATAGCTTCGCCTATTTCTTTTAGGGTCATATTTTCATGGTAATAAAATACCAAAAGCATCCGCTCGCGTTCGGGCAATTTTTTCAATGCAAATTCTAATTCCCTTTTTGCATCTTTCTTTTCTGCTGCATCTTCGGGCCGTTCAGATTTTTTATCTTCAATAGTATCAATTATTTCAACGCTTTCATCCCCTTGACCTTTTTTATCATAAAGAGAATCCACGCTTGTATCAGAGGATAAAATTTCTTCAATCTTTTCTTTTTCTGTGCCCATGTATTCTGCAATTTCAGATGTGGTAGGCATTCTATCTAATTTTTGTTTTAAAATTTCTGTTGCTTGCTTTACTTCCTTAATCTTTTTTCTGATGGTTCTTGGCAACCAGTCTGAAGACCTTATTCTATCTATAATACACCCTCTTATTCTCATAAGTGCATAAGTTTCAAATTTAGCACCTTTTTTTGGTGAAAATTTTTCAACAGCATCAATCAGACCTTCTACTCCATAGCTTGTAATATCTTCATAAGTGTAGGTTGGGGGCAGGTTTACCTTTATTCTGCCTATAACATACCTTGTAAGGTAAATGTATTGAACAATTAATTTATCTCGAACAGCCTTATTTTTTCTATCTTCAAGATACATTTTCCAAAGCTCAGCTAGTTCTTCATCAGATAATCTTACAATTTTTTTGAAAGAGTTGATTTCAAAATTTTCACTCATATTCTTAAATTTCCAAGTCTTTAACACAACATCTAAACCGCTTTTAAAAACTACATTTGTTCTTTGTTTTAGCGGTTTTAATGTGATAGCAATTTACACATTTTATTGTCTTAGATTTAGTGGTTTTTCACATCATTTATTCAGATGAAAGTGTAAAGAAATGTTACACAATATGGAGGAAATTTAATAAAAAATATTAAAGCTCAAGCGTAAGCCGGTGCTCTTGGCACTGCGAAAAAAACAAAACGATGAGTTTTGACTTAAAATACTGAGATGCCCTTAGCTAATGTGCGTGTTTCAAGATATCTATACAGCTTGCAGTGCCCTATTCTTCTATGATTTCATAAAGGCTTGAAGCTTCATTTATTGAAACGTTTCCTGTCGGGATTTTTAATATTCGCGCCCTTAAAACCTTTGTTTTATATTCAATAGAAATGATGTCATTTTCTTTTAATTGTTTTGCAGGCTTTGCAGGATTATCGTTTACAAAAACTCTTGCCATATCGCAAACTTCATTTGCAACGCTTCTTCTTTTAATTATTCTTGAAACCTTTAAAAACTTATCTAATCTCATTTTTATGCTTCATTTCTATTTTAAAACAAGGTTCACTTTTTAATTTTTCACCAATTTCATCAAAGGTCAAAAACCCTTCCTGTGCGCCAAATACTTCAACTACACTTGCAGCATTTACAGATGCACACTCTAGTGCCTTTTTGATATCCATATTGTATTTTTCCATAGCAGCAGTGAAGGTGGAACTAAAAGCATCTCCCGCACCGAGGGTAGAGCGCACAATTGCAGGAAATTCAGGAGCTTTATAAAAATTTTCGCCATTGTATGCGTAAACACCTGCTTTACCATCTGTGATAACAACATTTACCTTGTTGTCTTTCTTTAGCGCCTTTAACATTTCTATGATATCAGGATGGATAAATTCCTTTGAATATTTTTCATTTTTTGTATCGGGACGGACGGAAATTTTAGTCAGCATGCTTGCTTCTTCTTTGTTTAAAACAAGAATATCTGCTGTTTCTATTATTTTTGAAAAATATTTTTCACCTTTTTTAATAGCTGTGGTGCCTGCGTTTATTGAAAGCTTTATGTTGTTTTCCTTTGCAAATGATGCAAGTTTATCTAATAATTTATTGCTTTCTCCTGCAAGAGGTGCAATATAAAGCCATTTTGTATTTTTCAAACTTTCAAAATCAATGTCTTTTTCTTTAATGCAAGCATTCGCGCCTCTGTGGGCAAGTACTGTTCTATCTCCCTGAAAGCTTACAAGGATGATAGAAAAGCCTGTAAGTTCTTCTTTAGCACGGATAACATTTGATGTATCAATATTTGATTTTACAAGATTTTCACAAATGACAGGGGAAACTTCATCGTAGCCTAATTTTACAACTGTAGATGTACTGAGTCCAAGATTAGAAAAATTCATGGCAGTATTTATAGCTCCTCCGCCAAGGCTTCTTGAAAAATCATCAATTTCTACTTTGCTGCCATAAGGAAAGCTCATAAAATCGCTGCGTTTATCTTTAGATGAAACAGAAACTATATTTGCACTGTCAGATTCTATAAAAACATCCAAAGTGGCTGAACCTATTGTGATTACATCAAACATAACTTTTTGCCCCGTTTGTTTTATATTTACCTGTATATTATAATACAAATAATCTGTCTAAAATAGTGTTAAAGTGTCATTTGAATGTTTTTAAAAAGATTAAAATTTAATAACTATAGAAATTATGAAAGTTTAGATTTTGAATTTTCAAAAAATAAAACCCTTTTTGTAGGCAAAAATGCTCAAGGTAAAACAAATCTTTTAGAGGCTGTTTATTACCTTTCATCTTTAACATCTAATCGCATTAAAAAAGATATGGAATTAATAAAATTCGGGTCTGAATTTTGCAGTATAAATGGTACCGTCTTAAAGGCAGAAACTGATATTGAACTAGAAGTTTTAATTAATCCGCCAAAAAACAAGGTTTTAAAAGTAAATGGAATTAAAAAGAATAAATCCAGAGATTTTGTGCGCGTATTATCTACAGTTAGTTTTTCAAATTCAGATCTTTTATTGCTGCGCGGCGAACCATCGGATAGAAGAAAATGGCTGGATAATGCAATTTGCCAGGTTTATCCTGCTTATTTGGATAAAATTAATAAATATAATAAAATTCGTCTGCAAAAGGCAAATTTTTTATCTGAATTTCAAGGCGGGTGGAATTTAAACCATGACATGTTAGACGTTTTTAATACGCAGCTTGCAAATTCTTCTGCTAATATTATGTATTTAAGGATGAAATTTTTATCTGAATTAAAAAAAATAGCATACGAAAAACATCTTTCAATTTCTCGTGATGAAGAATTAAATATTAAATATGATAATACCCTGAATGCTGAATTTTTAAGTGTTTCAGAACTCGGCACGCTTGCTTATGATAAATTAAATGAAGTAAAAAATGAAGAAATTAAAAAAGGCCAATGCCTTATAGGTCCACATAGAGATGATGTTTCATTTTTTATAAATAATCTTGATGCTAAAAGATACGCATCTCAAGGCCAACAAAGAACGATAGTTTTGGCTTTGAAACTTTCAGAACTTGATATAATTCAAGAAAAAATTAACGAAATGCCAGTGTTGTTGTTGGATGATGTTTTAGCAGAATTAGACAACGTGCGCCAAAATTACCTTTTAGACACCATAAAAGATGGAGTGCAAACCATTATTACAAGTGTGGATACGCTTGCTTTTGATGATAATTTTTTATCTGATGTCGAAATAGTGAATATAGATTCCGGGAAAATAAAAGCCCCTGTTATTGATTAAATGTTGTCGTATTTTTCGCGTGCATTAATTAAATTTATTTGTGCTTCATAAATATTTTTTGCAGCTTCATCATCTTCTGTGTAAAGCCTGTGTGCAAAATTTGAATTCATGAATATGTTTGCATTTTTATATGTAAATCTATCGCCTGTTTTATTTTCTAATAACTGAATTTCCCATGTGCCATCTAATAGATTTTGTTGCAAAGCACTATCAGGCAAGCTGTTATCATTATTTTCTGCTATTTCTCTTAAACTAATTGCTTCATGTGTTTTTGTATCAGTTATTATATAGTTCAAGGTATCAAAATTATTTTCATCTCCATTATAAATTCTATTTAACGTTGCTATGTTTAAGTTTTCAAAATTACCACTTGTCTCATCCTTAATTTGGATGATTCTATTATTCATTTTATCCATATATTCTTGCAGTGCATCTGCTCTTTGTGCTGCATAGTCATTTTCATTATTTTCTGTATTTTGTGCAGTATCATTTTCATTTTCTGTGTTTTCTGTATATTTTGTTTTTCTAAACAGTGATGATTTTTCAAATGAACATGCTGTGTAATTATTTGGCTTGCCATCTTCATCCACACTGTTTGATGTTTGCAATTGCCATCTTCCGCTTAAAAGATTTATCTGTAATATACTTTTTGATGTGCCGTCATCCACGGCATCAGTGTGTCTTAAATCAATGCTTTCACCTGTTTGTGTATCAATTATTCTATATTTTCCTGTATCATAATTATCTGCGCGTCCATTATAATATTGATTTAAGGCAGTGATGCTAATGGGTTCGGCGTATTGTGCGTAATATGGTTTAAATTCCAAGATGGTTACTCTTGTTCCTGTTGTTCCATTTGATGCAGCATTATTTGTGCTATTATTTGCTGCATTATTTGTGTTTGTGCTTCCTGTGCTATTGTCGGTACTATTTTCAGTATTATTTCCTGACGTATTTGCAGGTTTTGTTTTTCTGTATAATGATGATTTTTCAAATGTACAATCTTGATAGCTTTGTGGTTTACCATTATCATCAAAACTATCTGCGCTTTGAATTTGCCACTTTCCACTTCTTAAATTTTGTTGGAAAGGGCTATCTATTTTACCAGTGTCTATTGATTCAATGTATTTTAAATCAATGCTTTCACCTGTTTGCGTATCAATTATTCTATATTTTTCTGCATCATAATTATTAGTATGCCCATTATAATATTGATTTAAGGCAGTGATGCTAATGGGTTCAGCGTATTGTGCGTAATATGGTTTAAATTCAATCAGGTATGGTTTTGAATTTGCAGTGTTGTTTGCAGCCCTTGTTGCAGCGGTACTTATTTCTATAGTGTCACCTTGTGGTGTTGTGGCAGAATTAAAAACCTGTGCATCAAAAGATATTTCCGCATTGTTTGATGACGGGTTAGACGCTGCCCGGTTTATTTGGGGGGGGGG
>CAJUNK010000017.1:0-9690 GCA_910587815.1 Candidatus Gastranaerophilales bacterium | reverse complement strand
TCACTTGTTGTAATAAAACTATCTCCACCATTATTACCTTGTTCACCAAAATATTCTTCTTTAATTGATTGTAACTATTGTTAAGCTTTTTTTACATTATTTAATATTTATTTTTGATGTTCTTTTTGATATTGTTCGTATTCTTCATCACTCATGCCATAGGTTTCATATTTTTGCTGAATGATTTTTGTTACCTCTTTTTGTATGGCTTCATTCAAAGCTTCACCTGATGTTTGACCACCTTTTTTGTATGTTGGTACATCATCATCAAAATTCATTGAATAATTTGCTTGAATTTTGTTATAAATAGTGTTACCTTCTGTTTTTGCTGTGGTTAGGATGAAATCTGCTTCTTCTTTGTTTCTTTTTATCATTTCTCTGAACTCTGTTTCGGTGTATTGAAGCCCGTTATCAGCATAATCAAGAATTGTTTTTTTGTAGCCATCTAAATCTGACAGAATATTTTCAAGGTATTGGGCGGATGAATTTGATAATACTTCACCCATTCCTTTTGAAAAGGCATTTGAAATATCAAGGTCGCTCAATTGAGAAAACATATTTTCGCCGGTTATTTTATCATTATTAAACACGGCATCAATATATGTTTGATCTTCAAGTGTTTGTTCTGCTACCATATCTTTACCATTCATCTTTACGTTGAATGTGTGTTGTACGGTAGAATTATTGATATCATGAGTATTACTTTCTTTTGTAGAGCTTAAATTAATTTCTGTCATGCCAGCATCTGCTGCACTCATAAAGCTTTGTTTTACACCGACACTGCCATCAGCATTTTGCACTTCTTCAAGCTTCATTACCATAATGCTGTTTAGGGCATCACCTGTAATAACTTTTTCACCAGCACCATTTGTAGTTATGAATTCGCCATATTTTGCTTCAAAATCATCCATGCCATTTTCATAACCAAGCATATCTGATACGCCGTCGTATTCACCGTCGCCATCATCTGCCATAAAATAATAGCTGGAATTGCCGTCTTTTACAGAAATTGGGTCGCTGCTCCTTGTTACAGGTGGTGGTGGAACATATAAATCTTCTTGTACTACTTGTGAATTTGCCCAAGTGCCTCCTGCATTTGTATGTCCTTTTATTTTATTTGCAAGTTGTGTATACTTTCCATCAGCCTTATCTGTAGGGAATTTTACAATGCCGTCAGTTGTTCCTGTTTGTTCAGATAATGCGTAGCCTATTTGAAGATTTGGGAATAATTGCGTCATTGCATACATTGCTTCTTTAAAGGTAAAACCTTTTCCTGCAAGTTCGTCCACCACTTTTAGTGCAGTATCTATGCTTTTAGATTCATCATCTGAAATATTTACATATTCCCTATTGTTAAAATTTGTATTTTTTGCTGAATTATCTCTAGTGTTTACATCAAGGTTGTATTTGTCTGCAATTTCTGCTATGTCTGTTTCCTTTTCGTAACTGTAGATTGGGATTTTAGTGTCATTATTTGTATTTTTATATAAAGAGTCCACTTTTTCAGACATATTATTTTTTGTTTGCGTTAAAAGGCTGATTGTTGCTTTTGTGTTTGAAACCTGATTTATGATATCCTTACTTTCATTTGCAAGACCATCTAGTTTTGTAAATAAAGTTTCAACAAGCCCGCTCAAAACGCCTTGTTCGCCATATAAAGCATCAATCACGGTGGAGCCTACGGGCATGCCTGCTATTGCATTTTTAAATTCTTCTTCAAATGTTGTATTTATTTGAGGAGGATTGTTCTTTGATTTTGTTCTGTTTACAGCATTTGTAATAGCTTCATCTATATAAGCCTTTTGCTGTTTTTCAAATTTTCTTGTTTCTGTGTTTATATTTGATATGGCATCAGTTAACTGGCCGGATTTATCCTTAATGTTACCTTCAAGCTCTTTTACTTGTTTTTCAAGTGTTTCAAGCTTATCTTCCCAGCCAGCTATCTCTTTTTCTAATGTTTTAATCTCTTTTTCAATATCATCAATGGAATCCTGGCCGCCATTAAAGTAGCTTTCTGAAAATAATTCTTGAAGCTGTGCCTTTGCATCATCTTTTTGCATATTGATATTTTTAATTCCGCCGGTTAGTTCGGTAGTTTGTCTGATTGATGCAATACCATCTGACATAGTTCATTCCTTTCAATATATTTGAATTTTATTCATCCTTGTAATAATTTTATTATCGGAATTTTGGCAGCCATTCTTTAATATACTTGGTTTATTGTTAATTTTTTGTAACAAAAAGAGCAGGACTTTTTTAATTTTGCCCTGCTCTTTTTTGATTAATTTATTGGATTATTTTTTTTCTTCATCAACGCCGTAATCTTTGTATGTTTTTTGGATTTCTTCAGTTACTGCTTTTTGAATTGTTTCATTTAAAGCTTCACCGCTTCCACCCAATCTGTACGTTGGAACATCGCCTTCAAGATCCATAGAGTATTTTGCTTGAATTTGGTCATACAAATCGCCGCCTGTTTTTTCACCAACAGAATAAGCATGGTCTCTGATTTCTGTAACATGTTTTCTGAATTCTTCTTCGTTTGTATACAGGTTGTCGCCGTAATCTTGATTTTTACCAAGCTCATCAAGTTTTTTCCTGATATCTTCGCCATCTGCTATGATGCTATCGTATATTTTGCCAAATTCACTGTCGCCAAATTTATTTTCTGCATCGGTGAAGGCTTTTTGGATATCGGGGTCAGTTAATTGGGAGAACATTTTAGCGCCTTGCAATTTGTCGTTATTCAATGTTGCTTCAAGATATTCATTATCATCCATTGATTGTTCGGCTACCATATCTTTGCCGCCCATTTTTACAGTGAATGTATTTTGAATTTCTGAGCCGTTGATATTAAAGCTGCCGTCTTTCTTTTGGGAACTTAGGTTGATTTCTGTCATGCCGGCATCTGCTGCACTCATAAAGCTTTGTTTTACACCGACACTGCCATCAGCATTTTGCACTTCTTCAAGCTTCATTACCATAATGCTGTTTAGGGCATCACCTGTAATAACTTTTTCACCAGCACCATTTGTAGTTATGAATTCGCCATATTTTGCTTCAAAATCATCCATGCCATTTTCATAACCAAGCATATCTGATACGCCGTCGTATTCACCGTCGCCATCATCTGCCATAAAATAATAGCTGGAATTACCGTCTTTTACAGAAATTGGGTCTGTTCTATTGGTGTCTGCCGGTTTATTTTCACTTACTTTTGAACGAATTACCTGAGAATCCTGCCATACCTGACCATTTTTAGTGAGGCCTTCAATTTGTTCTGCCAGTTTATCATAGCTGCTATCTGATGTGAATCTGACACAACCTTCTTTTGTGCCTGCTTGTTCACCAAGTGAGTAGCCTATATCTAGACCTGGGAACAATTGATCAAGCGCAAACATTGCTTCTTTGAATGAGAAACCAGCATTTGCTAATTCTTTAACAGCTTCGCTTGCCTGTTCTAATTGTTTAGCATCACCTGGAACTGTTTTTGCTTCTGGCAAGGTGGATGTATTGTTTGCAATGGATGTTAAAGCGCCATATATTCTTTTTGCTTCTGCGCCGTGGCCATAAGGGATGCTGTATTTGCCATTTTCGCCTTTAATATTTATCCCGCCGAAGTTTTTAGCAATCGCATCCATAATTTCTATATTGCTCATGCCGGCTTCTGCCATTTTCCAAGCAAGGCTATCTTTTTGTACTGTAGTTGCATTTGCAGCATCTTTGCCTTCGCCAAACAGTACCTTTGCAAGATTTTGCGCTAAAGCATTATCTTTGTCCGCGGTATTTTTATCGCCATTGCTGCCTGTGCTTGCTTTGCCCATTTCTGCAAGTTGTGCCATATAATTATCTATTGCAGCCTGATCTTTTGCACCGCCGCCGTTATCGCCGACATTTTGTGTTGAATTTCTGCCTGAAAGGTCGCTATTATATTTATCTGCAAGTTTTGCTACAACTGCTTCTTTTTCATAGCTGTATACAGGTGCTTTTGAATCATTGTTATTGTTTTTATATAAAGATTCAACTTGCTGTGACATATTACCTTTTGTTTGTTCTAATAAGGTAATGCATGCTTGTGCATTTGTAGCGCCTCTTTGTGCTGCACCTGCTTCTTTAATAATTCCATCAAGTTCACCGCAAAGGTTTGAAAGTTCATCATTTAAGCCGCCGTTTTTATTAAATATTGCTGAAATTTCAGCATCGCTTGGGCCTTTACCAAGGCAGGCAAGGAATTCTTCCTGGAATGTTGTTTGAACATTACCCGGTTTATTATGTGCTGCTTTTGTTCTGTTTACAGCGTTTGTAATAGCTTCATCAATTGACTTTTTCAATTCAGCTTCATATTCTTTTGTTGCATTTGCTAAATTTAATGTAGATTTTGATAATTCGCCAGACTTATCGTCAATCTTTTTGTTTAAGGCCTTCATTTTGTCTTGACATTCTTTTAGTTGGTTTTGATAATCTTTAATTTGGCCGTCTATTTTGTCAATTTGTTTTTGGATATCATCAATAGAATCCTGGCCGCCATTAAAGTAGCTTTCTGAAAATAAATCTTCTAGTTCGCTTTTTGCAGCTTCTTGTTGAAGGTTTAATTTGTCAATACTGCCGGTTAGTTGTGTAGTTTGGTTTGTTGCTGAGATGTTGTTAGACATTCTTTAATCCTTTCGCACTTTATAATTTTATTATTTTCATCCAATTTTTTGCTGGCAAAGCCAAGTGATATACAGAAGATATATAATACTTCTATACAAAACACTTCGGCAATGTTGTATGAAAACTTGAGAAAATTGTTATAAAATGTTACACTTTTTAACAAAAAATTTAAAAACCTTGCAGGGCAATTGTTTTCAGATTTGTATAATTTATAGTAATGGTTTCGATTATTATAAAATATCTATATTTTGCCAAATTATATATTGCACATATTCTGTTATATTATCTATATTTTGCCAGCCTATTCTAATATTATATTTTGCTTCAAACCCTTTATCTTCAATCTTTTTATAGGGTATGCCACATTCAATTTTTACAACTTTTTTTATGGCATCATTTTCCCTAAAATAACAATCTTTTGGATATAAACCTGCATTGTATGCTTTTTTGTCTTTATTATTAAATTCATCTAAAAGCTGGCTTGGGTATGGGGTGATTATATAATCATATTTTTTAATATCATAGCTATCAAATCTTGGGGCAATTAATTCGTCAACCAAAATATGCTTTTTAGCAGCATCAATTTTGGTTAAATGCATTAAAATATCATCGTTTGCAAAAAGGCCTACTGTTTTATTTTCGCCAATATATGCAAAAAGAGTGTTACTCATCTTGTATCCTGGCTTGTCGCCTTTGAAGAAATCATAGCTCATGTGTCTTGTGTTATCCACAAAGGTTGTATAGCTATTCTCTTTTTTATAAGCATCTATTAATTTATATAATGGCCTTGCTGCAAGGTGGCCTGATGCAATTGTCATATAAAATATACAAAAGAAAATGACCGTATTTTTATAAAAGCATTTCTTTCTGCTATAGCAAAATATCAAAACTGGAGAGCTTATTAAAACAAATGCTGTAATAAATCTGATACTGTATACCATATAACCTATGGCAAAACTTAAAACTATTAAATTCAAATAAAATAATAAACCGAGATTTAAAAGAATTATCCATCTCTCTTTTAATCTCTTACCTGTCTTTTTAATTAAAAGTTTTATTGCAATAAGAACACTTGGAATAAAAGCCAAAAAACCTGTAATACCAAAGCCGATTGTTTGTTCTACAAGAGAAGAGTTTAATCCTTCCATTTTCATTAATACGCCTGTATTGAAAGGTATGTGAAGAATTGCAAACAAACTTTTTTGGATTTCAAACATTATCCAACTAAGGTAAATTCCCCACTTGAAGCCTGCAAAATCGAGCATTTGAATGTTATATCTTATAAAATTTGCAATAAAACCTTTAAAGCCGCCAAAAAAACCATGTCTATTGATGGAAATTTCAGAACCAAAAGGATTTAGATAATCAATAAAATTTAAAATGTAATTATAGCTTGAAAAAACAAAGAAATTTAAAATAAGCATACAAATAAAATATATAAAATCTTTAGCCTGTTTTTTCTTTAGGGAATAAAATAAAAATAATAAAACAATTGGCAGTCCTGCCATAAATGCAGTGCTTTTTACGCCAAGTGCAAGCGCAAAAGAAAGACTTGAAAAATACCCTTTTGTTTGTTTGAAAAATCCCTTATTTTCTTTAACAAAATCTAAGAAAAATAGTATTGAATATAATAATAAGGTTCCCACCACTAAATCGCTTTGTGTGCTTGAAATTTGAGAGATTATTCCTGCAAATGATGAAAATACAAAAATTGCCCACAGTCTTTTTCTATATGTTATTTTTAGTCTGTCAAAAAGCGCCCAAATTCCAACGATTCCAAATATAAAGCTGAAAAATTCTAAAAATGCAAATCCTATATCCTTTTTTGTAAGTGCATATATCCAGGTATAAATTAATTCAGAATTAATAGGCATTACAAGGTTTCTTATGTCATTTGTTTCAAAATGAAAAATATGTCCTTTTTGTACCCAAACCAACGCTCGATAAGCATGATATGCAAGTGTATCAAGACCATTTGCCGGCAAAAACGCACATAAAATAAATGCCGATATAATTAATACTAAAAAACAAAACGCCAATATTAATAGACTTTTATCTAGTTTAAATGCATAGAATAATTTTTTAAAATTATTTAAAAGCTCTTGCAGGATTTTTTTAAAATTAATCTTTGGTATGCCGTCATTTCTGATTTTTTTTGCAAATAATACTGTTGTAATAAATAAAGTAACAAAATTTATAAATATTATCCCATCTGCTGATATCATTTTAAACACTGATAAAATTTCAATATTTAAAATAATAAGACCAAATGTAATCGGAAAAAAATATAAACCGCACCCAAATATTATGCAAAACAGGCATGATGCCAAAAATATCAGTAAACAGGATATTAGCATAGGCTAATTATAGGGTTAAAATACTGCCTAGTCAAGAAGTGCAATAAATGTACATTAATCAAGAACTACCTGAACGGGTAGTTTACTTTTATGTCTAAGATTTTTATTATAATTACTGTGCATATTCCACTCTCACTCGTAAACTATTTCTAGTCAGTTTTTCTTATGAAAAACTGACTTTTCTTTTAAATGCACAAGTCTATATTCTAAAGGATAATATAAAACTACATCTCGCATCTTGCTTCAAGTGCTTTTATTAGCGTTAATTCATCTGCATATTCTAGTTCAGACCCTAATGGTATACCAAATGCTATCCTTGAAATCTTTATGCCAAAAGGCTTTAATAGTTTGTTTAAATACATGCTTGTAGCTTCCCCTTCAACAGAAGGATTTAGTGCAAGTATTACTTCTTTGATGTCATCATTGTGCACACGGGTTAGAAGTTCTCTAATTCTAATATCATCAGGGCCAATGCCATCTATTGGTGAAATAAGGCCTTGTAATACGTGGTATAGGCCATTATATTCATTTGTTTTTTCAATTGCAATTAAATCTTTTGTTTCGCCCACAACGCAAATAATTTCGCGATTTCTTGCATTATTTTGACAAATTTCACAAGGGTTTGAAGACGACATATTAAAACAAATATCGCAATAGCTGATTGTGGTTTTAGCTTCAATCATGCTTTCTGCAAATCTTTCCACCTCATTTAAAGGCATTTTTAAAAGATGCAAAGCAAGCCTTTGAGCTGTTTTTGGCCCAATAGATGGAAGTTTTTGAAAATATTCTATTAGTTTTGCAAGTGGTTTTGTGTATTCCATAGTTAACTCCAAGCAGGCTCCTGTGGGTGTTTCGCCCCGGTGGGCTCACATCCTATCCCACATGGATGACGTTATCTGTAGCACTTGTGCCTTGCGCACAGCTAAGGCTTCGTCGCCATCGTAATGTTCTGGTCACTTGCTTATTGCAAGTTCCTTAAGAACACCGGCTTACGCATTTAGAATAATCCAGGAATATTTATGCCGCCAGTTGCTTGTTTCATGGATTTTTCCATTTCTGATGCAGCTTTTTTGGTAGCATCATTCATTGCTTCTGAAATTAAATCTTCAAGCATTTCAATTGTTTCCCTATCAACGCTTTCAGGATTTTCTGAATTTATAGCTTCAGGTTTAATTTTTATATTTTTAAATTTTCCTTGTCCGTTGAAAGTAACTTCTACAGCATTGCCTGCACATTGACCCATTACTTCGGTTTCTCTTAATGCATCTTGTGCGTCTTTTAATTTTTTTTGCATTTTTTGTGCTTGTTGCATCATTTGAATCATATTCATAATTTAAAATCTCCTCTAGTCTTATGTTATAATTATCTATTATATGCAAAGAAAAACATATCTTCAACACTGTTTAAATAATAAGGGTAAAATTTCAAGGTGGCCTTCAAATATGATGCCGCTCACCTTTTATATTGCGCCATACAGATGGTATAAATCTACATCTCAATCTGATGCGTATAAATATCAAAGCCTTGTAATTCAAGCACTTGAAGCATGGCAGAGTGCAGCAGGTGGCATAATAGGCTTTAATCTTGTAAATGCTCTGATTGATTCTCAGGTAAATTTGGAATGGAAAAGGGTGGATAGAAAATCCCTTGGCCAGTGCCAGTTTCATTATGATCCAAATGGCAGATTTTATTCAGCAGAGGTAAAGATAGGCCTTTCTGACGGCATTATTTGCAAACAATATATGGATGAAGCTGAAGTTTATCACACAATTTTACATGAAATAGGCCATGCTCTTGGTCTTGGCCATTCACCATACAAAGAAGATATAATGTATACCCCGCATCAGTATGGTGTTGTAAACCTTTCAAGCCGTGATATTCAAACGCTGCGCTGGCTTTATAAATTTGATGTTGGAAAAACTGCTGATGAAATTTTAGCTCTGCATTCGGGTTCAAAAGCAAGAGATTTAGATGAGCTTGTCCTTGTCCTATCAGGAGAAAAAACAGAATTTCAAAAGGTAAAAGATGGCATTGAACATTCTGCATTTAATAAAGATTTAATTCAAGAAAATCAAAATATTGGTGATTTAAAAATGTATCTTATGCAAGTGCACAATAATTTTATTATAAGAAAACCACCCCAAAAATAATTTCCCACTAATCAATTAAGGAAAAATCTTTAGGTAGACCATCTTCAATAATTTTTACAAATTCTGAAGCTTTTATGCCAAGTGCTTCTGAAATCTTAAAAACAGTTGTCAATTGCGGATCTTTCAGTCCTCTTTCTAAATTATTTAAAAGAGAGGTTGAAATTTCATATTCGCCTGCCAAAAGATACAGGCTTTTATCTTTTCTCAATTGCTTTAGGGCTGTGCCAGCAAGAGCGCAAATTAATTTTTTCTTATCAGCTTGTTGCATTTTTTAAATAATAAGTATAAAATAAAATTATCACGTTCACGAACGTGAATGAATACGAAAAGCTGTTTATCGAAAAAATTGGAGTCATTTTAAATGGAAATTGTTTATCTAAAAGCCTTTAAAAGGTTATGTTTTTGCTGTGCAAAATTTTGTAAAATTTTTGTAAAGAATTGTAAATCAATTGTTACTTTAAGTTCCAAATGCAGTATGGCCTTTTCTCTTGTTGAACTACTCATGGCATTACTGGTGGCATCACTTTTAATGG
>CAJUNK010000016.1 GCA_910587815.1 Candidatus Gastranaerophilales bacterium | reverse complement strand
CGGGGATAATTTTGGATGCGGTTCAAGCCGTGAACATGCGCCTATTGCAATAAAATCATCTTTCTGTACGTTTTTATAAAAATCTTTGTCAATATCTTCCATACAATGTTCGGCAAGTTCCGCTGCATCACTGGTATTTAAATATCTTGCAGGGATTATGACATCAGTATCAACATCATCCCCATAAACAAAACTTTTTCCTTTTTTCAAAATATCTCCTCCATATGTTCCATTTACTTTTTAAACTCTATTTCCTATTATATACATAAAGAAAGAGCTAATACAAATTATATACTCTTGATTTTTAGAAAATGTTTACTTTTGTAAAACAAAAATAAAACAAAGTCATCATAGTTAGTTTAAAAAGGAGAGAAAAATGAAATTACAAGAAAGCATTATCGAAGCAGTTGGCCAAGTTTATAACTACCTTGCTGAAAATGGCGAAGTTACAACTAAAAAATTACAAAAAGATTTAGATATGAGAGAAGATAGAATGAATCTAAGCTTCGGTTGGTTATCAAGAGAAGATAAAATCCAAATCGAAAGAAAAGGTGCTTACACAAAAGTTAGTTTGATATAATTAAATCTTATATAAAATTTAATTTTAAAAGTCGCTTCTTAACAATATTATTCAAAATATTGACAAGGGCGACTTTTTTTATGACAATATTATTTATGTTTATGTTAAAATCATCATAACAATTGACTATTTAATTAAAAAAAGGAATATGAAAAATGGCAGTACCTAAGAAAAGAACAGGAAAATCAGCACAAGCTAAAAGAAGAGCTAACTGGAAAGCAACAGTGCCTGCTACCACAACTTGTAAAAATTGCGGAAGCATTGTTTTGACACACACTGTTTGCTCTGAATGCGGAACATACAAAAACAAACCCGTTAGCATTAAAAATGTAATGACAGCAGCAGGTGAAAAAGAAGTAAAAGAAACAAAAAAAGCTTCTAAAAAGGTAAAAGAAACTGAAACAAAAGCTGAAGAAACAAAAGCTGAAGCAGAAAATACCGACGCTGCAAGCGAAGAAAAACCAAAAAGAACTAGAAAAACAAAAAAAGCTGACGCTGCTGAAAGCGAAGAGCAATAAAAAAGTTTAGATGGCAGGCATTTTATATTGCCTGCCCAAAATTTTAGGGTAGGACTTGTTTTTGAGGAAGTTAGTGTTATGACAAGAATAGCAATAGATGCTATGGGCGGAGACCATGCACCAAGAGAAATAGTGAAGGGTGCAATTTGGGCAGCTCTTGATTACAATATCCCGATAGAGCTTGTCGGCAAAGAAGACGAAATCAAAAAAGAACTTGATAAAATCCAAAAGACCGGCATAAAATCTATGCGCGGTGGTTATTTTTCACATAACATAAAAGTTAACCTTTCTGAACTTGATATAAAAATTACCCATGCTGATGAAGTCATTGAAATGGGTGAAGCTGTAGGACAAGCAATTAGAAAAAAGAGAAAATCTTCTATCGTACTTGCAGTTGATGCTGTGGCACAAGGCAGTTCTGATGCTGTAGTTGCAGCAGGCTCTACAGGTGCCGCTATGGCATCAAGTTTATTTGGTCTTGGGCGTCTTAAAGGCATTGAAAGGCCGGCAATATGTGTAACACTTCCTGCAATGAAACACCCTATTTGCCTAATTGATGCTGGCGCAAACAGCAGCAGCACCCCTGAAATGCTTTGCCAATTCGCAATTATGGGTTCAACATTTGTAAAAAATGTTTTCAATAGACCAAACCCAACTGTTGGCATCTTAAATATCGGTGAAGAAGCAGGAAAAGGTAACGAACTTGTACAAACTGCTCATAAAATGCTTCAAGAACTTAAAGAAGGCGGACAAATTAATTTTATAGGTAATGTTGAAGGCAAAGAGGTATTCCACGGAGACTGCGATGTTGTTGTGTGCGATGGATTTGTTGGAAATGTTGCACTAAAAATTGTTGAAGGCTCATCATTAATGCTTTTTGAAATGATAAAAGAAGAATTCAACAGTAATATAATTTCAAAAATAATTGGCATCCTTGCAAAGCCTTTTATGAAAAGAATTTACAAAAGAATTAACTACGAAGAGTTTGGCGGCGCCCTGCTTTTAGGAGTTAAGGGCATTACAGTTATCGCCCATGGCAGAAGCACAGCATACGCCATTAAAAACGCTGTGCGTGTTGCAAAGGAAGCAGTTGAAACCGGCGTAAATAAAAAAATAGCAGAATTTTTTCAATAGATAGAATCTTTTAAGGATATAAAACAAATGAATTTTAAACCCGTACAAATACTTTCAGTAGGTATGTCAGTACCAGAAACCGTTATTACAAATGATGATTTAACAAAAATTTTGGATACATCTGATGAATGGATTTCAACAAGAACAGGAATAAAGCAAAGACACATTGCAAACGGGGATGAAAATTCGACACTTTTTGGAATAAAAGCAGCACAGGACGCATTAAACAAAGCAGGTATGAATGGCGAAGCTGTTGATGCAATAATTGCTGCATCATCAAACCCATACAACATTTACCCATCCACAGGATGCGCTATCCAGGATGCAATAGGCGCTAAAAACGCCATAGCATTTGATATCACCGTTGCCTGCACTGGTATGATTTATGCGCTTGAACTGGGCCGTTCATTAATTGCAACAGGAAAATACAAAAATGTTTTACTTGTGGCAACTGATACTAATTCTAAATTTTTAGACTGGAGCGACAGGGGAAGCTGCGTTTTATTTGGTGATGGCGCAGGAGCAATTTTAATTACAGAATCACAAGATGGCATTGATGACATCATTGCATTAAATATCAATGCAAATGGCTCTATGGGTAAATTCATAGCTATGAATTTAATTGGAGAAAATTGTCCATTGGTTGATCCTGCAACAGAAGGCTGCAAAAAAATTACAATGAATGGCAAAGAAGTTTACAAATTTGTAGTACAAACTATGCCTGAATCTATTATGACTTGTTTAAAGGATGCAAATCTGGAACCAAAGGATATTGATTATCTTGTGCCTCACCAAGCTAATTTAAGAATAATTGAAGGTTTACAAAATCGTCTTGAATTCAATGATGATAAAGTAATTGTAAATATTGATAAATATGGCAACACATCGGCAGCATCTGTTCCTATAGCATTATGCGAAGCTATCGAAACAGGAAAAATTAAAACTCCGTCCAAAGCAATTCTTTGCGCATTTGGTGCCGGCATGGCTTGGGGTTCTGCTGTTGTAAGGCTAAGAGAAGGCCTAAATCAAAAATAGGTCAGCATAAATAATTTTATGGAGAGAATAATGAAAAAAATTGCATTTATATTCCCAGGACAAGGTGCACAAAGTACTGGCATGGGGTTAAGTTTATTTGAAAATTTCGACAGCGCAAAAAAAGTATTCAAAAAAGCTGATGAAGTATTAAAAAAAGATGTTTCAAAAATGTGTTTTGAAGGCCCGGATGAAGTTTTAAAACAAACCGTAAACACACAAAGCTGTCTTCTTGCAGTTTCAATTGCAGCGCTTGAAGCCCTAAAGGAAGCATCAAACGGCAAAATCAAAGCAGATTATACACTTGGACACTCTCTTGGTGAATATTCTGCAATGTATGCAGCGGGCGTTATGGATTTAGATAATATTTTACTTGCTATTCAAAAAAGAGCAGATTTAATGCAAAAAGCTTGCGAAAATTCTAAACAAGGCGCTATGAGTGCAATTTTAGGACTCAACGAAGAAAAAATAAAAGAGTGTCTAGAAAAAGCATCAATTAAAGGACTTGTTTCAATTGCAAACTATAATGAGCCAAATCAAATAGTTATAACAGGTGAAGCTAATGCTGTAAATTATGCAAATGAATTATTGAAAGAAGCTGGTGCAAAAAGAGTTGTCCCCCTTGCAGTTTCAGGTGGTTTTCATTCAAAATTAATGCAGAGTGCAAGTGATGAATTTAAAGATTTTGTAAAGACTTTAAATATAAATGATGCAAAAATTCCTGTTATAACAAATGTGGATGGCAAATTAACTACACAAGCTAAAGATTTCAAAGCAAAGATGCCTGAACAAATATCATCTTCCGTTTATTGGACTCAATCTATAAAATCATTACTAGAACTTGGCGTGGATACTTTCATTGAAATTGGAAACGGCAAGGTTTTAAGTGGTTTGAATAGAAAAATTTGCCCGGCAGAAGTTAAAACATACAATGTATTTGATAAAGATTCATTAAATGCAACGCTTGAAGCATTAAATACAATAAATGTATAAATTAAAGGAGATTCAATAAAATGACAGATAAGAAAGTAGCACTTGTTACTGGCGGCTCTAGAGGCATAGGAAAAGCATGCGCACTTGAACTTGCACATGCAGGATATGATGTTGTAATAAACTATGCTGGAAATGAAGAGGCTGCAAATAAAACAGTTGAAGAAATAAAAGCACTTGGCGTAAATGCAAAAGCTAAAAAATTTGATGTTTCAAATAAAGAAGCTGTAGAAACTGCAATAAATGAAATATTTGAAGAATTTAAAAGAATAGATGTCCTTGTAAACAATGCAGGTATCACAAGGGATAATCTATTTATGCGAATGAAAGAAGACGAATGGCTTTCTGTAATCAACACAAATCTAAACTCTGCATATTTTGTAACCCATCCAGTTTCAAAGATTATGATTAAACAAAGAAGCGGTGCTATTGTGAATATGGCATCAGTTTCAGGTGTTTTTGGAAATGCAGGCCAAGCTAATTATTCAGCTGCAAAAGCAGGTATGATAGGTTTTACAAAAGCTCTTGCAAAAGAACTTGCTTCAAGGAACATAAGAGTAAATGCTGTAGCACCTGGTTTTATTCAAACAGATATGACAAAGGATTTACCTGTAGATAAAATTGTTGAAAGAATACCTTTGAAAACCTTGGGCCAACCTGAAGACATTGCAAAAACAGTTAAATTTTTAGCAGCAGATGCAACTTATATCACAGGCCAGGTGATAGGTGTAGATGGTGGTCTTGTAATATAATTATGAAGAATCATAAAGATACTTTAAGTAAAATTACAGCAGCCAAAGCGTGGACAATACTGCTTGGCTGCATTATTTTAAACATGCAAGCAGTATTTGCAGATTATTATTTTGATAATTTTTCTGCATCAGATTTTTCAACACCTTTTTCATCAAGTTTTACAGGACACATCCCTCTAAAAAAGAGAGATTTAACTCCTGAACAAAAAGAAAAAATAAGACTTGCAAAAGAAGAATTAACGGCAAGAAAGCTTAAATTTTCAAGTGAAGAATTTGTAAAACAAATTAAAAAGAATAAAAAAGAAAATATAGAATTAATGCTGGATGCCGGCATGAGCCCTAATGCAGATTATTTTGGCGAATATTCACTTACTTATGCTGTGAAAAACAATAAAACAGATATAGCACTTTTGCTTTTAGAAAAAGGAGCAAATCCCAATATAGGCTTTGATTCTTCCTTATTTTGGGCAGCAAAGAAAAATAATATACCTCTTGCAAAAGCCTTAATTGAAAATGGTGCAAAAGTAGATTATACAGAACTTGTTTCATCGAAAACCATTCTTTGCACAGCACTTGAAAAAAATAACATTGAAATTGCAAAAATATTACTTGAAAATGGCGCCAAAATAGATGTAGATTCTGCAAGAATTATTGATAAGAAAAATCTTTTCAATAAGCTTGAAATAGAAAGATGGGACTAGAATTGCTTTAAAAATCTTTCATCATCATTAAAAAATAATCTTATATCATCAATTGCATATTTTAGCATAGTAAGTCTTTCAACCCCCATACCAAAAGCAAAACCTGAATAAACATTAGGATCAATTCCAACCCCTTTTAATACGTTTGGATCTACCATGCCAGAGCCTAAAATTTCAAGCCAACCAGTGCCAGAGCAAGTGGGGCATCCTTTTCCACCACACATAATGCATTGCACATCAACTTCAGCAGAAGGTTCTGTAAATGGGAAAAAACTATTCCTAAATCTAGTTGGGCGGCTTTGGCCAAAATACAATCTTATAAATTCGTTTAATGTACCTTTTAAATCTGTAAATCTAATATTCTTATCCACACAAAGTCCTTCAATTTGGTGAAAAAGATTATTCTTCCTGGCGCTCACAGATTCGTTTCTATACACCCTGCCTGGTGCAATAATTTTAATTGGCGGTTTTTGATTTTCCATTGCATGCACCTGTGCACCAGATGTTTGACTTCTTAATACCACATGTTTTGCATTTAATGCATAATATGTATCTTGAACATCACGCGCAGGATGTTCTTTTGGGGTATTCAAAAGATCAAAATTATACTTTTCAACCTCAACTTCAGGTGAATACTTATTATCAATTAATGAAAAACCAAGATGTTCAAATATTTCAACTATTTCATTTATAGTTGCTGTTAAAGTGTGAACTTTGCCTTTTTTAATATATGTACCATCAAGAGTTGGGTCAATTTTTTCAGAAGCCAGTTTTTTGTTTAATTCATCAAAATAAAACACGTCATTTTTTTGTTTAATTAAAGACTCAATCTCTTTTGAAACTTCGTTTGTAAGCGCACCAATTTTGGGTCTTAATTCAGGGTCAATATCCTTTAAGCCTTTCTTCAAATTATTTAATTCTGAAGCTCTGGATAAATATTTATTCTTAATCTCATCAAGATTTTTTAAATTCTTAGCTTCTTCAATTTCAGCAATTGCATTATTTTTAATTTCTAAAATTTTATTTTCCATAAAAACTGCCCAAATACTTCTACTTTGCAAAATAATAATAACCAAAAAATGCCCTGATATCAAGATTTTTTGTTATAATATTTTTAACTGGAAAGATTAGTTTTTAAGGCAGGAATTTAAAAATGATTATAATATTCTATGTTGCATTATTTTTATACATATCTACACTTTCTTTAATGTCCAATATTGTAGATTATGATTTTTGGGCTAGACTTATTGTGGGAAAAACATTCTTTCAAACTGGAACACTTTTAAATTTTGACTTTCAATCTTTTGGCCCAACAAGACAATGGTTTGATCATGAATGGGGTTCAAGCCTTGTTTTTTATAGCATCTTGGATAATTTTGGCGATACAGGAATTTTGGTATTCAAGGCGTTAATAATATTTGCAACATATTTTATCCTGACAAGAATAATTCTTTTGAGACGTCGTCACCTATATAAATCAATAAAACTGAATCCGCTTAAAGAAGCATCCTTTAATATTTTATTTTTTGTCTTATTAACTCAATCCACACTTGTAATTGTAAATTCCACAGTAAGGTGCCATCTTTTTACATTTTTGTTTTTTGTAATTTGGCTGTATACTCTTGAAAAATCAAGACTGGAACATAACAACAGAATTTTATGGATTTTACCTGTTTCAATGATTATTTGGTCCAATATGCATGGAGGATGTTTCACCGGCCTTGGCCTTCTTGCATTATACATTGTTGGTGAATTTCTAAACAAAAAACAAATTAAACCATATATAATCACATTCATCTTATCCATTGCAGCACTTTTTATAAACCCATACGGACCAAAATATGTCTATTTTCTATTCCATGCAATCACATTAAGTCGTCCTGCAATTACAGAGTGGCAGCCTTTATTCGGAGGGCTTTATTTTGATAAACTTTTAAAATTCAAATTTTGGGGTGCAGGCATCACAACATTATCCTGGATTATATTAAACAGAAAATACAAAAATCAAACTGTTGACAATCGTAAAAAAAGATTAATAAATATATATAAAAGTTTAGACAAAACAAAAGCCATTATTTTAATCATAATGCTACTTTTAAGCCTTAAAAGCGTTCGAATAATGCCATTTTTTGCATTTTGTTCTGCTGCATTTTTATATGACGATATTTACCAAAAAGTTTTAAACAAAAAATTGCCAAATTTCATAAATAATATAAAGGAAATATTTTTATGCACACTGCTATTATTTTCTTTTATCTATACAATAAAAACAACAAAAATTGAAATATTACCAAGCAAATTTCCATACGTAGAAGCAGAATTTCTAAAAGCAAATAACCTGAAAGGCAATGTATTTGCTAATTTTCATTACGGAAGCTTTTTGGCTTATAAATTATACCCAAACAATTACATATTTATGGACGGAAGATATGAAGAAACATACGAACCAAATTTACTAAAAAGAGTTGGGATTATCTTTGAAGACGACAATTGGAAAGAAGAATTGCACAAACAGCACATTGATTATATAATCATTGAAAAAAATCAGGGTAAATTGGCCTCAAGATTATATTATGATAACGATTGGACACCTGTTATGGCAAGTAACGAGTTTATTTTATTTGTAAGAAACAATATAAAACTCAACAACCCAAAAATACCTACAAATGATTTTGAATACTATAAAAAACACAAATGGGAAACTAACATTGATTGGAGATAATTTTTGTGAAATACCAAAAATTTAAATATACATTCCTATTTTTTTTGATTACATGCATCTTTATATGCAATATTCAAATTGCATCTGCTACTATGCGCGCAAAAATGCATAACACTGTTGAAAAATTCAATAATATTAAAACAAAAATATGCAACAAACTCCCGAAGAAAAAACAAACTGAAAGAAAATCTTTAAAAGAACGTCAAGAAAATTATATTGAAATAAAAGAAAACTTAAAACTAAATGATAGAACCCTTGATGCTTTTTATATAATAAATGAAAAAGAATACAAGGCACTCCGCCCAATAGCCCTAGAATTAGAAACAATGTATTTAAGACAAAATGAACTTGATAATACAGAATGCAAATTTTACCAAAGAACCTGTAAAAAAGAATTAAAAAAAGATAAAAAATTTTTAGAAAACGATATCAAAGAATTAAAAAGAAAAATATGGCAAAAAAAGGAATATTATAAAATTCTTTATTTAAACAACACTTCAAGAAAACAGGATTTAAAATTAAGACAAATAATAAAAAATACAACCAAAAATAAACCACAATTATGGTAAAAAATTAAAGAGTCAGTTTAGAACAACTTAAACCGACTCTTTAAAAAATGATATTCTTTTAATCCTATTTTACAACAGTATCAATAATCACCTTGAATGCTTCAGGTTCATTTGCAGCAAGTTCTGCAAGCATTTTTCTATTCACTTGAATATCGGCTTTTTTAAGCAAATTCATAAATTTAGAATAACTAATACCATATTCGCGCACCGCAGCATTGATTCTAACAATCCATAATGCTCTCATATTTCTTTTAACAACTCTTCTGTCACGATAAGCATATTTTAAAGCCTTCATAACTGCTTGATTTGCCACTTTAAAAATGCGGCTTCTAGCGCCAATAAAACCTTTTGCAAGTTTCAATATTTTTTTATGTCTTTTTCTTAAAACATTTCCGCGTTTAACTCTCATTTTGTCACCTTCCTTATCTTGAATATCTCATATATGGCAATTCTTTAGAAATTAAATCTAAATTACATGCCGGCACTTCCACCATCCCTGTTAATCTATTTTTCCTAGCAGGGCTTTTGTGTGCAAGAAGGTGGCCTTTTCCTGCTTGACGTCTTAAAATCTTGCCTGATGCGGTAACTTTGTAGCGCTTATTGGCAGATCTGTGTGTTTTCATTTTAGGCATTTTGTTTCTCCTTAAATTTTAAAAGCTCTTGTGGTATACCATTAACCACTTTGATACTTTTTACTGTTTAATTAATTTTCCTTTCACAATTCTAAACTAAACTAAAACAATTGTAAAGAAAGAATTTTAACATCAAAAAGACCCCATGCAAATCACAAGGGGTCTTTTTCAATCTTGTTACTAACAAACTTAATTTAGAAATTTAAATTAGTCAGCAGTAAACATTGTTCTTTGTGCTACAACACCTAGAGGTGTAGCAGCGCTTTCAGTAATCATAATATGGAACATATCATTGATTCTTGTATCTGTAGCCTTAGGAAGATCATACGCAGCAGCGTTTGCACTTGATGGGTTTGGTTTTCTGTCACCATTTACGTCAACTAGTACAATACAAGGAGTTTTAGAAGTACAAGCACCTTGTTGAGCAGTTGCATCAGCACCTAACATACCGGTAGCACCACCAGCAGATTTGTTAAATTCAAATCTCATACCATCAGCAGTATAGAATGCAGCATTACCGCCACCAAATTCCAATGTATTGGTTTGTTTAATAACGTTTAATCTTGAACCAAGATAGTTCATTAATGTTCTTGTTTTGTAAGTATTTTCTGGAGCTTCATCAATCGTATCAGATGGAGCTAAACCTTCTAGAGCCATGTTCATTGTAATAGCTTGGTTTAATACAGAAACTGCTTTTTTAAGACCAGTTTTGTATTCTTGTTGGTTAGTATTGATGATAACTGAAGGAATAGTCATAGCAGCAACTACACCAATAATAGCTAAAGTGATTAATACTTCAGCCAAAGTAAAACCTAAACTCTTTCTCATTTGATTTTTACCTTTCATATTCATTTCTAGTTTACTATTTCGCACTTGGCAAATTATGTTATTAATTATATTACATTTTTTGGCAAAAATAAACTCTGGTTGCCAAAAAATCCACCGATAAGTCTAAAAAAGGCCATAATATCTATAAAGTATATACTTTTACAAAACTTAACCTGAAATTATCCACTTAAATGAAAATCAAGCAAAACCTAAATATGCTGCGATTATTCAAGCTTATTTTTAAATGAATAATTTGCAAAAAATAGTGTAAAAAATGTAATAAAAATAATAGGAATTAAATTTAACATGACAATACAAAAATTAATATTTTTTAACATTATACCTTTTGATATAACAAGAAAAAACCTCAAAGGGTTAATAAGGGTCAGATTTTGCAGAAATTGCGGTGTAATATTTTCTACAGGCGCACTATATCCAGATAAAATAAGACATGGAAACATAAATACAAAAACTCCTAAAATTGCCTGCTGCTGAGTCTTCACCAAAGATGATACAAAAAGCCCCACCCCTGACACTGATGCCAAAAACCAAAATAATGCAAAAAAGTAAAGAAAAACATTTCCATAAAATGGAATATGAAATACAAATTTTGCAGCAATCAAAATAATAATCCCATCAATAAACCCAAAAAATAAAGGGATTATTAATTTTCCAAAAACAATTTCATAAGGCTTTAAGGGTGAAACTAAAAGCTCATCAAATGTACCTGATTCTTTATCCCTTGCTAGAGAAAGCGCCGATAATAAAATAACCATAGACATAGGAAGTATTCCTGCAAGCGATGCTATTATAAACCAGTGATAATAAAGGTTTGGATTATACCAATTTCTTGCCGCAATATTAATTGCACCACTTTTTTGATTCACAACTCCGCCATTTTGCATCACATTGCTATCAGGTGCAAATTCTAATGCAATTTCACTTAAATAATTACCTATAATTTGGCTGCCATTTGTATGTCTCCCATCTAAAATCACCTCCATATCAGCAGCCCCATTTCTTTTATATTTACGTGTAAAATCATTTTTTATATATAAAGCACCCCGCACACGTTCTGTATCAAGCGTATCTTTTAATTCTTCCAAATTTTTAACATAAATAATCTTCTCAAAATATTTTGAAGATGAAATTCTGTTTAAAAATTCCCTCACAATAGGTGTATTATCTTCGTTCAAAACAGCAAGAGAAATATTATCGATGTCCAAAGTTGCAGCATGGGAAAACAAAAACAGTTGCAAAATTGGCGGCAAAAATAATAATGAACGGCTTTTAGGGTCTCTCCATACAGCATAAAATTCTTTTATTACAAGGGCAAAAAATCTGCAAAATCTCACCTTTATAGAATCCAGCGCACTTTTTACATCCATATTCACACCTCATACCTTGCAGGTGTCAATTTATACACAATAAAAAACATTAAAATTGCAAAAGAAGCTAAAATTACAGAATTCCAAACAATTGTTTTCATAATTGTGCCAGATAAAAAAAGGCTTGATATTGAAGAAACATAATACCTTGCAGGAATAAAAAGCGTTAAAATCCTTAAAAATAAAGGCATGGAATTTATTTCATAAATAAGTCCTGACAGCATCATTGCAGGCATAAAGCCTGCAACACCTGCAATTTGGCTTGCAATAAACTGGTCCTTTGAAATTGTAGATATAAAAAACCCAAACCCAAGCGCCCCAAGCATAAAAAATGCAGAAACCACCATAAAAGCAAAAAACGACCCATAAAAAGGCACCCTGAAAACAAAAACAATCATAATAAAGCAAAATATTATAGACGCCATTGCAAGCAAAAAATATGCAATATATTTTGCAAGCAAAAATTCACCCCGGCTCACCTTTGTGGTTAAAAGCGCTTCCATTGTCCCTCTTTCCCATTCTCGCGCAATAACAAGGGCAGTCAACACTGTGCCTATCATTGTCATAATAATTGCAAGAGAACCTGGAAGTATAAAATAAGTGCTTTTTAAAGATGGATTATACCAAAATCTTTGAATAAGCTTAATGCCGTGCATATTATCACTATCGGCCCCATTTTGCATAAGTCCGTAGGTTTGAATTGCCCCCAAAATATATGCAGAAACAAATTTTGCAGTATTTGGCTCAGAACCATCTGTTATCACTTGAATTTCAGCAGGCTTTAACCCTGAAAGCATTCCTGCATTATTTCTCAAAAGATTCTTTGAAAAATCATTAGGTATTACAGCAAACCCTCTGATTTTCCCCTCCAGCATTTTTTTTGCAGCAGCATTTCTTGAATCAAAAATTTTCACATCCAAAAACCTGCTGTACCGCATTGTATCCAATAATTCCACCGTTCGCGAAGTTTTATCTTCAAGCACCACACCAATTTTTACCGTATTTGTGTCAAAATTTATCCCAAAACCAAATAAAAATAGCAAAATCACAGGCAAAATAAAAGCAATTAAAATACTTGAAAAATCCCTTATTATCTGCAATCCTTCCTTTTTCACAAGTGCAAAAACTATATCCCGCCTCATTTATCATGCCTCCTTGTTTTTGCCCGTTAAGGCAGCATCTTCACGACAAATAAGCTCTATAAAAGCATCTTCCATTGTAGGATTAGGGTTTTCATCGGTTTTTACAAGGCTTTTCAAAGTTTCAGGGGGCGCTGTAATTAACGATTTTCCTTTGTAAATAAGACTTATTCTGTTGCAATACTGTGCCTCATCCATAAAATGCGTCGTAACAAGCACAGTTGTACCGTTTTTTGAAAGAAAGTTTATCTGTTCCCAAAATTCTCTTCTTGTTAAAGGGTCCACCCCGGAAGTAGGCTCATCCAAAAACAAAACAGGCGGCCTGTGTACAATAGCACAGGACAACGCAAGCCTCTGTTTATACCCTAAAGGAAGTGCTTTCGCATTAAAATCTTCGTATCTTTTAAGATCAAAATGTTCTAAAAGCATATTAATTTCATCATCCTTTTTCAACCCAAAAAGCCCATAAACACCAGCAAAAAAGTTTAAATTTTGTCTTACAGATAAATCACCAAAAAGTGAAAATTTTTGTGCCATATATCCTAAATAACTGCGCGCAAGAGTTGGGTTTTCATTAATATTTACCCCCATAATTGAACAATAACCTGCATTTGGACGTATAAGCCCGCAAAGCATCTTAAATGTTGTAGATTTTCCAGCACCATTTGGCCCCAAAAGCCCAAATATTTCTCCTTTTTTAATATCAAAACTTATATTATTTGCAGCAGTAAAATTTCCGTATTTTTTTGTAAGTCCTTCAGCATGTATTGTAATTCCATCCTGTGGAACATTTGTATCTACTCCTCCGGTTAATAAAGGCTTTAAGCCATCATCCTTCATATCCCCTTTATTTTCTTTAATTTTGCTTATGATAAAATCTTCAAAATCTTCACCATTATTTTCTTTAGACACACTCTGCGGACTGCCATCAAATATTTTCTTCCCTTCTGAAAGTATAAATACTCTTTCAAATTTTTGCGCTTCATCCAAATATGCAGTAGACCAAATCACGGTTATACCGTTGTCATAAACAAGCTTTTCTACAATCTTCATAAGCTCGCGCCTAGATAGCGGATCCACCCCAACAGAAGGTTCATCTAAAAGCAATATTTTGGGCTTTGATATTAATGTACAGCAAAGTCCTAATTTTTGTTTCATACCACCGGATAAATTTCCGGCAAGACGGTCTTTAAAACCTGATAAACCTGCAAATTCAAGCAAAGTTTCTATATCAGCTAATTCTCTGTCGCTTTTATTTAGTGTAGAATAAAGCTTTAAATTTTCTATCACTGTTAAATCTTCATAAAGACCAAACTTTTGAGGCATATACCCTATAATATCCTTCACCTGCACCAAATCTTCCACAGGTGAAAAACCATCAATTAGAATATTCCCAGCATCAGGAATTAAAAGCCCGCACAAAATCCTTAAAAATGTAGTCTTTCCTGCTCCATCGGGCCCTACAAGTGCTGCCATACCGCCTTTTTTTAAGGTAAAAGAAACATCATCCAAAGCAATAATTTTTCCCTTGTCAAATGTTTTTACTACCCCATCTGTCTGAATAATATAATCCTGCATCATCCCTGACTCCCGCCAGATGAAGACACCTCCAGAGGAATCCTAATATTCACAGGCATACCCTGCCTTAGATACAAATTCAGTTTCTCGTCATCTTCATCCACAATCACCCTCAATCTATAAACTAAATCCGTCCTTAAAGACACGGTTTCAACGGTTTTTGGGGTAAATTCTGCTACAGGTGAAACAAACCCTATATGTGCCGAAAATTCTCTATCCGGCATGGAATCAGATGATATATAGGCTTTTTGCCCAAGCTTTATTTTGCCTAAATCCTCCTCTTTTATATACGCTCTTGCCCACAAAGGTTTAAATAAAGACATGCTGTAAACAGGTGTCCCAGCTGGCAAAATTGTTCCCTTTTCCATTATCCTTGTTAGAATAATACCATCATTTGGCGCCTTTAAAGTTGCATCGTTAAGTGCTATCTTTGCATTTTGAAATTGTGCAAGCGAAAGTTCATATTCTGCATCAGCACGTGTTTTATCTGTTAAAAGATTTTTGCAATCTTGTTTTGATAATGTAAAATCAGCGCACAAAGGCAAATTTCTTCTATAAATATCATCAGAATTTATTTTTTTAGCCTTTAAATCAAGGGTTTTTGCCTTTAATTCTGCTAAATTTGTTTCAAACGTATCAAAATCAAGCTTTGCTAAAATATCTCCTTCTTTTACATAATCCCCCTCTTCAAAATAAAGCGCATTTAATCGCCCTGCAACTCTAAAAGACAAATTTACTTCACGAATTTCAATGTTGCCAAAAAGCATTATTTCATTTTGTAAAGGTTTATGAAAAAACATAAAATATAAAACTGCACCTAAAATGCAAAGCAAAAAAATCACGACAAATATCCGCCCAAAAATTGCAGTTCGCTTCATAACCTACCCCCAACAGCCTTGTATAAAGAAATTAAATCTGCAAATTTTTGCACCTTTGAATTTAAAACCTTTGATTTTTCATACAAAAAATTATTTTCCCTCTCTAGGACATCTACTGCACCAGTGGTACCAGCCCTGAAAGAATTATTAACTCTAATAAAATTATCCTCTTCAAAACCCAAACTTTTTATATTAGAGATATAGCTTTTTTCATCCTCCTTCAAATAATAAAGTGCATCGTTAATTTCTTTTAACGCCGCTAAATCTGTATCATAATATTCATTCAATACCCGCTCAAATGCATATTTTTTCTGTTTTAAATTAAATATACGCCTGCCTCCTGAAAAAATATTTTGTGTAGCACCTGCTAAAAGGTTTGCAACAGCTCCATTCCACCCAAAATTGGGCGTAAGCGTAGAAAACATTAACACGCCAAAAACATTTATATTCGGTAAAAACTCCTTCCTTGCAAGCGTTACATCTATCTTTGCCTTCTTTAACATCGCCTCTTTCTTTAAAATATCAGGCCTGTATATCGTCACATCAGAACTTACACAATTTGGAATTTTATCCTTAAATTCAATCTCTGTTATTTTTGAAAATTTAAAATCTTTTGCACTCTGCGGGGTTTCACCTATTAAATAAGCTAGATTATCTAAAAATTTTAATCTTTGCTTTTTATAATCATTTAAAATAATATTTTCATATTCTATTTCTTTACTTGCATTGTTTAATCTTTCTTTACTATAAACCCCGCTATTAAAACCTTTTTGTATGCGAGATAATTTTTCTTCCTTATTTTTTATCACCTTTTTTTGAATATTTATCTGTTCATCTAAATTTGCAATATTAAAATATAAACCTGCGATTTCAGATACAAGAGCTATCATAGCCCCTTTTTCTTCATAAATTGCGCCCTTAAAATCTTCATAGGCCATATCTATTTTATTTTTTCTCTTTAAAAATAAATCAATTTCCCAATGCACAATAAAAGGAAGGGCAAAAGCATTATCCCGAAACCCTTGATAAGGTATTGCAGTGCGTGGAATTTTAAGCCCTAAATAATTTGCTCCTACGCTAAAACTTGGAAATTCTTTTGAAATTTCAATATTTTTATTTTGGTAAAGCTCATTAATTTTCAGATGCAAAGTTTTTAAATTATAGTTATTGTTCAATCCTGAAATTATATATTTTATTAAAAGTTCATCATCAAATTTTTCCCACCATTCCATATTTATATATTCAAGCCTATCTTGTTTATTAATATCATCCGCATTAATATTCCTTGCTATGCTTTGCGGGCAAAAACAATGAAAGATAAATATTAAGATTATTAAATATTTGTTTATAGATTTTAACAATTCATTAAACCCATATAATCTACAAACAAATAATATATGTTATTATTAAAAATAGTTATTAGTGGATTAGGTATTAATAATACAGGCAATTAAAAGATAAAACCCGCAGCTTATTTTAAAAAAAGGAGTATTTGAATGCTAAATTTTGAATTTCAGGCACCTACAAAAGTTATCTTTGGTCGCAACACCATCCAAAAAGTAAAGGATGAAATTCCAAAGGATAAAAAAATCCTTATGACTTATGGTTCAGGTTCAATCAGAAAAAACGGTGTTTATAAAAAGGTAATGGAAGCACTAAAAGACCATACTGTGCTTGAATTTGCAGGAATTGAACCAAACCCTAAATTTGAAACGTTAATGAAGGCGGTTGAAATTGTAAAAAATGAAAATATAGATTTTCTTTTAGCAGTAGGCGGCGGCTCCACCCTTGATGGCACAAAATTTATTGCAGCAGCATCAAAATTTGAAGGAGATCCTTGGGATATTCTGACAAAAGGAGCTGAAATTAAAGATGCAATTCCATTAGGAGACATTATTACTCTTCCTGCAACAGGCTCAGAAATGAACCCGGGCGCTGTAATATCAAGGCTTTCTACTGATGAAAAATTTGCATTTATGTCTCCTTTAGTATACCCAAGATTTTCAATAATAGACCCTGAAACCACATATTCACTTCCTGAAAAACAAACAGTAAACGGCATCGTAGATACCTTTGTGCACACTATGGAGCAATATGCAACTTATGATGCAAATACTCCCTTGCAAGATGAGTGGATGCTTGGCCTTATTAAAACATTAATGGTAGAGGCAAAGAAAGTATTAAAGAACCCGAATGATTATGAAGCAAGGGCAAATGTATTTTGGTGCGCCACATGCGGGCTGAATTATTGGATGTCTTTAGGATGCGTGCAAGATTGGTCTACACACATGATAGGTCATGAATTAACGGCACTTTACGGTATAGACCATGGAGAATCCTTAGCAATTGTTCTTCCAAGAGTTTGGAAAAACAGAAAAAATGAGAAGATGAGAAAATTAGCCAAAATGGCAGTTGAGGTATTTGGCGCAAATGAATTTTTACCAAAAAATATTTTGGCTGATATTACCATTAAAAAGACCAAAAAATTCTTTGAATCTATAGGACGCCGCACAAAACTTGCTGATTACGGTATAGATAAAGAAGATGCTGCTAAAAAAATTAGCCAAAGGTTTAAAAAACGCGGTACCGTTTTAGGGGAAAGACAAACAATCACCCCGGATGAAGTTTATGAAATCTTAATGCATTGTTAAAAAGGAGAAAAAATGAAAAAAATTGCATTATTTTTGGCATTTGTAATGATGCTGTGCACAAGCGGACAAGTTTTTGCACATTATCATCATAATGAATACAGCCATAATAAAAAACCATGCTCTCAAATCCAAAATCAAGGCGGTTTTAAAGGAAATAGCGATGTTTCAAATATGACCGTTGCAAAAGCAAAAACCCTAAAAGATGATACTTACGTTTCACTAAAAGGAAATATTTTATCAAAAACAGGGGATGAAAAATACCTTTTCCAAGATAAAACAGGCACAATAGAAATTGAAATTGATGATGATAACTGGAGAGGCGTTGAGGTGGGCCCAAATGATACAGTTATCATTGAAGGCGAAGTAGATAAAGATTGGAACAAGGTTTCAATTGATGTAAATTCTATAAAACTTGCAAAATAATTTGATACGGATTTAATCAGACAAAAGCGGCCTTGATATATAATACCCAGGGCCGCTTTTTATTTTAATTAAGCATTTGTTCTTATTTAGTCTATTGCGCAGCATCCAAATTCAAAGTATAGGCACTGTCAAAAAATTTCTTGAAATCTTTTCTGCTCATATGTAATGTTTCTGATGTATTCCAGGGATTAACAAGGTATACATAATTATCATCTGCATCTATAGCACTATATGTATGACAACTTCTCAACAAAACATCTTCATCATTTTGGTTTTTGACATTCATATCATAATTTTTGGCCTCAAGGGACTTTTTAGCCACAATACATAAAAAATCCTGATTTTTAACATTTTCTATGAGTTTGTCATTTACATTAGATGAAAATGGCACATAGGATAACAGGGTTTTTTCAAGACCATTTCCTATTTGTCCGGTAAGCAACTCAAAAACCCAAGTAGGCATGCCGCCATCTTTAATAGTATCCACACCATGCAACTGATTTTGTTGCATATATTTATCCATTGCAATTTCTATAGCACGCACATCCCTGTCACCGTTGCTGTAATTATCCTTTTTATTTAATTCTGATGCGCTGATATTATATGTTTTATCCACCCCTTTAAATGTTACATCCACAGAACCATCTTCATTCGCCTTTATGCTGTCATTTAAAATTCGAGCCCCTTTTGGAGAAGATGCCATAGATTTTATGCTTGCCAAAAGCCAGCAATCACCAATATTTCCTTGAGAAAATTCTTCATCAACCATACCATTTTGCGCATTTTTAGGATTTTCCACAAAGATTTTTCTTGCATCTAGCTCATCGTAAATTTTATTAATTTTAATAGTATTGATAGCAGAATGCACCTCGGTACTGCTCATTTTATCCAAACTATTTGCTAAATCTTCAACATATATACCATCCGCTTTTGCAGCTTCTATGCTGCAATTAGCTATATGTTTTACAAGTTCATATTTTTCTTTTTTGCCCAATACACTGTCTTTCAATATATCATCTATAAGTGTTTTGCTGCTAAGGAGGCTGTAATTATCAAAGACCGCATTAACATTTTCAGATGTTACATTGTTTATAATGTTTTTATACAAATCATCTGATGTGCCATCAAGCACTCTGCATTCTGTGGCACGGATATCTTCATATAATTCTTGTGTAAATTGTTTGGACCATTTTTCAAGTGCTTGTTGTTTTTGCAGATCTTCTTTGGTTAGATTATCGCTGCTAATTTCTGTATGCGTAGTAAATGCACCAGTAGCTGCACCGGTTCCAGTTACACCAGTACCTGTAGTTAGAATATCTGATCCCCCCGTTGGAGCTGTTTCTACAACAGTATGCTTTGTAGGAGAAGCTACATCACTTGGTAAAGGTTCATCATTTTCACCATCTGGAACATAAGTAACGCCGCAGCTATCACCAGAATCAATATCAAAATCACTATAACTTCCAACTCCGCCGCAGCTGTCGCCAAAATCATCACAAATATCAGAATCTATGCTGTATAGTTCATCCTCAGCATTAGGAGATGTGGGCACATTTATTTTTACTTTTTGAATAAAGTCAGGAGTTTTAGCTTCCCTGTATTTCTCATCTATCTGTTTTATGCCATCCAAATTAAAATCAACATTTAAATTACTTAATGTAATTTTTTTTACACTTTCCATAAGATAAACTAAAATCCTTCCTTTAAACTATTAATAAATATAACGGCAACACTGGCAATACTCTTTATAAAATATTAAGAAATGTAACAAAATAAACACATTTTGAAATGCACCACTCCCTTTTGTTTTTATTAGTATATAAGAAATATGTGTGAAGTATATATTTACTGGAAGAAATTTTAGACAAAAGAAAGTTGGTTAAAAATGACACAAGTTTATCAAATTAAAAGTGGCGATACTTTAACAAAAATTGCAAAAGAACAATACGGCCTGAATGGCAATGAAGCTTATCAAAAAGCCCTTGAAATAGCAAAACAAAACGGCATAGCTAACCCAAATTTAATACATGCCGGAGCATCTTTAAATCTTTTTGGCCTTGGTGAAGAAGAGCAAAAGCCTACAGATATGGATGGAGACAAATTTACAACACAAACACAAGAAGCTGATGAGCCTGAAAATGCTTATAAAGCCTTGATGGAAGCACAAAAGCAATATTCAAAACAACTTGCAGGCATTGCAGAAAAAGATGCCAAGGAAGTAAAAAATTTCCAAATTGCTGAACTTTCTAAAGAAAACAAGGAAGAAGAATACATGGATGCCATATTAAATC
This sequence comes from Candidatus Gastranaerophilales bacterium, assembly GCA_910587815.1. Classification (GTDB taxonomy): domain Bacteria; phylum Cyanobacteriota; class Vampirovibrionia; order Gastranaerophilales; family Gastranaerophilaceae; genus MGBC122484. Next base: position 26,125 of record CAJUNK010000016.1, on the reverse strand, counting down.
TAGTTGAACAAGACATCGAAACAAACGACAAAGAAGATGAAAACGGTATAAAAGACGGTGCCATTGATTACAAAGAATTTGAAGCACAGCAGCTTGCTTTCTATAAAGCCACCTATGGCGATTTAGACACAAATGATAAAGAATTAGCACAATTACTTGGCTTGCAGGATATCTTTAACATGCAAGATATTGATGGAAGCGGCGTTTTAGAAAAAAATGAATTAGCATTTTCATATATGATGTCTGATGCTAATTTTGATGATAAAACTTTTGGCAAAAATACAACAATAAACATTGAAGATAACCTTGAATTTGACGGCATAATTGATTTTGATAATCAAGCATCAACCGCTATGATGCTAAATAAAGATATGCTTGAAGGCGGCAAAACATATTCAAACATCTATAACAAAGTGGCGGATATGATAACAGCAGGCATTAAAAACAAAACAGTTGCTAAATAAATAATTTGCCCAGTCTTGATATACTTTCATACCACAACTAATAAATATATTCTAAAAAATCAAACAGTTTTTGAAACTTCACATATAAATTTTCAACAGGGATATCCTCATCCACTTCAATAGTGACGATAGGGATATCCCTTTCAATTCCTGCATAAGTTCCAAAACTGCCCGGTGTCGGATACCCGATATCTGCTTCCACAGGATATCCCACAATTTCAGAAATATTCTGTGCCAAATCCAAAGCTTCCCCGTTTTTATTTCCATCATAATTTACAATTTTATATGGGCTGTGAATTGTAATTATTGCATCAAACCCAACTTCACTCATCAAAGATATGATGAATTTTGTTTCATCCTCTGAACCTGGTGTAGGCCCGCAGTAATAATCAGCAGCATTTTCACCGGCACCAGAAGTGTCTTCGCCCCAGTTTTTTGTAGGAAAATTTCTGTTTAAATCCACCCCGTTTTTATTTGTGCGCGTTTTTGCAAAATTTAACCTTGGGATATAATAGAGATTATTTTTCTGTCCAAACAAATTTAGCTCTTTATTACCATTGACAGAATTTTCTTTATGATTTCCTTTTAGATACTTTTTTATTAAATATTCACCTTGCTCTTCATCACCATGGATTACTCCTATAACTAGGATATTTTTAGCACTGCTTTCTTTAGATAGTCTTTTTATTAATTCAATTTTCATAAGCTTTATAATACATTAAAAAGCCCCAAATCATCTTTTTTCAGGGCTTTTTAAAACTATATCTATATTTCTTAGTTTATTCTTTGAAACATATACCCTATACCGCGTGCAGTAAGGATTAATTCAGGATTTGCAGGGTCAGCTTCAAGTTTTGAACGAAGCCTTGAAATATGAACATCCACAACCCTTGTATCAATTCTGTGGTCTGGCGGATACGCCCAAACATGCTGCAAAATTTCGTTTCTAGAATACGCTTGACCTGAATTATTCACTAACAATTCAAGAAGTGAAAATTCCATGCCAGTCAATCTTATTCTTTCATTTTTTCTGTATACCTGACGTCTTGCTGTATCTATTTTAATACTGCCTGTTGTAATAACATTTTTAGCAGTTTTGCCGGATGGTGCCGCAATTTCTTTTGTAGTTGTACGTCTCAATACAGCTTTTACCCTTGCTTCCAATTCTTTTGGGCTAAATGGTTTAATAACATAATCATCAGCACCAAGCTCTAGCCCTGTAATTCTTTCTGATACATCGCCAAGGGCAGTAAGAATAATAATCGGCACATCAGATGTTCTTCTAATTTCGCGTGTTACACCATACCCATCCATCTTTGGCATCATAACATCCAAAATAACTAGATCAGGCATTGTTTTATTGTAAACATCAACGGCTTCTTCGCCATCCTCTGCTGTTACAACATCATACCCTGTCATTTTAAGGCGGGTTTCTAAAATTCTTCTGATGCTGGCTTCATCATCTGCCACTAAAATTTTTTGTTTAACTTCACCCAGTTCATTCTGCAAATCATCCGTCATGTCTTAAAAAATTCCTATCTTCCTTTTTGTTATTCTAAATTCTATTACAAAATATTGATTTTTATAAACATATATTAACATACATTAAGTTTTTTTGAAAACAAAATTTAATGTTTATAAATAAATCTTAAAAGAAACCTGACCCAAAATCAATAGGAAAATATAAAATTACAATAAAATGCCAATCAAATGATTGATTGGCAATAAGGTTATAAGTTTTATTGATTAGGAGTTAATTCAGTATTTATGCTAATTTTATGGCATCATTTTTGATGTTTGAATCCATCCTTTGAGAGACTTGTTCATATTCAGCCTCTGCTGCCTTCAATTGAGCTTCTATTCTTGCTTGTTCTGTTTGTAATTGTTTTTCTTCTTCGTTTAATTGAGCAGAAATTTCTTTTGAATATTCCTGCAATTCCTGTTTGTAAATTTCATTAAATAGTAAATATTGCTGGTCTGCACTTGCATATTGGGCATTTATAGAATTTTGAGCATAATTGTATTGCCCGCCCGTTGCATTTTGCGTCATTTGCATTTGTTGCAAGTATGCATTTGTTTTTATATTTGCAGATTGATAAGCTACAGCAGATGAGTTTGTCATAAAATCCATTTGTGTGCCAAATAGTGATGAGGGGCAGGTAGCCGCTTCGCTAAAGGTGATAACACCATCGGCAATATTGTTTGCATAGCTTTGCAAATCTTGTATTCTTTGGGATATTTGAATTGATTTCATTTCAAGATCGCTCATTCTGTTTTTTAAAGCGATTTTTCTTAATGACAACATTACCCAAGACATATTCTGCCTCCTAACCTATAACTTCCTTCATTTGCCTAAATTCTTAAAATTTAATTTTGCCTTTTAAATAATCTTTGTTTGTTGATTATCTTTGGCTTTTTCCTAACCTTAAATTTTAATCTTTAAACTAACCTTACACTATAATAAAGTATTTTTCCTATCAAAAATTGCCCAATTAATTTACATGCTGTTTACATTTCTTTACAAAAAGTTAAAAATATAAAAATATGGTGCTATAGCGCAGTTTTAAAGACATCCTGCACTTGAAAAACAAAAAATAATCCTTTATAATAAAGACACAGGGTGGCAGTTTGTCAAGCTGCCAGATACTCTGTAGAGATTGAAGTGGCTCTTATCTATTTGGATGAGAGCTGCTTTTTATTATGTACAAAATCAAAAAAATCATAATCAATGTTAGATTGATTTGTTCCATAATCATCCCCCCTTTTTTTTCATCAAACTATAAACCGAGATTGAAGTATAACTGTTGTGTTGATGTTTTTTGAAAAAGAGTACCCTTTACCCTGTGTTTAAATTTTCAAAGTTTCAAACTAATATTTTGCCTTCACCCTGTCTTTATGGGCAAAAATTTCAATATCATCATTCAGCTTTAATAGGGGAATATCGCATCCATAGCGCTTTTTAAGAGCTAAAGACAACAAATAATCACATAATTCAGGATTTTTAGGTAAAATCGGCCCATGCAAATATGTGCCAAAAACATTTTTAAATCTGGCACCTTCGGTTTTATCTTTGCCATTATTACCATTACCGATTTTTACCTTCATAAAAGGCTCTGCGCCTGAATTTAAAAACGTCAAACCTGAATGATTTTCAAACCCCACAATAGTTTTGCGTCTTAAAAATTTTGCTTTGGCGGTCACATTCCCAATAAACCTTGCAGGTCCTGCAACTGTATAAGCATCCAAAAGCCCTATTCCGCTCAGTTTATCACCATGAAGCGGCTGGTAATAATGCCCTAAAAGCTGATATCCGCCACAAATGGCAAGAAATACCGCCTCATTTTCAACAGCAGCTTTAAAAATCGCATCTTTATTTTTTTGCAATTCTAAAGAAGCCATAATCTGCTGCTGATCTTGCCCTCCGCCTATAAAATAAATATCATGCTTTTTAAAATTTACACGTTCACCAGCGTGTACTTCAGAAATTTCAACCTCAATATCACGCCACATAAGCCTGTTTTTCAACGCTAAAATATTCCCCATATCCCCATAAATATTTAGTAAATCAGGATAAAGATGACATATTGAAATTTTTAATTCCGAATTTTCCATAACTATAATTTATTGCCTTACTTTTCTTTTAGCGCTAAAACCGCATCTGCGACCGCTTTAACGGCTTCATCAGGTGTAAGTTTTAAGATATCAGCGGATTTTCTTTGTTTAAACTCTACAAGCCCCTCACTAATTGATTTTCCAACCGTTATTCTAAACGGATAACCAATTAAATCTGCATCTTTAAATTTCACACCAGCTCTATCTGCTCTATCATCCAAAACTACCTCTACACCTGCATTCAAAAGCTTTTGATAGATTTCTTCTGCAAGTTTTAATTGCGCTTCATCATTGGTATTTACAGGCACTACAACCGCATGATACGGTGCGATTTCAAGCGGCCATATAATTCCAAAGTCATCATGATATCTTTCAATGGCAGCTGCGGCAGTTCTTGTCACCCCAATGCCGTAACAGCCCATTATATAAGGATGTGTCTTGCCATTTTCATCTGTATATACCGCATTCATTGGTTTTGAATACTTTGTACCTAGCTGAAATATGTTCCCTACCTCGATTCCACGTGTAACCTTTAGTGCGCCTCCGCACTCCGTACAAGTTTCACCAGGTTTTACAAGTGAAATATCGTAAAACTTCACGCCATCTTTCACATCATTTTCTGTAATATCAGAAAAATTAAAGCCTACAATATGCTTGTGGGGCTCATTTGCACCTATTACAAAATTTTTCATACCGCATGCTGAATTATCAAACAACACCTGCACTTTTTTACCCGCAATCCCTTTAAAACTGATAAATCCACGTTCAGAATTTAAATATTGAACCACCTCATCATCAGTTGCAGTACGGATTTCAAGGGCACCCACAGCATTCATAAGTTTCGTTTCTTCTACTTCCTTATCCCCTCTAATCATAACAAGGACAGGCATATCTGGCACTTTTTGCCCTTTTGCATCATCGGCAAAAGATGCAACATATAAAACGGATTTTAAAATGCAATTTTGGTTGATATTAAAAAATTTGCTTAATTCTTCAATAGTTCGAACATTAGGCGTATCAATTGTTTCCAGCTTTTCAAACCCTCCATCTGTTATTTCATCAATTAATTTTGACACAGCATGGTTTGAATTAGCACTATATCCGCATTTTTCACAATAAAACACATCATCTTCACCCACAGCAGTATCGGTTAAAACCATAAATTCATGGCTCACGGAACCGCCAATAGCGCCTGAATCAGACTGCACCATCCTGGTTTCTAGCCCGCAGCGTTGGAAAATGCGGGTATATGCAGTTGCCATATTATCATATTCTGCATTTAAAGATTCTTGAGAAGTATGAAAGCTGTATGCATCCTTCATTATAAACTCTCTACCCCTTAAAAGTCCAAACCTAGGGCGGATTTCATCCCTAAATTTCAGCTGAATATGGTATAGATTCACAGGTAATTGTTTATAAGAGGTGAAAACCCCATCCACCACTGAAGTTATAACTTCTTCATGGGTGGGTGCCAAACACATTTCATTATCATGACGGTCTTTCATTCTCATCAATTCTTTGCCGTAAACCTGCCACCTGCCAGATTTTTGCCATAATTCAGCAGGCTGCACAAAAGGCATCAAAAGCTCTTGTGCTCCAGCACGATTCATTTCTTGCCTTACAATATTCGAAACTTTCGTCAAAACCCTCTGCATCAGGGGCATATAGGTATATACACCATTTGTTAATTTTTTAATATATCCAGCTCTCACAAGCAGTTTGTGGCTCATAGCCTCTGCATCATTTGGAAACTCCCTCAGTGTCTGCACAAAAAGTTTTGAAGCTCTCATAATTTCCCCATAATAATAGTCATTTTAATAAGAAAATTATATCACTAATATTTAATTTACAAAATTTGAATTAATTGTTAAATTAATCTTATGGAAAACTTTGGAATTTTTTTACTTTTTTCAATTTTATTTGCACTTTTTGTGTATTTTTTGAGTTACATACTAAAATTAAGACACATAAAATTTTGTAAAAAAGCCCTTATAGAAAGTATTTCAGCCACAAATAAAGATAAAACTATTTCTTTTGAATCAAAATTATTAATTTCAGCAATAATTTTATTACTACTTGGGAGCGCTTGCATCTTAATTGTGCCATTTGCTTGCGCCATAAGGCTTTTAAGCATATCTTGTATCATAGGAATCATATTTTTTATGTTAATTTTCACATTAATTTATATTTTCTGTGTAAAATTAAACTTGCTAAAAATAGATTAGAGGAAATTTTGAACGTTATAACAAGCTCCATCGATTATATTTTAAACTTTGGAATGCAAAATAGCTTGTCAGCATTGCTTTTTGGCACGTCTTGCTGCGCAAAATCATTGCAGGAAGAAGAATTTCACAATTCTATCCTGCATGAATGCGGTATACAAACATTAAACACACCGGCAAAAGCAGCGGATTTACTAATTATCACTGGCACGATTAACGAAAAACTAGCTCCACACCTTATAAACTTATACAATAAAATGCCAAAACCCTCATATATCATACTTTTAGGAGATTGCGCATGCAATAAAGGAATATTTTCTAACACAACCATTAAAACAATAGACATAGAAAGGTTTTTACCCGTAGATATATGCCTCAAAGGGTGCCCTGTTAAAGCATCGAACCTAATTAATGCAATAAAAGAACTAAAAGATGCAACACAAAATAAATATATAAAAAAGAAAAATAACGTGCAAAACCCTCCTGAAGACAGCACTTTAGAAAACAATACCGCGTCAAAGACAGTGAACGAAAAAGAATCAGGAGAGCTAAAAGCGTGAAAATTCAATATTTACAACTGTTTGAAACATTAAGAAAGCTTAAAAACAAAGGGTATGTAGCATTAATATCCTTGATGGCAGAGGATTTGACGCCATCTAAAATACAAGAAAACACACATAAAAGCATTAAATTAATTTATACACTCTATAATCCAGTAAATAAAGGGTTTGAAGAAATTGAAACCATTATAAACAATGAAATTCAAAGCGTTGTAACGCTATATAAAAGCGCAAAATATGATGAAATGGAAATTTATAGCCAATTTGGCATAAATTTCAAAAAACACCCAAATTTACAAAAAATTTTTTAAAAATGAAAATTATGAAAGAAAAAATAAATAACGCAACAAAAATTACCATAGAGCCAACGCATCCTTTATTTGAGGGTTTAGCAGGCTTTTGCATTGAATTGGAAAATGGCAAAATCTCAAAAGCTACACCAGAATTAGGTTTTGGACGTAGAAATATAGAAAAAGCTGCACAAAACAAAAGTTTTCAGGAATTTTTACCATTTGCAGAAAGAATTGGTACGGATGTTTTATTTTATTCATATAGCTATATCTCAAGCTTGGAAAAGATTTTAGAAATCGAACCTACGTTATATGCCCAATTTGCAAGGGTTTTAACCATGGAACTATCTAGAATATACAGTCATATTAATACTATAGGACGTATAGCAGAACTAAAATGCCCAAATAGCTTAAAATATGAAATTAAAAATATAAAATACCAAATTTATGATATTCTAAAAAATATTACAAATGACCCTAATATGCGTGGTTACTATGTTTTAGGGGGAATCAAAAACAGTATTTCATCTGAAAATATAGATAAAATAAAAGATTTTTCAGATAATTTCTCTAAAAATTTTAAAAATACAGAAAATACTTTTGAAAAAAATCCCATCTTGCTGCATAGCATAAAAAATATAGGTTTTTTAGACACGCAAAATGCCCTTGAATACTCAATTACAGGGGTTAATCTACGCGCATCAGGTTTAAATCTAGACTTTAGAAAAGAAATACCATACCTTGTATATAATAACCTTGAATTTACGGTCCCCACTGCATTTAATGGCGACTGTTATTCTAGATTTATTCTCAGAATTGATGAAATAAAAGCATCGTTGCACTTGATAAACCAGTGTATAGACTGGATTTTGACAAACAATAATAATAAAAATCAAGTAAATATAAATATTTCAGACGTCGCACCAAAATGTAAAACCGCTACAAGCTACACAGAAAGCCCAAAAGGCTTAATAATGTGCCGTTTAACATTAAATGAAAATAAAGAATTAGAGTATGCAAAATGGCGCACGCCATCGTTTTATGCCGTTCAAGTTCTTGAAAAAGTACTACTGGAAAGTACTTTGGATGATTTGGTTGTAATTTTTAACAGTTTAGATATAGATACCATGGAGGCAGATAGGTGAAAATTCTTTCTATATTTGTTTTTTCAACGTTCATAGTTTTATTTTCAGCCTATTTGCTGTCATATCTTGAATATCGTATTTGTTCTTTTTTAGGACACACACCACACCAAAAAGGCTATACAGGGCTACTTTTGCCGATTTCAAATGTCATAAAAATGCTATCTAAACTGAATTATGAAGAAAATAAATCAGGTTTTGCAGGCTTTTTTACCCCAATTGCAGCTATTTGCCCTGTACTTGTCATATTTTGCCTGTTGTTTTCAAATAACACAAATAATCAGTGTAATATATCTTTAAATATCTTAACTTTCTTAACATTGGCTACACTTTCTTTTGTATCAATGTTTTTTGCAATTTTTTCAAACAAAAAAAATCTGGTTCGAATTGGAGCCATACGTTTTATTTTACAGGCTTTTAATCTTGCAATTCCACTTATAATAAGCATTCTCACGGCAGCAATTATGGCAGGAAGCCTTGATTTAAATAAAATTATGCAGGCACAGGCGGGTTTAAATGGAATTTTCGGTTGGTTTTTTATACCAGGAATTTTGGCTTGTGTTGCGTTTTTTGTTTGCATTTTAATCTATCTGAATATGTTTTCATCAAATACTGAAAACTTACTATACAATGAACTTTTAGACTATACAGAAAAATCATACGGTGCAGATAGTGCACTATTGCTGCTTTCAAAAAATGGATTATTGTTAAGCGGAGTTGTTTTGATGACATTTTTATTTTTTGGAGGCGGCTTAAACCCATTTGGCACCTGGTTTTTGCCAAATAATTTTACACATATTGAACAATTCTTTTGGATGTCATTAAAGGTTTTAATTATAGTTACTATATTGCTTTTTGTAAAAGAAACCATTGTAAGGCCAAGCTGTACAAAGGTTTTAACTTTTATACAAAATATCATACTCCCAGTATCAATGATAAATTTTGTAATTACGCTGATTATCCAATACAATATTGGCTTGAAATTCTGATATCATTTGAAAAAAGATTACAAAACAATACAAATTTGCAACAATTAGCAAAATAGTAATAAAATATGTAAAAAGCGCGAAATAAAATATTTTAAAGGACATTGAATGACAAATACAATACTAAATACAATATTTTTCTATGTTTTAAGCGCCATAATTATTATAGGAAGTTTAACTTGCCTGTTTCAAAAAAATATAGCAAATTCAATAATAGCAGCAGGTGCAGTATTTTTTAGCATTTCAGGATTATATTTAACTTTGGGCGCAGCATATATTAGTTGTTTAAATATAATACTTTATGCAGGATTAATCACTGTAATGACACTTATTTTCACTATGACAGTAAAAAAATACGATAAAAAAAATGCTTTTTTATTTAATCTAAAAACAATTGCAGCGCCAATTTTAGGATGTTTTTTTGGAATTTTAACAATTCCTTTTGTTTTGTATAGATTTTCTGAATTTAAAACACTTAAAACTTATACTTTAATTGATTTTTCAGCACTTCTTTTCAAAAATAATATGTTTGCCTTTGAATTAACTGGATTATTAATTTTCAGTATAATTGTTGGAATTGCAGCTATTATGTACAAAAAAGGAATTTCAAATGCTAAATGAGTTTCTAACATCGGTTAATTCGGTAGATTTCAACGCTATGTTTACGCCAGGCTTTTGCCACTACTTAATTTTGGCATTGATTATTTTTATAATAGGCATCACTACAGCCATTTCAAGCGCAAATTTTATTAAAATCCTTATAGGTGTAGGTTTTATGTTAAGTGCTGCATGTATAAATTTTATTGCAGCAGATACCTTTATTACCCCTGATAGTGCACCTATAAATGCTATTGAAGCAGCAGAAAGCACACTGGTAGCAAATTTTGCACCTATATCAGAATTAAACTTTGATTTTACAAGCCCTGAAGGACAGGTTATTGGCTTTATCATTAGTGTATTTATTATTATCAGCATAGCACTAGGGCTTGGGCTAGTTTGTGTAATTTTTTCAAAATTGAAAACTTCAAATTTAAATAATATGGATAAGTTAAAATCTAAAGACTGCCCTGAAAACGAAGCTTTTGGAGGTGAAATTTAAAATGGATATTATTCAAAACCTATGGATGTTATTAATTTTGCCGCTTCTTGCAACATTTTTTACTTGCATACCAAATGCCTATGTTTCGCTGCCAAAAAGACGAATAACCTTATTTTTGGCAATTTTCTCTTCAGGGCTTTCGATGCTTTTAACGCTTTTTTGCCTAAAATACTTACAAAATAACCCCGGCGATTTTTTTGAATCCAACATAACTTTTTTAAATGCAGGCATTTTTAAGATTCACCTGGGTGTACTTTTAGATAATGTTTCTGCCTACATGTTAGGTGTACTATACCCTATAAGCCTTGCTGTAATTGTTTTTTCATATAAATACATGAAAAATGAAGAAGGTTTTAGCAGATATTTTGCATATTTAAATATGTTGGTTTTTTCAATGACAGGGTTGATTTTGAGTACAAATTTAATCCAAAGCTGTATCTTTTTAGAGCTCATCGGATTATTCAGCTACCTTTCAATCGGTTTTTATTACAAAAAACCTGAAACACAACGAGCTGCAAGAAAAACTTTTCTAATATTTAAAATAGGCGATTTTGCTATATTTGCCTCAATTTTAGGATTTACATATTTTCTTTTGCAAGACATTGAAAATCTTTTATATCCCATTTTGAGCCTTAATGATGTAAGTTCTTGGGGGTTAATGGCTTATGTTCAGCTTGGGCCAGGGCTTTATGCAGCTCTTTGTTTACTTGCAGCATTGGCTGCATTAGTAAAATCTGCACAAGTTCCATTCCAAATGTGGATTTCAGATGCATCAGATGCACCTGCGCCACTAAGTGCCCTGATAAATGGTGCAATTACAATAACAGCAGGAATATATTTACTAATAAGAATATACCCGGCTATGATATTGTCTCCAATAGCGCTCAAAACTATTGCAGCAGTGGGAATTATCACAGCTATAATGTGTGCTGCAATAGCTTTAGTGCAAAGTGATATTAAAAAAATATTGTCTTTTTCTACAGCATCTCAGGCAGGCATAATGCTTGCAGCCCTTGGGTGCGGCGCATATAGCGGCACCGTGCTGCATCTTGGTATGCATGGAATTGCAAAAGTAATGATGTTTTTAATTGCAGGAATCATAATACACAAAACATTTACACGGAATATAAAATTTTTAGGGGGCCTTCGCGAATACACTCCTATTCTTGCCGCAGGATGGCTTTTAGGATGTATTTCAATTACAGGAATTTTCTTTAGCGGCTTTTATTCTAAAGAAATGATTTTAAGCCACATATATGGTTCTGGACAGTTTGTATATTTATCCCTTATCATTATTGCAATTCTGCTCACAGTTTTATATTTATTTAGAAGCTATTTTTTAATATTTGAAGGTCAATACAAAGGTTCTTATGATTTTTCTATTGATGAAGATAAACCTTATGATGGAATAAACCTTTTTATGCTTATACCAAGCGCATTTTTAGCATTCTTGTGTGCATTTCTGGGTGGTTTTGTTGCTCCAAATTTTCAAAGATATGTTTTCATAATCAAGCAAAAATTTTACCTTACAAGACATCCTGAACTTGAAATTTCAATGTTCATCATCTGTGGCATAATAATTTATTTTATGTGGCAGATATATACACTAAAGAAATTTAAAATCAAAAGAATTCGTTTAATATATAAGTTTATAGTTTTACAATTTTATATTGTAAAGTTTTTTGAATATGTTTATAAAATCTTAATAAAAGGAATTGCAAAAATTATCAAAGTTTTAGATAAATATGTAATTTCGGGATTCTATTTGTTAATAGGTCAAGTTGCAAGATTTGGCGGATATCTAACACTAAGATTACAAAATGGCAGCATAAATTCATACATTTTTTGTTTTTTCGCTTTTATTTTGGCAATATTAATATGCACTACAATGGTATATCTAAAGGGGCTGATGCAATATGGCGGTTAATTTTTTATCAATATTTACACTTTGTTTATTACCAATTTTTGCAGGTTTAATAGTATTTTCACCAATATTCAGGGATAATACAGTAAAAATAAGGCGCTTTGCAAAAGGCTTTTGTTCATTTAGCCTTATTTATACATTATTTTTCATCCTTTTATTAAATTCAAATTTTAATAAAGCAGCAGCTGACGCCCAAAATATTGTACAAAATTTTAATTTTACAGAAACCTTGCCATTCAATATTATCCCAAATATTGATGCAACAATTTCTTTTGGTTTAGATTCATTTTCAATTTTAATGTGCATTTTGACATCATTCATTATGCTTTTAATTTTAATAGTGTCAAAATCAATGATAAATTCAAAACAAAAAATGTATTATGGTCTAATGCTCTTGATGGAAGGAATATTGTATGGACTTTTTGCAGCAAACAACCTTTTTACATTTTTTATTTTTTGGCAGCTAACTGCAATTTTGGCATATTTTTTAATTGCAGTTTGGGGTACAAATTCTGCCAAGCAAAGCGCTTTAAAATTCGCGCTTTTCAATACAATTGGCGCAGCATTTATGTTAATAGCATCTGCACTCATATACGCATATTGCGCAGATGCAAATATTCAGCCGGAATTTAATAATTTAATGCAGGCAAGTGCAGATTTTCCACTATTTATGCAGCTTGTTGTATCAATAGGGTTCCTTGCAGCATTTATGATAAGACTGCCTGTTTTTCCATTACACAAGGCAAATTCTGATATATTATACGATTCTATAACACCGGTATCAATGATGCTTTCAGGAATTTTATTTTCAACTGCTGCATACGGTTTAATTAGAATAAATCTTCAATTATTTTATGAAATGTTTCAAATTTTAGCACCAGCGCTTATCTTATTAGGTGCGGCTGGAATAATATGGGCATCATACCTTGCAATTAGCCAAAATGATACCAAAAAAATCACAGTGTATTATACAATAGCACAAATGAATATTATACTGATAGGGGCATCATCTTTCACTGAATTTGGTTTAAATGGTGCCATATTCCATATAATATCTACAGCTCTTGTTTCTGCTGGTCTTTTTGTAGGAATAGAATTGATATATATGAAGTTTAAAACAAGAAAACTTGAATTTTTAGGAGGTATATCAAAATTTACACCAACCCTCACTATTTTAATGTTAATTTTATGTCTTGCTGCTATGGCAATGCCTTTCACTATGAGTTTTTCTGGTGAATTCTTGTCATTTAATGGTGCATTTAATTCTCCTCTTTTAGAAAAAAATTATTTTGGAACAGGCTTGATTCAGGGCTTTATAATATTTGCAGCGCTAAGCATTATTTTATCAGGCGCTTATATTTTAAGACTTTTGCATAAAACATTTTTTGGTATTGAATACGATATCATCAATGATTTTAATAAAAATGGCAGTGCAATAAAAAATCTTGCCGTTAATGAAATAAAATTATCACGTCATCAAATTACTGTTTTAACAATAATAGTTTCCGCTCTTATAATATTTGGAATATACCCTATGGGAATTATTGATAAAATCAGCACTTTTGTAAGCACAAACATATCAAATATAATTTCAACAATTTTTTAAAGGAGCATAAATGGAAAATAGCCTCACATACTTTATTTCAGACATAGTACTGTTTTTTGGAATAATATTATTTTCATATTTAAGCTTTCCAAAACATACAAATAAAAAACCAGGGTTTTATATATCAATATCAATTTTAATAATTGCTTTTGCCTTGCTTGGCTTTTTGCCATTTTGTGCAGGCGCCTTTAAATTAAGCAATTTAAACAATTTATTGCAAAATCTTATAAGCTTTACACCATTTGAAGATTATAGTTTAGCCTTTTTACATGGTTCGGTTTTAATTACACCGCTTCATATATTTGAAAAATTTATAATCACTTTATCTTCTCTTATAGTGCTTATTTTAAGTTTTCCTTTTATTAAAAAATTAAACCAAAAAACACCAAAATTTATTCTGCTTTTTTTAATCACCATACTTGCAGGATATGGTGCAATTATATCAAACGATTTTATTTCACTCTTTATTGCACTTGAAATAATCTCAATATCTGTATTTGCAATGATTGCCTGCTTTAATGATGCAAAAGATAAACAAGCACTAACTTTAGAAGCAGGAGTAAAATATTTTATCTTAAATTTGGTATCAAGCGCATTTATGCTTTTTGGAATAAGTTATATTTACTTAACCCTTGGCACCATAAATTTTTCAGATATAAACACGATGATTATAAATAAAATTTTGCCGAACGCTCCGCTTTTAAACTTAGGAGAAATTTTATTCTTTATGGCATTTACATTTAAAATAGGCGCATTTCCATTCTATATATGGGTTATGGATACATTCAAAGGTTCAAATTATTCAATGATTCTTTTTGTTTCAACCACAATCCAGTCCGTTTTTGTATTTTCAATGGTAAAACCGGCAGCTTGCCTTGGATATTTCGGCAGCCTTTTAAGCTTTGCCTTGATTCTTTGTGCAATAATTACAATAATTACAGGCGGCCTTTTAATGGTTAGAACCCTAAAAAAAGAAGGGACTATTAAAGATTTTCTTTCCGCTTGTGCAATTTTAAACACAGGATATATATTTTCAGGCATTGCATTTTTAACAAAAGGCACAATAAGCGCTGGCATTTTTTACACTTTGGTTTACTTAATTGCAGCCTTTGGGATATTTTCAGGAATGATGCTTTTGGTTCGTAATTTGAAAAAATTACCCAAAACTGACAATATTTATGGAGAAAATTTATGCAAATTAAAAGGAATTTCATATATCAGCCCATTTTTTGCAATAATGCTATCTATTTGCCTTTTATCACTGGCAGGCTTTCCTGTAATGGCAGGTTTTAGCGCCAAATTTTATCTTTACACAGAAATTTTAAGAAGCGGTATTTGGGCAGTTTACCCCTTGCTGTTTGCAGCATTTGGCGGCATTATTTCAATATATTCATATTTTAAAATAATTTTTTGTATGCTTCAAAAACCTGAAAATTTCAGAATATATAAAAGAAAACCTGCATTTGATAAATTTAATACATATACATTCACATTATCTTTATGTGCAGTTTGTTTAATTTTAGGTTTCTTTTTGTTTGCTCCTTTGATAGAGCTAATCCAAAATATGGTATAAAAATTTAAGACACCCGGCGTTTGTTTTCCAAGGTGCCTTAAAAATTGTAATTCATATTTATTTCTTTTCTAATACGCTTGATATTACAAAGCTACTGTTATATTTTCTTTACATAAATTTACACTCTTACAATAATTTACACCAAAGAAAACTAAATAATTAAAAAAGCACCCTATACATAAGGTGCTTTAAATTCTTTTTAAAATAAGAAACTACAGGCTTTCAATTTCATCCATTGGTGCATCATCCTGATAATATACATCTGTATTTTTTTCAGGCTTTACATAAGTTTCTTTATTTTCTTTTTGATATTGGAAAGGTGAATCCATTTCAAACCAATCATTTGTAAATGTTATATCATGGTTTCCAAACATACCATCATCTTGTGCCGGGTCTAACCATCTTTTAACAACTGTATACCATTTGCCTTTTTCATCGGTAGCCCCTGCAAGCGGGTCTTGGTTGTAATATGGTTCTGCTGTTCCATTTGAATGATGATATTTAACAGTGTCTGTAATATGTGTCATGCCTGTGCTGTAGCCTTCAGACTTTAAATGTGGAACTGTTGATATATCTTCTGATTGAATAGCAGCAAATGCACCAGGTGCAATTGATAAACCGCCCAAAATGCAAAGAGTTATTGCAAATTTTTTCATACTGTAAAATCCTCAAATTATGTACATTTATTTTATTAATATTATTATATATTATTATTCATTTTTAACCAACTGTTTGGTGTAATTTTTTTACTTCAAATCTTGATTTATTATATTTTCAAACTCATCCAAAAGACTTTCTTCCTTCACTTTTTTGATTAAAACACCTTTTTTGAAGATATAACCTTCGCCTATAGCACCTGCTATACCATAATCTGCATCTTTTGCTTCATTTGGTCCATTAACAGGACACCCCATTGTTGCAATTGTAACAGATTGTTGCAATTCTTTAAATCTTTTTGAAAACTTTTCCCCTATCCTATCCTCTACTTTGTGTGCTAAACCTATTAAATCAATTTGGCACCTGCCACAAGTAGGACAAGACACAAAATTTATACCAGAATTTCTCAGTTTTAGCGCCTTCAAGATTTCAAGCCCAACCTTAACCTCTTCCACAGGATTTTCTGTTAAAGAAACCCTTATCGTATCCCCAATACCATCACAAAGCAAGGCGCCAAGGCCTATTGCAGATTTTATCATCCCGCCCCTTAAAGTGCCTGCTTCAGTTACCCCAAGATGCAAAGGATATGGAATTTTATCATAAATCATTCTGTATGCTTTAATTGTCGTCATAACATCGGATGATTTTAAAGATACTTTGATTAAATTGAAATCATTTTCTTCTAATATCTTTATGTGCGAAAGTGCGCTTTTTACCATCTTTTCAGCTAAACTAAGGGTATTATCAGCTATTAAAACTTTTTCTAAAGAACCTCCATTCACCCCTATTCTAATTGGTGTTTTTGTCTTTTTCGCCAAATTGACCACTTTTTTAACATGGTCTTCTCCTCCAATATTGCCAGGATTTAGACGTAATGCATCAATCCCTGATTCCATTGCAGTTAATGCCAGTCTGTAATCAAAATGAATATCAGCAACCAAAGGTACAGGTGATTTTTCTTTAATTTTTTTAAGCGCCGCTGCACATTCTTTGTTTAAAACCGCAAGACGCACAATATCACACCCAGCATCTGCCAATTCTTTTATTTGATACAATGTTTTTTCAATATCGTCAGTTTTTGTATTTGTCATAGATTGCACAGATATTGGAGCCCCTGCCCCTATCTTTACATCCCCTATTTTAATTTGCATCTTTTCCATCAAAAATTCCCTATATAATATTTTTAGATTTTATGCTAAAATCATAACATGAAAATTGCAGTAATATCAGATATTCACGGAAACAAACTGGCATTTGACACAGTTTTAGACGACATTAAAGAAAATAATTGCGATAAAATATTTTGCCTAGGCGACATTGCAATGGCAGGATATGACCCAAATTATACAATTGAAAAATGTATAGAGCTACAAAATGCAATGGGGCGCAATTTTGAAATTATTCAAGGAAATACAGATAAACTTATAGCAAATTATTCAGATACCTGTTTTTCAAATGTAAGCAAAAAATCTTCCCCTATGGCATACGCCCTTCGAGACGATATGCTCATCATTAAAAAGGAAAATCGGGAATATTTAAAAAGATTGCCGCAAAACAAAATGCTAAATGTTGTCTACAAGAAAAAAACATTAAGAATTCATTTAGTACATGGTTCTCCAAGACGTCAGGATGAAAATATTTACCCATACTATACAGATAAAGAAGTTTCAGAAATCACAGAGCGTTCTTATTCTGATATCATTTTTTGCGGGCACACGCATATTCCCTGCGGTTTTGTACTAAATTCAGGCCGCCATGTTGTAAATGTAGGCAGCATCGGCCGTTCTATGATTCCTGCAAAAATGCCTGTTTATGCAATTTTAAAAATAAACGATAATGGCACATTTGAAATTGAACACAAATTTTTAAATTATGATAATAAAAAAGTAAGCAGGCTAATAGCAAGCAGGGGATTTGAAGGTGCTGACAAGCTTGCAAAAATGTTCTTACCAGAAGAATAATTATAAAAGGTGAAAATATGGCTCAAGATATACAAACACTCCATCAAAAAGCATCTGATGCAATGGCAGAAGGCAACAGAGAAGAAGCAATTAATTTTTATAACGAAATATTGCAGCAGGCGCCTGGCGATGAAATTGCACATGGACAGCTAATGGATTTATATTTTGACACAGATAAATTTAAGTACTATTTAATGCGTGCAAATTATAACGTTGTAAATCAAAAGTTTGAACATGCAATAAATGATACAAAAAAAGCTTTAAATCTTGATTCTAATTCAATTGATGCAAGGGTAAAACTTGCAAGATTATACCGCGTTTCAAATAAAAACTTAAAAGCTATTGATGAATTTAATAAAATAATAGAGCTTGAACCAAAATTAAGAGATGCATACATTGAACTTATTGATTTATATATTATAGAAGATGTAAAAGAAAGCGCTGTAGGCATTGCAAAAAAAGCAGTTGATGAATTTAGTGATGATACAGAATTAAAAAACATCCTTGCAAAATTATACTTTGATACAGGCAGTAATGATTTGGCACTAAATGTGGTAGAAGATTTGCCAATGAAAGCAAAAATTCTTCTATCAGACGGCAAAAATGATGAAGCAAAGGCTGTTTTGGATGAAATTAAAAACACAATGCCAAATATTAAAGAAGCAAAAGCTGCTTATAATCTTTTGCTTGCAGAATATTTCTACAATAAAAATGAATACTATAATACATTAAATACAATTAATGAATATGTAACTATAATAGGACCTGATGCTGTTTCATTTCAAATGAAGGCGCTTGTTTATGAAGCACTTAATGATGAATTCAATGCAGCAGTAAATTTTGGCTATATGAAAAAAGCGCAAAATAAAAATGATGAAGCTATAGTGGAATTTAACCATGCACATAGTTTAAACAAAAATGATAAAAATGTTTTGATTGAACTTGCAAATTTATATATGGGCTTAAATGAAAAATATACTGCTATGGATTTTTGGAATGCAGTTTATGAATTAGATAATGACGCACATGCAAAAGAAATTTTAGGTGAGTTTTATTTTAATGAAGGCGATTTCAAAATGGCTGAAAAATATGGCAAATATAGAAGTATAAAAAATAAAGACGAAAATGCAAAAAATTATGATGAAGCCCAAGAAGAAGATGAAGGTTTAATTGAAAAGATAATAAATTTCTTTTCTAAAAAATAAGCACTATTTATTAAAACAATAGCGCAATAATAAAATAATACTGGAGAAATAATGGATAGCGAAATATCAAGAGAATTGTTCAAAGGAACAGAAGGTATCAATTCATACAATATTGACGTATGGTTTAAAATATTTAGATCATACGCAAGTGTGTTTGAACAAATTTATGGCGATAAAAAACTGCAAGAAGCAATTGAGCTTGGCAAAGAAGTTATTGAAGTATACGATATAGTGTTTGAACAATTAAAAAAAGATAAACTTTTAGATAAAAAAGATATTGAAATTGTTCAATCTAAATTTAGATGCGAAGGAGACATTCCTCCAAAACTTTCAAATAAAAAATATCAAGGGCTTGATTTCATAAAAAAAATAATGAAATATTTAGGCTATGCTTATAGAGGCCTTGCAGAAGAAGCCTATGCTGCAAAAGATTATACAAAAGCACTTAAACTTTCTAAAAATGCACTATTGTATGGGCCAAAAGATGTGCTTGTAAACTTTACCCTTGCAAAAACACTTGCAATAATGAAGGCAAACAGAGAAGCGGCAGATTCCTATGAAATAGTTGTAAAATATGATAAAAATTACAATGAAGGAAAAAGATTACTTGCAGAATTATATAAATCAGAAGACATTGCAGATACAGACAGAAGTATTAAAAATTATTCAGAATATTTGCAAAAAGCTGATAGCGATAAATATTCCTGGATAAATTATGCAGGTCAATTGTATAAACTTGGGCTTCATAAAGAATGCGCAAGAGCATGCGAAATGGTATTCAAACTTGATGCAACACTCTATACGCCAATAATTGTTTATATGTTAAATCTATTAAAAATTGACGGATATGACCAAGAATCTATCAAAAATATAACTGAACGCATCATTGAAAATCATATAAAAGCAGCAGGCATTAAAAAACACATTTATGCTTTCAATAATAAAAATAAAGACCCAAATAAAAAACTAAAAATAGGGTATCTTTCATCTGATTTATACAACCATGTTGTATCAAGATTTTTATTGCCAATTATAGAACATCATAATAAAAATGATTTTGATATTTATATGTATGCAGTTTCAGGCAAAAAAGATTATGTGACAGAAAAATATCAAAAATTAACAGAACACTTTACAATATGCAACCAAATGAATAATAATGAACTTGCAAAGAAAATATATGAAGATGACATTGATATTTTAATAGACTTAAATATTCACACAGGTGATGCAAGAACAATTGTTATGGCACAAAAACCAGCACCAATTCAGGCAATTTACCTTGGATATCCAAATACCTCAGGTTTAGACACTGTAGATTACATTTTAACTGATAAAGATACAATTCACCCTAATGAAGCAGATTTGTACACAGAAAAACCAGCCTATATTGAAATGGGATATGAAGTTATAAATACAGATTATTCTTCATTACCTGAAATAACACCTGCGCCATACATTAAAAATAAATACATAACAATGGGTGTATTTAACGCAACAGCAAAAGTAACTGATGAAATGATAAAGATTTGGGCATACATTTTAAAGCAAGCAAAAAATACAAAAATTCTTTTCCAGTATATTCGATACTATACAGAAGAAAACAAAAAACGCATCCTTGCAGAATTTGCTAAATATAATATTAAACAAGATAGAATCATTTTTATGGATAGACACCCTGTATCTCATTATCATGCCCTTGCAAAAGCTGATTTTGCACTTGATACCTTCCCATATTCAGGCACAGGCACCACAATGGATAGCATTATGATGGGACTTCCTATTGTTTGCGTTGAAGGATATCACGCCACATCAAGGCCGACATCAAGAATTCTAAAGGCAATGAATGAAACCGATTTAATTTCTAGAGATTTTGATGGCTATGTTGAAAACGCACTAAAATTAATTAAAAACCCAAAATTAATATCTGAATACAGAAAAAAATTAAGAGATAAATTAAATCACTCAAAATTAACTGATTATGCGGGCTTTACAGCTTCACTTGAAAATACATACAGAAAAATGTGGACAGATTATTGTAATTCCGCATCAGAAACAAAATAATTTTAAAAAGGAGGAGAGTACAATTTATGAAAAAAGGAATACTAACTTTTATTATTTTTGGAATGTTAACATCTATCATGCCAGCATTTGCAATAGATGAAGGTACCCACGGTACAAATGGCAAAGTTTCAGGAAAATCCGTTGGTGCTGCTGCACTATCTCTTTTGATTTGGCCGGGAATAGGTCAAGCCGTTAATGATAACGGATATGAAAAAAATATGACCCATGCGCTTTTAGGCCTTACCGGTATATTTAGAATTTGGTCTTGCTATGATGCACTGGTAGATAGAAAAGGCGGGGTTTGGAAAAATAGAATATAATTTTCCTTCATAATTTTAAAAGTCTCATCCTGCGATATCACTAAATTTGGTTTGGATGAGACTTTTTGTATATTTTATAAATTAACACATTTTTGTAATATTTCGTAATATTATACGCCAAAATGTGTTAATTTTATTTTCAGCCGTTTTATAGAAACACCACATTTTTTAAGTTTAAAAAAGGGAGAATGGTTTATGAACATAAATATGCACACAAATTTTTACAACAATTTTAACACCACATTTGAAGGCAGAAAGCCCTACAAAAACAGAAAATCAGCAAAAGCTGAAAATAAGCCGGCTGAAATACAGGTAATGCAATTTAAACGAGACCCAAATACCCCAAATCCACTCTATGAAAGCGGCCTACAAGATGGATATGAAATGGGATATGAACAAGGAAAAAAAGACAACAAAACAATAGGCAAGATTGGTATGTTCGTACTTGGTGCACTGAGTGCCCTAAATCTATACAGTACAAAACTTTCAATAGATAACTGTAATACAAACAATGCAATATTAAGTTATGAAATAGCAGAATCAAATTACGATTTAAACCAAAAACTTAATGAATTACAGTTTGACATAAATTTTAACGATACAATACTTTTGGAAACAATTTTAGATTTAACACTTGAAATGGAATCTTTACAAGAACAACAAAAACAATTAAAAGAACAAATTGAAGCACTACCCGAAGACAGTGAAGAAGCACAAATACTTAAAGAAGAACTGCGCTTAATAGAAGAACAATATGAAATTCTAGAAGAAAAATACAACGAATATATTCTAGAACAACAAAATAAAGATATTGAAAACCCAAAAAATGACTATCAGGAAAATACACCTAACGATGCACCATTCAAAAATCAAACAATATTTATGGCATAAGTTTTTGCTTAATATGTGCTTTATTTTACATTCTTGTAACTTTTCGAAACAAACTTCATAATTACTTCATCCAAAAGTGTTTCATCAAGAACAAGGGAAATCCAGTTTTTTTTATTCATGTGATATGCAGGATAAAAACCAGATGCTGCGCTGTTTATCAATGTTTGTATTTCAATTTCATCAAATTTTAAATTCATAACATCAATATCACCATCAGCATTTGGCACAAGCTTATTTTTTTTAATATTCATAATAAGAACAAACCATTTTCCTGATTTTTTACGAAAAACTCCAGCATCTGATGCTGTTTTTTGGTTTTCCCATGGAAAATCAGGCAGGACATTATATTTTTCAAAAAGAAGGTTGCAAATTCTATTTGCTTGATTGGATATAAAATATTTCTTATCAAAACATTTATCTAAAATTTCTTCTAAAATTTTCCCATATTCTTCCTTTACTATAGATGCAAAACCTCCTTGCCCGTTTTCTACCCTAAAAGGCAGATATTCTTCCCTATTTTGTATATCAAAAACCTTGCCTGATATTATACCGTCTTTATCCACCACAATATCAGCCCTAAAAGCATTATCCATAAAAATTTTGCTTATTTTCCACTTATCCTCAATTTTATTAAAACCATAAGCTTTTAGTTTATCAAAATTAATTCTTGCCTTTTTAAAAATATTATCCTTAATCACCATTAAACCCCGCAAAAATTATTGATTAGAAATTAAATACCCAAAATATGTAAACATTAGCCCAAAGATACAACTAAATAGCATATAAATCAAACTTGCCTCAACCCTTCCATTCTTTATTAATTCAAATGCTTCAAAACTAAATGAAGAAAAAGTTGTTAGACCGCCCAGAAACCCAACAGTAATAAATAATTTCAAAGATTCAGATATATTTTGAAACTTGCAAGCTATAAATCCAAATACAAGACCAATTAAAAAACATCCTAAAATATTTACAAAAAATGTCCCAAAAATTGACGTTACAAAATATTTTTTAGACAACAAAGATACTAAAAATCTTAAAACAGCACCAAACCCACTGCCAATAAATATTGCAAAAATTTTCTCCATCATATATTCATTATCTATGGCAAAATATTATTTTCAAGGGCTGTAATAATCTGCAATATCATCTTCTGTGATTTTATTTGTAGTGATGCCTTTGCAATCAAATTCTGCCAAATCCTTTATTTCTTCAGCATCATCTACAGTCCATGCTTCAAAATTAAAACCAGCTTCTTCAAGCATCTTGCACGAACTTTCAGAAATCTTAGCCGATTTTACATCTAAAAACACTTCATTTGCCCCTGTTTGCAAACTTTTTAGAGTATCAATAGTATCTTTATTAATATCTTTTTTGCTTAAATATCCAAGTCTTGAATTTGGGCTGATATCTGCCATCATCTTTAGATAATCTTCATTGAAACTTATCCAGGTAACTTTATCCTCTAGGCCAGCTTTTTTCACTTCATCAACAAGTTTTTGTGCCTTTTTGTCATCAAAATTTGCAATTTCTTTTAATTCAACATATAAATTTAGATTATATTCATTAGCACAATTTAAAAGTTCATCAAATTTTGGGATTTTTGTACCCTTGAAATCATTTGAAAACCAAGAACCGAAATCATATTCTAATAATTTTTCATAAGTCATATTGGAACATTTTCTTGGCCAAAACATACGCCAGCCATTTTGTCTTCTTGCAGTTCTATTAATAGTTTCATCATGCAAAATAACAGGTACATCATCCTTTGTCCATTCAATATCACACTCTACAGTATTATAGCCATTTTCAGCCGCCGCAATGAAAGCAGGAATGGTATTTTCAGGCGCAATTTCAGAATACCCCCTATGTGCAATAATCTTCACCTTTTCTTCGTCTAGATTATTTATATTTTGAACATTTTTTAAATTTTGTGCATTATTTAAAACAAATTCATCAAATATAGAATTTAAAGGGACGCAAGACACAAAAGAATTAGTATAAGGACTAGAGGACACTATAGGGGCGGAAGACTTTGCAGCTTCGCCTTGGTTATTATAAAAATATTTATTTTTTATACTATTTATACTCATTGATTTATCTCTTTTATAAAAAACACAAAAAACTATTAAAAATTGCCATGGTATATTTTTTACGCACATTTTAAATTAAATACAATTTATATAAACATAAAGATACCCATTGTGTCACGGAAATTAAAAGGTAATAGGCAATCTTATCTGTATCTTTTTGAATTGGAGGCTTAAAAGTCCAAAGACATAATATTCTAAAAAACCAAGAAATATCATAGCGAATTAAAATAAAAAATATATTTAAAGCGTTTTTATTTTTTTGAGCAATTCTTGAATTTTTTGCACAGTAGGCATTATATTTTGCTGCATTGAAGCCATTAAAGCTTGTTTAGAATGTAATATTTCACTGCTAAGTCCAGTTTCACAAGCTTTATTATGCTCTTCTAAACATATATTATTTGTTCTTAAACAATCCATAAAAAATTTAGCCATAGTATATATAGAAATTATCGTGCTCCTCAAGTCGTCATTTTTGATTTTACCAATTTTAGAACAATTTGCATGAAAAATAGGAAAATAATCAGTATTTAAAGGGTAAGAATACCAAAGAATGCCATCTTTATTATTAAATATCTTAGGATAAAATTCTATTTGAAAAATAATTTCAAGATTTTCTATCTCTGTTTTTAATGCTTTGATTAAAGCTCTTGTTTCATCGTCATCTTTTTTATAGTAAAGCCAAACCTGCATACGCACCGTAATTAATACACCTAATATGCCGCTAATAAAACACCCGAATAAATCAAACATATTATTATCCACCTAAAAATATTATTACCAATATAATTATAATTTAAAAACAAACACCAAAAACAAAGTTTGCACAAAAAAGTACTCAAATTTCCTTGGAAGCTTTTTTTAAATATAATATCCGATACTCTGCTTGCCTTTCGGGGCAGGGTGAGTATTTAACTTTTAGTCAAAAATGAAAAGTAGAAAAAATAAAAAGACCCTTACTGTAAGTAAAGAGTCTTTTTATTTTAAATATAGAATCCGGCAGCTACTTATCTTCCCAGGAGGCTACCCTCCAAGTATTGTCAGCGCAAGCAGTCTTTACGACCGTGTTCGGGATGGGAACGGGTGGGATCCTGCCGCCTGGCCACCGGAAAATCTTTTAATTTTCCATTTTGATTATTTAATTTGGAAAATGTACAATCTTGATTTTATCAAGGTCAATTGTACCCTGAAAATTGCATAAATGATATAAAACCAACGTATTTCCTTATGGGGTACGGCCTTCACACTTTGCATCTACTTCAACAGCAGCTGCATGCGTGTTCCGCACACCTTCGCCTTCAACTTCGTTCGTTAAGCTACAGCTAAACTCACTCGTTTCAGGTATTCAGGAAAAGCCCTCGTCCGATTAGTAATGCTCGACTGCATTTGTTGCCAAACTTCTATCTGCATCCTATCAACCTCGTGATCTGCAAGGGGACTTACTAGCTTGAGCTATGAG
>CAJUNK010000015.1 GCA_910587815.1 Candidatus Gastranaerophilales bacterium | reverse complement strand
TATCCAAAAATTCTTCTTTATAAAATAATAATAGCACAAGAAATTTTATGTTATTATTGCATTATGAGGAAGTTTTTTATAATTTTTTGTTTATTTTTTTCTTTTAATTGTGGTGCATTTGCAATAACAGAAAATACTGTGCCAAAAGCATTTGTTAATGAAAAAGGCCTATGGGGTCTGAAAAATGGCGATGATATTTTAATAAATCCGCAATATAAAAAATTAATTGTTCTTGGCAAATCTTCTTATATTGTGCAAAAAAGAGGCAAATTTGGCCTTGTTGACTTTAACAATAATATTCTTGTGCCCATAAAATATCATCAGGCAGAAAGAATTTTTGGCAAATATTTAAAACTTGGAAAAGGTTCAAAATATGCCCTTTATGATGAATTTGGAAAAGAGATTTTGGCTCCTGAATATTCTTCTATTGATATTTTATTTGGTGGAATGTTTTTAATTTGTAAAGATTACCATTACGGGGTTGTTGATTCAAATGGCAGGATTATCTTAAAAAATGTTTTTGATGATATTTATATGCCGCAGCCAAACATCATGCGCATAAAATATTTAGGGCAATGGTATGAAATAGAACAAGTGAAAAAGGGAAATTTAAAACTGCCTGATGATATGAAAAATATTAAAGAAAATAAAAATTATATTGTAACAACAATGGCAGAACATCCAGGTGATGTTGTGAAATATTCAGCAGTCACATTCACTGATTATCTTTTGAAACTATTTACATCAATATCTCCTGCCCATGAAAAAACGATTGATAATTTAATGCTATATCAAGGAGCTGATGCAGTTTCTATATATTTAAAATTATCCTGGCTTCCAAAGTATCCTTTTGTGTTTGCAAGAAATTATTTTAACACCGTAAAAAATCCAAATAACGGCCCCCTATCTGAAGTAAAAGCCAGTTTTAGGAAGAAAGGAAATAAATAAAGATTTGCAGGCATGCTTAAAAATTACATTGTATACCTAAATTTTATAAATGAAAAATTGAATAAATTTTTTGAAAGGCAAAAAGCGTATATTTTTTGTAAAAAAGGATGTGCAAAATGCTGCAAAAATGCAGAATTTCCATATTCTGATATTGAACTTAAATATTTATTATCAGGTGCTTCAAAACTTCCCTTGGAGACCATGAATTTAATAGATAAAAAAATAGGTAAAATTTTAGAGGATAAAAAAAATTTTAAAGGCAAAAGATTTTTGTACGATTGCCCTTTTTTAATAGATGATGTTTGTACTGTTTATGAATTTAGAGGAATTGTTTGCAGAACATTTGGCCTTGCAACAAGCGGTAATGAAAATGGCAAGGTGAAAGTACCGTTTTGTGCTTATGAAGGTTTAAACTATTCAAATGTGGTGGATGGAGATAAGATTTCAAAAGAAAGATTTGAAGAATTTCAAAAAACGGCAGGAAATGTAGAAGAACCTGTAGGATTTCATATAGGGTATGATTTTTTAACAGGTGAAGATTTTGAAAAAAGTTTTAATATAAAATTTGGTAATAAAAAACCACTCATAGAGTGGTTTAAAGTTTAATAATATTTAAGCATTATTTTATACTTGTGTATTTTCAGATTTTGACATAAAAAGCTCCATAAAGCTGTTTATGTCAACAGGTTTTCCATAAAGGAAGCCTTGCGCTATTTTGCATCCTATGCTTCTTAAAAACTCTGCTTGTTCTTCTGTTTCAATACCTTCTGCAACAGTTACCATATTAAGTTTGTTTGCCATTTCAATTATGCTTTTTGTAACGATTTGACCCTTGGTATCTTGTATTGTGTCTTTAATAAAGCCTCTATCTAGTTTTAAAACATCAATCGGTAGATTTCTTAACATATTTAAAGAAGAATACCCGGTGCCAAAATCATCCATAGAAACTACAAAGCCTAAATCTTTTAATGTATGAATTGTTTCTTCAAAACGCTTTTCATTGTTAAAGCAAGCAGTTTCGGTTAGCTCAAGCTCTAAATATTTAGGGTCTATTCCATATTTTCTTGTAAGCAGAATTAATTCATCAATAAATTTGTCATTTTCCATGTGGATTCTTGAGACATTAACAGAGATTGGGAATAGTTTTGCACCTTCTTTTTTTCTTGCAGATAAAAATTCGCAAGCCTGTTTCCAAACGCATTTATCAAGTTCTGTTACAAAACCATTTTTTTCAAAAAGAGGAATAAAACTCATAGGAGGAATCAATCCTTTTTCTGGATGAATCCATCTTACAAGTGCTTCAGCCCCTGCAAGTTCTTTAGTTTGAAGGTCAAATTTTGGTTGTAGATACATGTGGAAATGATTTGCCTCAAGTGCATGATGCATTTCATCTTCTATAGTTTTTTCTTGAAGCATTTGCGCCCTTAAATTGTCATCATAAAATTTGCAAACAGTTTTGATATCATCACCAATACTGCGTCTTGCAATATTTGCTCTTTCGCACATTTGATCAATTGAAATAGTATGGTCGTTAATTAAATATACACCAAAAGACAGATTTAATTTTGAGTTTAAAACTATTCCTGAATCTTTTGCAATTTTTTGCATTGATTCTTTATTGTATATTGATATATCATCAAGCACTTTATCTATAAAATATTTAACGATAAATTCTTCTCTATCATATTCATAAAGAACCATAAAAGTTGAAGCATGATCCCTGGCGCAGGTGCTGTATTGAGACAAATTATTGCTTAATATCAAGTTGAAGTCTTTTAAAATTTTATCAGCATTTTCAACTCCAAATAGTTCGTTTATGGCTTTAAATTTTGTTATTTCAGCGCTGATTAGTGCATATTTTTTATTTGGATTATTATCAAGCAGTTCCCTTGCTTTTATATTGAATTTATTCTTATTGTCCTTTTGTGTTACTTTATCTGTAAAGGCTATATTGTATACTATTTCTTCGTGGCGTCTTAGCAAGTTATTACTGTAGTATAAAAGAGTAAGCAGCAGTATACATACAAATACTACGATAATGATTAAGCCTGATAAAAGCTTATCTATATGAAGCATTAAAACATTTAGCGGAATCATTGTCATAACATAGCGGTTTGGATTGTCAATCATTGCATAAGCTGCAATATATTTTTGCCCGTTATATTTAAATGCAAATGTGCCATTATCTTCTTCTGCCAAATATCCTAAAATTTCTTCTTTAGATGTTTTAATAAATTTTATATTACGATTGAAGAAATTCTTAATACTGTCTCTATCTCTTAGAGGCTTAATTAAAAAATTTCCTTCTTTATCTATAATGTAAGAATATCCTTGTTTATTATAATTGTTGAATCCTAAAATTCTTAAATAATCATCAGCATATATTTGAGCGCCTAAAACGCCGCTTATTTTGCCGTCTTGACCATAAATAGGAACGCCAAATTCATTAACATATTTTTGTGGGATATCATCACTTAATTTTGTCTCAGCAAAAACGGAAGTGCCTGATATGGCCCTTAAAAAGCGCTCATCGTTTGACCAATCTGTGGAATTTAATCTTCCTGTACCTTTTTGAAAACGTATAGTTTTTCCATTTGGATATGCAAAAACTAATCTGTGAAAATCATAATCTGAAATATGAGCCAATAAGAAATTGGAAATTTCTTCATCATTATATTGACGAACATTTGCTGCAAGCTTTGCAGATAATGTATTTAATTCGCTAACAGATGTTGCTATTCTGCCATTTAAATTGGAAGCTGTTTGCAGAACGCTTTGTTCTAAATATTTTGCTGCGGAATTACGCTCCTTTGTTAAAATATGGTTTACAAAAATCATAGCCAGTATTGCCATTGCAATTGTGGCAACCTTTATTGCAGTGTATACTTTTACTATTTTTTCTTCTTTTTGCTTATAAAAATCCAGATTAAACAATTAAATCTCCTTTTTAGGTACTATAATTCCATATTAACATTGTTTAATACCTCTAAGCAATTAATATGATATATATGGTGGAGTTTTGGTATTTAATTTGCCAATTTAAATATTATTTTGAGTATTAATAACTAGCTTTATGTTTATGATAATATTCATCAAGGAGTTTTTATGAAAAGGATTTTATTTATATTTTTTGTCTTTTTTAATTTTGCAGTACCTGTTTTTGCGGCAAATTGGAAGCAGATGGGGGATAAATTGTATATAGATGCTGATAGTATTGAACATTATTTTGAAAAATATGGTTCCGATGGCACAAAAAAATTCTCTTTTTGGATTAAAAATTTGAATGATAAAAGTTCGCATTTTACCAGAATGGAAAAATCCTATGGCAAAAAAGTTTGGTATATATTATCTCGAAATATTATAAATTGTGATGAAAAAATGATAGCAAATAAAAGTATTATTGCCTATGATTTGAAATCACAAGTTATCGATAGTTATGAAGAAACTTTATACGCTGGTTCTTGGAATAGTATAGTTCCAGATTCTGTAGGTGAATTATATTATACTCACATTTGTTTAACTAAATCTGCCCCCAAAATATTTGTGCCAAAAATATCTAATATTGCCGATACAAAAGAAGTGTATATTGAATGGGGGCCATATATGCGTAACCTTGAAAAAAGAATTAAAAAAAATTGGAATCCACCAAATGATGATGTTTCAAAGAGAGTGATTGTATATTTTAAAATAGGAAAAGATGGAAGATTAATATCTTTAAAGACAGGTAAAAGCTCAGGCTCAATTTCCCATGATGATGCTGCAAAATCCGCTATTGAAAGAACCGCACCATTTGCACCCCTGCCTCCTGAATTTAAAGGTGTTAATATAGATATAGAATTTACGTTTGATTATAATGTGCTTGGTGCAAGTCATAAATAACAATTGCCCATTAAATTCTTAAACTTAATGGTGGAGATGGCGGGACTTTGCGACCCTGGTTGCAAAAGTGCGAATGCACAAACCAAAGGGTTCGATAACAAAAATTAATTTTAATGGTGGAGATGGCGGGACTTTGCGACCCTGGTTGCAAAAGTGCGAATGCACAAACCAAAGGGTTCGATAACAAAAATTAATTTTAATGGTGGTGATGAGGGGAGAACACTCGAACCCTAACATCAAAATTATATTACTTGATTTATATAGAAATTTCAAGAATATTGATTTTGAATCAATCAAGATTTACCAAAAATGCGCATAAACTTTATTTTGTGTATAATAAATAAAAAAGGATGAATTTATGAAAGACCGGTTTTTGTTGAGAATTTGGGATGATAAAAAACAAAAAATGATTTATGGCGCAAGAAAAGGTGAAATGAATCCAAGTTGGGTTTTGGCTTGTTGTTATGCCAATGATGTTGAACCATACCAATGCACCGGAAGAAAAGATGTCAATGAAAAATTGATTTTTGAGGGTGATATTGTGGAAGAATACAATGAAGATGGTTTAATTTGCATCAAAGAAGTTAGATTCATTGAAAACACAATGTGCGGTTTTAACATCAATACTGAATATGATTATAAAATTATCGGAAATGTGGATGCAACACCGGATTTGTTAATATAATTTAAAAAAAGCATAAAAAAAGGACATGAAGAAAAAATTCCTCATGTCCTTTGTGTAATAGAAAAGGAGTACAAACAGAAAAGAAACTACAACTTGCTAAAATACCATTTAACTTTGTTTCTGATAAAATCCCCAACATCATTTTGTTTAATATCTGGATATGCCGGCAAATGAATAATGTCAATTTTTCCACAAGATGTTGTTTTGGGATGCGCTTTCCCAAACTCATAATGTGTTAAAACTGTTTCCGGTGTTATCGGAATATTATATTTTTTGCACAATTCCGCACACAATTTGAATGTTGCTTCACATTGCTTTTTAGTCAATGGATATTTCCCAACATTCTTTGTGTTTTGGAATCCTAACATTCCGCACATTGCAACACCGATTGAACCGGTGTTTCCACCGCCGGTGTGTTGTGCATATTTCCCATCATTACAATTTTCATTGTCTTCCGGTTTATACATGCCGGCTACCTTTACACCATCCCCATTAACCATAAAATGATAG
This sequence comes from Candidatus Gastranaerophilales bacterium, assembly GCA_910587815.1. Classification (GTDB taxonomy): domain Bacteria; phylum Cyanobacteriota; class Vampirovibrionia; order Gastranaerophilales; family Gastranaerophilaceae; genus MGBC122484. The sequence continues at coordinate 52,833 of CAJUNK010000015.1, read as the reverse complement.
TGTTGGAACTCAATATTGTTTGGCTGATTCGTGCCGGCTGTCCAATGAATTACAATTCTTTTCATTTTTCATTCCTTACCTTTTTGTTACTATCTCATAAATTTTATCAATCTTTGTTTGCATTATATTCAATTGATTTTTTAAATCATTGTATTGTTCTTTTGTTGTGTAGGTTGATTGAATATCCTTTAAAATTTCCCTGTGTTTAATTTCTAATTTTTCCGGTGTTACAAACAAATTCCATTGAAACAACAAAGAAACACAAACAAGAATGAATGGTGCATATTTTGTTACTGTTTCTTTATCCATTATTCCTGCGCACCCTCATTTTTAGTGTTACCCTTTGTTTTGGTGTCTTTGTTTGCATCTGCCGGTTTTTCCGTTTTTTCCGGTTCTTCCGTTACACCTTTAATTCTTGCTTTCAATAAATCAAAAATTGCTTGCGTAAAATCTGCAACATAAGGAATAACAAGTTTGTTGATTGCAAATCTAACAAAGAAATGATATTTTGAAATATTTGCTTGAATGAATACAATAATCGCATCATCAAGTCTTTTTTTCTTTTCTTCACCTGTTAAATCTTTTGTTTTTTCAACTTCCGCAATAATTTTTTTTGAAGTTTCAAGAACTCCCGCAATAAAATTTTTAAAACTTTGTTTTGCCATAATAAAATCCCCTTATAATTACAATCTAATTAACATTAAAAAGGCGGGCGCATTTGAGCATGTAAAACATAGGCTTTGCCCGCACAATTTTGTGTTCTGCCAAAAACACATCCCCGATTTCCCAACCAACCCAACCAAAAAACAAAATCACCGTTTTCCGGTGATTTCTAATCTTCAACTATTTCCAAATATTCTTTTTCTGTTATTTGTCCTTTTTCAAACCGCGCCCGCACTTCCTGTGCCGTTAATCTGCCGGTGTCATACAATCTTTTTATTGATTGCGCGAAAATCGTCATAATATACCCCCCTCAATAAGTTGTAATGTGTAAGCATCAATAATATCATTATCATGTTTTAATGAAACGGTGTTTGCCACATCTTGAATCAATGAATAATTTTTAAATTCTTCATGTGTCAAAAATGCTTCATCATAACAAAAAATGGTGTATTCCTCATTTTTATCATCAAGCCTTGTTTGGCTTTCAATATTTCTGCGGATATAAACACCATCAATTGAACTTTGTGCATCTTCCAAAGCCGGTTTATTTCGGCTTTCTGCTCTTTTCCATTCTATTTGCATCTTTACCCCCTTTTTTGCTTTTATGTCTTACTATATCTTTGCACACTTCAAGATTCACATTTTCAACAATATATTTTTGGAACGCATTATAAGTATCAGTATGTTTGAACCATCCTGTGTAACTTAAAATTTGGCTTGCATCATACCATGTGGGATTTGCTTTTGCTTTAATTCTGCGCGCTTTTCTAACCGCACGAATGAATATTTTCCCGCGTATGGTTGTTTTATCCCTGTAAAACTTAAACCCCATAAAATCAATGAATCTTCCGCGCCTGTTTCCCTGTTTATCAATATAATCAAACCGGAAAATCTGCCAATTTTCTTTCACGGTTAAATCCATTTTTGCCAAATATTGTTGAATCTGCAAAAGTTTCAAATGTAATTCTTTTTTATTGCGCCCAAATATTACAATATCATCCATATAGCGCACATAACATTTAACTTTTAATTGTTCTTTTATGTAATGGTCGAACGGTTGCAAAAACCAATTTGCAAACCATTGTGAAGTATAAAAACCAATTGGAAGACCTTTTCCAATTTCTTCACCATCAAGAACCGCCATATTAGAATCAAGAATAAAGAAAATCAATTTCAACATCTTTTCATCATGAATTGATTCTTCAAATCTTGCTTTTAATAAATCAATATTAACACTTTCATAAAAGTGTTTGATGTCTAATTTTAGAACATATTTTATTTCTGCTTTATTGTTTTTTATAAATTTTTCAAGATGCTTTTTCCTGTGATGGATTCCACGATTCGGAATTGAACCACAAGAAAATTCATACATTCCACGCATAAACATTGGTTGTAATGTTTTAACAACAATGTGTTGCGCCCATTGTTCCGGATAAAAATATGGTTGAATTACAACGCGCTTTTTGAGTAGAAAACCATCATTTATGACCGTTGCAACATGCCGGATGGGTTCATAATTTCCACTTAATAACCATTCACGGAATTTCTTTATATATTTTTCTTGATTTGCAAGAACCTTTTGGACATTTGGTCTGTCTTTTTTGCATTTACTTGCATCCATAAGTGATGAATATATAATTTCATCACTTGTTGCAATCTCAAAGAGGTGTTTGAAACTTTTCATTCTCTTACTAAAACCTCACGGACTTTCAACATGCTACTTGCCCATGCCTCTTTTTCGGTCAATTTTTACCAAGCGGTATGGATAATAAACCACATTGTAAGTATTTTTTTAATCAATTAGTATGAGAGCGCAACACCATAGTTCCAATTCGAGTGCGACACGACAGCGTGCACAACCAACGCAAAAGCACCGACCAACAAGCCATCATTCGGATTGCTACCAAAGCGCGCAAAACCTTGATTTATTACCCTTAACAAATAGTAAGTGAGCGCAACACCATAGTTCCAATTGGAATACGAAACCGCATTGTTCACATTCAAGTAGAAACAACCAGCCAAAAAGTCATAACTCGAATTCCCACCAAAGCGCGCAAAACTCGTGGTATTATCACCCTTATATTTACAAAGTACAACGCAAAATATTTGCATGTCTAATATACCACAAAAACATGAATATTAGACATGCCCAAGAAAAAAATATTTTTCATGAGCCTTACGGCTCAAGACTAAATGGGGGATAACTCCCCCAAACCCCCTAAAGAGGTTATTTGTAAGAGAGCGCAACACCATAGCACCAATAGGAATACGAAACCGCATAGTTCACATTCAAGTAGAAACAACCAGCCAAAAAGTCAGAACCCGAAATCCCACCAAAGCGCGCAAAACCAATCAAATCTTTGTTCCACCAACAACCATCACACATAAAGGTTGAAGAACTTCCGGAAACAACTTCCGGTAAAATTCCAAAAGGTGAAACCAATTTCATGCCGGAAATATACCCGCCGGAAGTGCCGGAAAGAGTTATGCCGGTGTCAATATATCCCGCAACACTTGTTTGTTGGTAATCATCAACACTTGAACCATCTTGTCTTCCGCGTGTCATTTTCACATAAAGTTTTCCGCCGGATTGCAATAAACCTTGTGTGATTTTCCAAATATTGCCCCACCAATTTTCTATGTGAAAAACTTTCACCGCGCCATTGTTGTTATCACCATAAAACATTCCTTTTTTGTCTAATTGTCCGGTGTTCAATTGGTTGTTTGAATTTGTACTTCCGCCGGTGTATCGCCCTGTGCCAAAAACAGTTTGTGAATCCAATGATTTACCAATTAAGATTAACAACATGTTGATTTGCATTCGGTCTGCATACACATCACAATCCCAATTTGTGCCATTTGCGCGCGCATAGGTGATTTGTGTATTGCCCGCAACATTTTTGCAAATTGCTTTGCCGGATAATGAACGAATTTTATTTGAGATATTACATCCATCATACATTGCGCGGTAAACATATTGTTTCAATGTGCCATCCACACCATAATGCATGAAATCTTTGTAATTTTCATCAATTTGTTTGTTAGCAATATAAACATGGATTTTTGCGCCCTCTTGCACCGTTTTAATCCAAAATTGCCCGATTTGAACCATTGCATTGCCATCATAACTTTCATTGGAAATATCGGATGGTGTTCCGTCTTCTTTCAATGAATAGTCTTCAGGATTCAAGAAATAATCCACAATCCCATTTGTTTTAAGCATACAAGGTTTGAACAATGACATTATAAAAGAATCCGCCCATGAACCATAATTGAACACTTGATTTGTATAATCCATGAATGCCGGTGTGAAATCGGCATTTGCGCCCGCGTATTTTACGCAAGTTTTTGGATTTGAATTTGTTGTGTCAATGATAAATTCATAAACTGTATCACCGCCAAAATAATTTGATTTATCAAGATTATAAACACCATTAACGGAATAAGGGAATGCGCGATAAAAATATTCTGATTCCGCATCATCCGGTGTATCAACAAAAGGCGCGTTGGAATACTTATTGCGCACCGTATTTGTTAAAATTACATCACCATCATCAAGTGATTCCGGATATGAACCCGCCTTGCGCACAATAACTGTTCCACCCCATGTGCATAATGTTAAATCATTTATTACCGTGTCTTTTGAATCATTCCATTCCAATTGATAATTCAAACCAACTTTTTCAACTCTTAAATTTGTGCAATTTGTTGGCGGAATCCCGCTTGCCGTTGCGCGTTTCTGCAAATCGCCCACCGCTTTGTCAATGGTTCTGAATGGTTGATTCAAATCTCTTTCAAAATCAAAAACATCATTGCCATCTTCATCCATGTTTGTTAAATTTAAACCCAAATTTTCTGTTGTTTCACTCATTTACTTTTACCCCACAATATTTATTCTTTTCCAATTGTTGCATTTGATTTTTTGTCAATACATGGTGAATATCTTTTTTTAATAAAAACCTATATTGCCAAAAATAACCGATATGTGCCGGAATCATTTCTTCAATCTGATTTATCAATGCTTGCAAAGCATCTTTTGTTGGGATTCCATAAGAACCCACAAATTGCAATTTTATTTTGCCTTGTACAAAATGCGCTTCAATTTCACCGTTATCCCATGAATTGCAAATGTCTTGAATTAGTTTTATTGTATTTTTACCATTTGCGCGCCATTTTGCGCGGATTGCTGACCGTCTTTCATCAATAGTTGCATTAACTGATGGTTGAATCTTTAAAAGTTTTTCATAAGCCTTTAAGCCAATTGTGATGGTGTCAAAAAAGAATTCCTTTTTGATGTCTTCAACCATTGAACCAATAGATGAAATAACTATAAACACCGCATTGAATAAATCATTGGCAAATGTGCTTCCGCGTTCATATTTATGTAATTTATTTATCAATTCTTGTAATTTCATTTTATTCACCTACTGTTAAATTCAATGTTGTTAAAATTGCAACTTCTGAATCTGTTTCAGTATCTTCCAATGCAATGTTATCAATTCCACCATTTAATAACATGCCGGAATGGTCTTTCACACCCTCTGCATTCAACATATATGATGAAATTTGTGTATATGAAACAAGTTGTGATTCATCAAATGCAATTGATTTTAAATATTCATTTACACTTGTTTCAATATTTGCTTTTACTGTGTCAAAATCATAACCGGTTTTTATTTCAATTGTTGCACTTATTTCAATATCTTTTTGAAGTGCCTTTGAAACCGTACAATATGCCCCGCATGGTGCTTCACCCTCACCCTCACCCCATGCATTTAATGGGTCAATATGTTCTTGAACTTGTGCAACCAATTCATCTGATGCAATCAAATTGACTTCATCAAGAATAATTACTTTTACGGTGTTTTCACCGTTCCATAATGCTTTCACTTTTGCATCAAGAACACCGGCAATTTCTTTTGCCCATTTTCTGTAATGGTTTTTATTGCCGGACACAATCGGCAATTGCAAATCTTCATAATATCTTTCACGCAATGAATCGTCTGATTCATCATCATAACCCCCAACCGCATCTTGATTATTAACAATAGTTGATAAACCATCAATTGTGATTGGAATTTTTGTTATTGAACCCGCCGGAATATTGCCAATTGTGCCGGCGGTTGTACACATAACCGGAATTTCTGCAATTCCTGTTTCTGATGTTACATCCTCACCAACCGCAAATTGCAAACCGGTGTCCGATTCACCAACTATTGTGCCGGCGGTTATTGAAAAACCTGTGCCGGTTGTTGTTAAAACCGTTGTTGAATTTGTTGCCGGTTTCCACACAATACCGCGCCTTTGAAACACCCAACGGCGCAAGTCTTCACCTTTTAAATTGTCCACATTCTGCCAACTCAAAACAAGTTTTAAATTTGCCAAAATTTCATGCAAATAAATTGCTATTGCACGCATAAAATCACGAATGGGAAAACCAACCGTTTTTTGATATTTTGCCGGCATATTTTTCAACAATTCTGATGTTATTTCATCTTTTGTTTGTTCTACATTCATGCCTGTTATCCCCCTTTATACACTTAATGTTGCACGACATTCCGCGCTTGCCCCGCTATTTAAAGCAACAACAACCCTTAAAGCCAATTTTGTACCCTGTTTTTCTGATTCATACGAAACAACCCTTTTAATTGATGGACATAATAACAACCCAACGCGCGTTTCTCTTTCAATTTCAGATTCAACAACTGCATTGCTGATGCTTTTTGAACCAATCAATCTTTTATATGATGTTCCAAATGTGTATCCATCATAAATTTCAAGTGTTCCCAAATCTGTTGAAAAGAATTTTTGCATCCATTGTTGTGTTGCTTCAAATTCTTCAATCAATACCGGTGAACCATCCTCAACAACAAATTCTTTTGTTGTAAAATTAAATTTGAAACTTTTCAAAACACTTTCGGAATTTTCAATGATTTCCGCCAATGCTTGAATTGTTTCATCAATATTATCTTCCGGAAACATTATTCAACCTCTGCTTTTAATTTATCTATTAACACATATTCTGAATCTGCCCTTAATGGTGAAACAACAACTTTATCACCAACCGCCAAAACGCATTTCAATTTCAACAATTCATCACGAACACCGGAAATTGCACTTGCAAGACTTAAAATTGCATTTGGCATTTGACACGGTGAACCGGTGTATGAATGTGTTTCTTCAACGGAAACCGCATCATCCAAATCACTTGAAACATCTGCGGATAAAACACCGGTTTCATCAATTTTACATCTGAAATCAAACCATTCCGGAATATGTAAATTTCCTAATTCTTCACTTAAAATGATTTGAGAGTTTGAAACCGCCAATTCCAATGGTTCTAATTTCTGAACCGTTGCAATTGTCAATTCTTTATATGAAGATGGATTCTTGCACCCTTTAAACTTTTTTGCAAGTGTCAATGCTAATTTATCGCTTGATTCCGTCATAATTTCACCATTTCCGCACTTATAAAATGATTTTTATTTTTTATATCGTGTTTTGTGCTTTTTGCATAAAAATTTCCGGACAATCCAAATTCCGGATAATCCAATGGCAATATTGAACCTTTTATAAAATCATCACTTCCCAACATATCAACCGATATTGAAATTTTTATTTTATTGGATTCTTTTAACATATTTTGTGCAATAATATTTTTTGATGTTTTATCATCTTTATCAATTTTTTCTATTGAACCCAACAAACCATATTGGCTGATGCTTTTATTATCTTTTGCACTTGCAACAACAAATGTTTTCTTTTCTTTTGAATCAATAAGTGTGATTGAGTTTTTAAGGTCTTGAATTGATTCACTATATGTTATATTACCTAAACTTTCATTTAAAGGCATTAAAACCCCTTGTGCAAGTTCATATTTTGAATCACATTCCGCCATTGTGTCGGTTATTTCCAATTTTCCTTTTTGACAAGAAAAAATGTATTTTGAACCGGTTTTCTTTGTAGCCATTTCCAATAATTCTGTGATAATATCGGAAACAACAACATCTTCAAAAACTTTTGAAACATAAGCATTGATTGATGGGATTGTTCCAACCGGAACACCAACTTTTGAACACAATTGTTTTATTGCGGTGTCGATTTTCACATTGTTAAATTGAATAACAACTTCATTTTTGTTGAGATAAAAACCATAATCAAATCCGGAATAAGAAAATGTTTTGTTCATATTCTTCCGTTTATCTGTTAGAATACCGCGCAAAACTTCTTTTCCGGTTGTTGCGTTTGCAATCAAAACTTTTGAACCAATTGCAATTTCACTTGTGGATTCAAATGAATATTCACTTGCAATTGTTTCAATATCATCACCCCATGATAAATTTCCACATGACGGAATTTCTTCACCATCAACCATTATTTTATATTGTGCCTGTGCCATTTTCTGGAAACTCCATCAATTTTAATGTATAGTTTATATCGCCCACTTTGTCATATTCATATTCAAAAGAATCAACAACAACCAATGAATTAAATTTTGTTTTAAAATTTTCCGTGATAATTAAGCGGAATGGAACTTCCGCATGTTCTTCCAAAAATGTTTTGTATTCTTCGCCATTGCTCAATGAACCATATTCCACAAAGGTGTAAAAAGGTTTGTTGACCGGAAAGAATGAAGACCATTCAACCGACCGCAAACCTTTATCACCTGTTAAAACAATATCCCCCCATTTTATTGTTTTAAATGTTTCATGTTGATTCTGTTGTGAAAATTTAACCGGCGGTTGAACCACCGGAACAATCATTGACAACATGGAATCATCTTTATCCGCAAATATTATTCTCATATTTTTACACCGTTTGAAGTTTATTTTCTATTTTTACCAATAGCATGTCCGCAAATTGTTCAAACAATTCACGCGTTCCAATCAAATCACCGGCAACATTGAAATCAATTTGCATTGAAATTGATTTGCCGGAATTTTTTGCAATATCATGCGGAATAATTTGTGAACCGGATGGAAGATTGACAATCTCACCGCGCCCGCCCTCATTTATTGAGGTATTACCGCCGGCAAAATATGGTGTTCCCAATGCGTGTTTTGGCGGTTTTTCACCATCATCCGCACTTTCACCACCTTTTCCGCCTTTTAATTTTGATACTGCGCCAGCAATTCCTTTGATGCCTTTAATGACTAATCCAACCGGACCGAGTGCAAGCATCAAAATATCAATAAAATGTTCTTTGATAAAACCACCAATTGCGGAAAAAACTTCTTTGCATTTATTCCACAATCCGGACATCACTTCAACTGTTTTTCCCCAAAATACTTGCACCGCGCTTGTTACTTTGTCCCAATTCATTACAAGCAAAGCAACAACCCCAATGAGCGCACCAACACCCATTGCAATTAACCCAATTGGGTTTGCAAGCATTAAAGCATTCCAAATGCCTTGCGCAACTGAAACGGCTTGAATCACACTTCTTAAAGTATTTACAACACTTATAACGGTTGTTATTGTGTTAAATGCACCGATTGATGAAACACAAGCAACCGCAACCGGAATTAACCAATTCATGTTATCAACCAAAAATTTCAATGTGTTTGAAAGACCGCCCAAAACTGTTTGTGCAACTTCTTTGATTTGTGGCATGTGTGCCAAAATATAATCACTTGCTTGTTGCATTATTGGAATCAATTCCCCGCCAATTGTCATTCCAATTGCACCAAATGACCTTTGCAATGTGTCTTGTGTATCTTTAAATTTTACAGACGCATCAACAATATCATCACCAATTACCATTCCTAAATCATTTGCTTTTTTCCTCAATCCATCAACCGCATCCGCGCTTTGATTCAATAATGGTTTTAACTCAATTGCTGATTTTCCGAATAATTTTTGCGCCAAAATTGCGCGTTCTGTTGGATTCTTAATTTTTTGTAATGCCCTAACTGTATCATTAAAAACATCATCTTGTGTTCTTAATTGTCCGGAACTATCTTTCACCGCAACACCTAATTTATTAAATATTGCGGTTGTATCTTTTGAACCTTTTTGAACTGCGCTCATTTGTGATGCCAATGTTTTATAACCCATTTGCAAAGAATCAACACTTCCGCCGTTTTGGCTCATGATATAATCCCATTCTTGAAATGCTTTTCTTGACATCCCGATTTTTTGACTCATTTTATCAATTCTATCACCGGCATCCGCTGTTTTATTTGCCAATGCGTATGATGCGCCGGCAATTGCACCAACTCCCGCCGTAACTCCCGCAACTGCTGTTTGAAAACCTTTTCCAACTTGATTTGAAAATTTGCGCACCGTCATTGTTGCTTTTTGCAATTTCTTTTCCGTTGTATCAAGTTTTTCCGCAACATCTTTTAATTTGGATGAAAAACGGTCTTTTAATGTCAATACAACACCAACATTCTTTGGCATTTTATCCCCCTAACATAGAACCAAAAATTGTTTGAATCTTTTGGTTTTCGTGTTCTGCCGTTAATTCCATTGATGCAATGAAAAATATTTTGGCATCTTCCGATAGATTCAATAAATAGTCTAATTTCTGCCCCTTTTGCAAGTAATAAGCAACGCAAGACAACCAAACATCTTGCATTATTACTTTTTTATTTTTTTAACTCTTTTTGCTTGAAATCCATATAATGTTAAAATTTTATCCGCAAAAGTTGTTATTTCTAAAACATCACTTTCAAAAATTGCATCAATAACTTTATATGGTGAATCTTTTATTTCAAATTTTTCCAACAATTCTGCATTTCTGAACATTGGAACAGATAAATAGATTAAATATAAATTTGCATCATGCGCACTCATTAACCCTTTGCCAGCATCTTGCAAAATATCAAGAACTTTATCCGGTTGAATCTTTTCAAAATCAATTCTTCCACCCAATGTTTCTGAATCAAAAAACATTTCTGTTTCTTTTTTTACCTTTTTTTGTTGAAAAACATCTTCAATTGTAATTTTTTTCATTGCTACTTCCTCATTTTTTACTAACTACTAAACAATTAAATCTAACAAATCATAATCTTCCGCTTTGAATGGAACTTCTTCATCCTTAACGGTTTTTTGTTCAAAATCCAACAATGTTGCTTCGTCAATTGTTACCCCTGTTAATGAAATTCTTTCCGCACCGTATGCGCTTGGGTCTGCTAACTTACCAACAATTGTGAATGTTGGATTCTGATGAAGTTTCCAAAATGGCAATAACATTGATGTAATACTTGAATCAAGTTTTGCAAGTGTTATTGTGCCGGCAATTGAGAATCCCAACCATTTTTGAGATTTACCGGATTTGCCCGCAACATCCATTTCTTGATATTCGCCGGTTACTTTTGCTTGGAATGACTTACAATTGCCGAATTTTTGACCGTTTATCCAAATTTCACCGTATGTTCCATTTATTGTTTTTTGTGCAACCATTTCTTTTGGCATTTTTATTTCTCCTTAATTTTTTATCATTTGTATTAGAAAAGGCGGGAAAACCCGCCATTCACTAAATCTTTTTAATACATTTCAACTGTTGCTTGAAGACCTTCCATTGCGTTTAAGAATTTAACATCAAGTTTCAAGAATACCATATCTTTATATGTCAATTCTCTTATTTCTTGGTCTGTCATTGCGTTTATTTCCGCTTCATCTTTACCGGATGCAATCCATTTTTCGCGTTGCAATTCAACATCAACATCACATGTATTGTCATAACTTGGGTCTAATATCTCTAATTTTTCCAATTGTTTTAAATATGCTTTTACTGCGCAAATCAATAAACATTGGTTATCATAACTATTTTTGTAATTACCCTTATATGTGATTTTAAAAGCATATTTAACATCTTTTTTAAGTCTGCGCATACCCTCTACAATACAAATGGACTTCATGTCCTCTGTGATGTTAGTTCCTAATGTAACCAACGAATTAACCGGACTTGCAAAGCGCACACCATCTTCATCATTATAAAGAATCAACGCACCTTTTGTGATTTCCGGCATTGTTACAGATTTTAAATCCTTAAAAACCTTGTATGAAACAGATTTGGAATATGGACATCCCGCAAGAACACCGGCAATTGTTGGAAGATAATCCAACGCATCAACAACCGTTCCATCTGTTTTTGTTACTTTTGGATTTGTGAAATTCACAACCGACATATCATCTTTTGCAACATTGTAAACAATACCAAACAATTCTTTTTCCACACAATATGTTGCAACTGTGGCTTGGTCTTCCGCATTATCTGAAACCATCCAATCAAAATTAAGTTCATTTAAAACATCAACATAGGTTTCCAACGCATCTGCGTGTTCAAATAAAAGAACTTCAACCGCTTTATTATCAAAAATGCTTACAACCTTTGCTTTTAAAGTTTCATCATCAATTCCGGTGTTTAAAGATGATGTAAAATCTCTTAATTGATATGTTGGTGCGTTTGTGTCTTCATCACTCTCACCCTCACCATTTCCACTTACCAATGATTCATTTCTGTGTGCAAACAACACAACACCTTTTTCACCTACTGCAATCATTTGTGCAACGCGTTGTTTGAAGATAACATCAATAACGGCTTGAATATCTTCAAGTTTTAATTTTGCCATAACTAAATCCCCCTATTTTTCATTTATTTTTTGTTCAATAACTTCCATAAATTCATTATTAACAACATCACTATCAAGATTATTTTCATAATCAACAACAATTTCATTTTTATTTGCCGTTGCTTCCTCAATAAGAACATTGATTTTGCGTTGTTGAATGTTTACAATCAAATCACAAGAAACATAATTTTCATTGCGATTTACACGCACATCAAATGAATCAATTTCAACATAAAAAACATTTTTGACTTTGTTTTTTGTTTCAATTTTAATTTTTATTGGTTTTAAAAAAATGTTTGATAACCATTCTTTGATTCTTACCAATTCAATATTGCCGGTTCTTTTATCTGAACCAAAAAAAGTTATATTAAATGCTTTTAATGATTCAAACAATTCCGGCGCAATATTTGAATCCCGCCTTGTAATATCTTGAATATAAAATGCCGGTCTTTTGCGGTCTTTATCATCCTTATCAACAATTTCAATTTTTGGAAAATATTTCCGGATAACACCATGCAAAGCCTTTAAAATGTGTAAATCTGTAATCATTTAAACACCTTATCTGTTAATTTTGAAATAAAAGCATCAACATCACTTGCAAATTGTGATTCCATTTCAATTTGTGCTTTTACAAAAATCTTTTTCCCCTCAATAAATTTTCTTTTTGCACCACCCGCACCGCTTTTTCTGTTTCCTTTGTTTTTCCCCTCACCGCGTGCAACATCATAGTGTCCATCTTCAATTAAATGTCCATGTGGCGCATCATTATAAAATTTGTGTGAAAATTTATCATGCAATTTTGATTTGCCGGTTTTAAAACTTTTTAAATATTTACCGGTTTTTTTATTTAATTCCTGTTGTGCAATCCTTTGTGCAATTTCTTTGCCTTTTTTTGCTTCATCTTGAACAAATTTTTGTGTTTCTTTTGGAAATTGTTCTTTGGCTAATTTTAAAATGTCTTTTTCCAAATCCCCAATTTCATCAAAAATGAATCCATCCATGCCGGTTATACCTCACAAGAAACGAATATTTGCATTTCTTCATCCAAATCATCATCATCCAAAACATAATCAATGGAATAAACCTTTTTCCGCCATTCAATGCGGTGTTTATTTTTATCTATTTCCGGAAAATTCAATAATGGATATGAAATTTTATGTGTGGTTTTTTCCACAACTGTGTCCGCCTGTCTTCCGGTCAATAAAGAACCAACGCGCGATTCAATCCGTGCAAATATTGTTTTAACCGGTACATAATGCAAATCTTTTTCACCAATTTCATTTTCTTCATCATCTTTTTTTAGTTCCATGATGGTTATATATTTATCATATCTTCCACAATCAACCATTTTTTGCACCTCTAAATGATAATGTTTTTAAATGTTCGGTTATTGAATACGGATATTCAGTTAAATTCTTTTCCCCAACTGCATTGCGGTTATAATATCTATATGCAACCATTAAGCGCAAACAATCTTTAAAAATTAAATCGTTTTCATTGTATTCAACCCCTGTTTTTTGTTGAATATATTCTTTTGAAAACTCTATAAATTCAGTTATTAAAGTGTCTTCAACATCATGTTGGACTTTTAAATAACTTTTAATTTCTTCCAATAATTTTGCCATTTTTTAACCTCAAATCATATAAAAGCGGGAAAAAATCCCGCTTTTATACTTTCATTATCAAGGAAGTAACAATGAATCCTTGTTTTTAATTAGCCTTGCCCTTGTTCCGGCGGTGTTGCTTTTGGTTTATATTCAACACCCACAAACGCACTTTGCATTGCCGGTTTTCCATCTGCTAATGCTGAAATTCTGTACACTTCCGCATTTTGGAAAAATCCCGCATCTTTTGATTTATCAATTGTTGGATTAGATGCAAAGTTGAACACATATTGTGAAAAATCACCCAAAATAATCTTATTATCAGGCATTTTGTCATATATAACAACCGGATAACCATCCAACATATTGCCAAAACCATTTGCGGAATTTTGAACAAAAATTGGTTCACCAATTTCATTTTTAATCTTTTTCACAAGGTTTCTTGTTTTCTTATTCATGACATAAACCGCATTTTTGTCATATTCGGAATTTAATTCCGCATCAATATCACAAATTGCATCATAATCAAGTTTTTCAACCTCAATGAATGTCATGTTCTTGGTGATTCCTGTTGGTTGGTTTGTACCTGTTCCATCCATAATGGCTTTATCAATTGCGCGGTGTAATTTTCTTGTTAATGAACCAACAATAAAGTTTTCCAACGCATCAATTGACATTTTGCCAATTTGTGCGGAAATTGAAACAAATTTGCAAATCTGATATGCAGTCAACGCAACTGAACTGATAGATGCGCTTGATGCGGTTGATGTTGCATTTTCTGTTGTCCATGCACATTCATCATTTTCACCCTCAACCCCAATTGAAAGATTGCTTGGAATGTTATAATGTTGAACTAATGGGAACAACACGGAATCTTGTTCCAACTTTTCAATGATTTTATTCAATGTTTGTGTTGGAATAACTGCACCGGCGGTTGATGTTGTATATGTCAACGCACGTTTTTCCGGTTCTGTTAATTCTTTACCTTGTAATTGTTTGAAAAATGCACTTCTAAATTCTGCGGAATTTTCATCAAGTTTGTTTTCATCATTACCACCGGCAATTCTTCTTAATTCAATATTTCCGGTTTTAATTGAATCCGCAATTTCTTGTCTTTCTTCAATACTTCTTTTTTCTTTTGTCAATGATACCAATTCCGCTTTTAATGCTTGCAAATCAACTTCTTTTTCATTTTCAAGACTTGCACGAATTTCCGCTTTTCTTTCTTCAATTTCTTTTAATCTTTTTAACCAATCCATAATTGATTCCCTTTCATTTTTAATTACTAACTAAACAAATTTTTATAAATATGATTCAACAATCAATCTTTCACGCAATTTTGAATTTTCCAATTCTTGTTCCCTTTTCTCAATTTCCATTTCAAAAAGACTTCGCGCCGAAACTGATGTGTCTTTATATGCGGGTATATCCACAACCGCAACATCATATAATTTATCAACTTTTAAAATTGTTCTTGTTGTTGTTTCTTCATTGAATGCGTGTTCTTTTACTGAAAACGCAAATGAACATTTATCCAATCCGCCATCTTTAACAAGTTTGTAAACATCCCTTGAAACGGATGTATCAAACAATTCCGCATGAAAATATAAACCTTTTTCATCAACGGTTAGTTTTAAAGAATTTCCGCGTGTTCTTGCAAGTAGCATTCCGCCGTGATTATATTTCAAACAACAATCCGACATATCCGCATCATCAAATGCTTTTGCATCAATAATTTCTTTATATTCTGTATCACCACACTTGAAAAGAACTGTTGGTGAATTAAAAATAACGGCATAACCCTCTAAAATCATTTTGCCGTCATTCTCTTTTACATTCGCATCCCTTAATTCAACTTCCCTTAATTGATATTTTTTGTTAAATTCTTTATTCATTTTTCGATTCCCCAACTTGATATTCATTTGCTTTGTCTAAATCCACATAATTTAAAGAAATAATGTGTTTATTACCGTTTTTAATATCCGGCAATTCAACCATCTTTCTTGATTCATTGATGCTAAAAATACCCAATGGCATCAATGTTTGAATGGCTTTCACCCTTGTGTCCATACTTGCAAAACCCATTCTTTCTGCTGATAAAATAACCTTGTTTCCGGCTTTTATTTCTTTTGCCGTAAATAATTTTGCGGTTATTTCCAAAGAAAATTGAATTGCAAAAGGTTCAATTGATGAATTATAAAATGCGTTGAACTCTGATTCTGAATATTTTGATTGAACAATATTTTCAGACACATTGTAATAACGGAACAAATCATTTGCCACCGCTTGCATCTGTTTATCATCAATCACAACCGGTTCAAGTTTAATTTGTTGAAAATCAAATTTGTTATCAATGACGGCAATTCCACCAACATTTGATATATCCAAATAATCTTTCACAAATTCATCTTTTTTCTTCTTTAATTCATCCGGTTGAACCAATGCGCTTGCTTTTAACAACCCTTGAATTTTATTTGAAGACCGCACACCATTCACAATTGATTCTGTTACCGAATCATTTAATTTTATGACCGGATTCAAAACACTTGCTTGTGAACTTCCGGTGAAATCGTCTTCATTAAAATGTCTTCTTAAATGAATCAATTCTTCATAAGGAACAACAAATTCAAAATTGTTGCATCTGAATCTTGCATAAAAATTATTTTGATATTCCAACAACTCAAAATTCTTGTAACTAATTGGATATAAACCAACCAATTTGCCGTTTTCGCTATGACAATATACAAAAGCATTATTGGATGAATACAACAAAGATGCGGTTTTATATACAAAATCAAATGCGCTCATATATGGATTTGGTCTTGTACCCAATAAATATTGCAAATCACTTGAATCTTGGAACACATCATTTTTCATGTATTTCATTTGTAATTTTGCACAATGTGTTGCAATGGTATGGATGCAAGAGCGCGCAAGTGCTATATCATAAACATTTTCTGTTGCGTTTGTAAAATACGGAACGCCATTTAATAAAAAAGCACTTTGCAAATTATGCGCAATGCTCTTGAATCCCCCAAAAATATTTTTAAATATTCTATTAAAACCCAACTGCATTTCTATAATCATCCTTATTATCTATGTATGCAACATAAGCATCCAAAATTGCCATTGCACCATCAATTCTTCCGTTTTGGTTTACTGCTTTGACCGGCTGAATATTACCGTTTACATCCGTTTTAACCGCCAAATTAGTCAAGCACCATTTTGTTATTGGATTGTTATTGTAAACAATTTGTTTTGATTTAAAATCATTTGCAAGCATTTTTAATGGATTTGATAAAACTTTGGCATATTGCTTGACCTCATGCATGCAAGTTGCACCAAATGTTGCTTTCATACTGTTCACAATTTCTTGCGCACACCATCTATCATAACCAATGGAAATTGGTAAAATATTATATTTGTGCGCTAATTCAACAAACCATGCTTCAACATCTTTTCTTTCAATCTTGTTTCCGTTTGATAATCTCAATAACCCTTGTTCATACCATACATCATAAGGAATGTGGTCTTCTTTCACCCTTTTTTCTAATAAGTCAAAAGGCAACCAATACATGGATTCTATAAACAAGGTGTTTGGTCTATCCGGAAGTTCAAACATTGCACATGCTGATGTTAAATCCGTTGTTTCTGATAAATCAAACCCGCCGATATAATAAGCCGGTTTAATTTGTTGAAAATCAAATGTTTCTTCATTATCAATTTCATCAAATGTGAAAAATGCTTCTGAAACAGTTTCCCGCACATTGCAATCTTTTGTCAAAAAATTTGCAACTTTTCTTGAATCTTCCAAAACCTTGTTGAATGCGCCTTGCATATAATCAAAAGATTTTGAAACACCCAAATTTGGGTTTGCTTTTATCCACATTTCCGGATTCTGATATTCTTCCCTTTTGTCTAATTCATAAACAACCGGAAGAAATTTTTCATTATAAAAATTTCCATCTTTTATTGATTGCAAACATCTTTTTGCGGAATCATAAAGAATATCAAAAATTCCCTCGCGCACATAACCCATTGTTGAAAGTGAAAGAACAATTGGTTCTTCCCTTGCTGATGTTGAATCAATAATAACATCATACAAATTTTTGTCTTTCCATGCGTGAACTTCATCCATTCCCGCATAATGAGTATTTAAACCATCCAATGTGTTTGATTCACTTGATAACGGTTTGAATGTGCTTTCAAATAAATCACATTTTAATTCATTTGTTCTGCATTTAATAACCGATAAAAGAAAAGGTGATTTTTTCACCATTGACATGGATTCTTGCCAAATGATTTTTGCTTGGTCGCGCTTTGTTGCAACTGCGTAACATTCCGCACCGGCTTCATTATCTGCAATCATCATATAAATTGAAATTGCTGATGCAAGAAGTGATTTCCCATTTTTTCTTCCAATCAATAAAATTGCTTCATTGAATCTTCTTTTTCCGGTTGCTTTAACTAAAATACCAAAAAGCGCGCATAAAAAAGCCTTTTGCCATAATTCAAGAACAACCGCTTTTCCACCCCATTTTCCTTTTGAGTGTTTACAAAATTTTTCGATAAAATCAATGCAATGTTTCGCGCGTTTTTCGCTATAAATATATTTGCTTTCCGGATTGTTTATCTCATCCGCCAAATGCTGATATATTATTTTTATTTTTTCACATGCAACAATTTCACCGGATTGTATTTTGTCGTTATATTCTAAAATCGGATTAACATTTTTTTTAACCATATTAACCCGCCTTTTCTATTTTTTACCGGAAGTTAAAAAATCCTTAAATTCATCCATTGCTTTATCACTTGATTCCTTTGGCAATAAATCAATCAATTGTTTAATCACAACCGCATAATTTTTAATCATTATGTTGTGAACTTCAACGGATGCGGATTTTTTTCTGCCCCATTGATTTGCACCATTTTTATACACTTCAACTGAACCGAATTTTTGAATCTGCGCTTCCGCTTCCTTTAACTCCGTAAACAAAAAAGCGCATCTATCAATTAACGGTTTTACTAATTCATTGACTTCCGGTCTGTAATCTTTGAAGATTTTTTTCAATCTTTTTTCTTCTTTTTGTTTCATCTGTGTTTTTTCTTTTTCAGAAAAAATGGAAACTTCCGGAATGTCTTCAAACATTTCTTCATTCATAATTACTTCCTTTTCATAAAAGACCACACCCCTCATGCGCGAACCCATATTTTTTACAAATCTGGGGGCTTCGGTCTTTTGTGTTTTAAAATTTTCAAAATTTGATGGGGGGATGTTGTGTTGTATTGTTCAAACCCGCGCCATTATTATGTTTTAACCTTTTATCAATTCCCCTTTACTGTTGAACCGCAACCCGCTTGCCGTTGCTTTGCGCGTTGCGTGATGCTCGTGATTGTGGCAATCTTGACACAACAATTCAAGATTGTTTGGATTCAATGCAATGTCCGGATTGTTTATATTTGTTTCATCCAAATAGATTTTGTGATGAACAATTGTTCCGTTTGGTTTTCCGCATCTTTCACAAATGCCGAATTTCATTTGCTTATAAATGCGCTGAATATCTTTCCACCGCTTTGAATTATAAAAACTTTTTGCAAACTCTTTTGCCATATTCACCCATAAGAAAAAAGGGATTGCACCCCATCACAACCCCTTATCCGCTTAAATAAGAAAGAGAGAGCCTTATTTTTGAAACCCTTAATTATAGTTATACATCCACATATAAAAAGATAATTTACAAAACAATTCAATGTCTAATCCGCCAATAGTGTTTGAAATTTCTTTCAAGAACTGCGGTTCACCGACTGTTGAATGAAGATATGGAACATGACATTTTTCACAAATCGGAATTGTGAACCAATCCGGATTCTTTTTCCCTAATCCGGAATTGCGTTTAATGTGATGCGCTTCACCCCCTTTGTGTCCACATCTGATGCAAGTTAATTTGCGGATGTGTTTCAAATAATATTCGCTTTTTTCCGGAAAATTAAATTGTTGAATTTCTTCAATCAATTTATCATCAATGTTGTGTGTCCAACAATATCTTAAATCCGGCGGTAAAACAAAATCATCCAAAGCATCTGATGAATCAATAAAACAAAGAAGTTTATAAATAAAATCACTTGCTTGTTTTTTTGTCATTCCGGAAAGTGTTTTAATTATCCGTTGTTCTTTGCCGTTTGGAAGAAATATTGTTTCCCTTGTTCCGATTTCTTCATATAACCATTCTTTGATTTGTTCCGGTGTAAAATCATAACCAATATTGCTGAAATACTGCAATAATGCTTTTATAATACCACCAAATATAAATCCCAATTGTTTTTGTGTCTTCAATGACTTAACTTCATCAAATTGCAAGCGGTATATTTTACCATCTTGCATGTGCTTAAATACAGTATTTAAAACACTTTTTGCATAAGCAAGATTAGAAATTGTAAAATTCATGCGCAAATCACTTTCACCGGACAATGCAATTTTTCATTGCTTGCGTTTCCGGATTCATCCATATATCTGCGCACCTGTGTTTCCGCGTTTATTACTTTGTAATAAGTCCACGCAACTTTTGATGATGCATGTTTAATAAGAATGATTTCATAAAGAACATTGCAAAGATTCTTTTCATAAAGTCTTAAAGCATCTTCACCATATTTTTTGATGCAAGATTTTTTGCCGAAAAAATCAAGTTTTTCAATAGCAACAAAAAATCTTCCGCATTTTGAACATCTGCCAATTTTCAATCTTACATATTGAAAACATTTTGACTTCACCAATTCAAATGTTCTGCATCTTCTTTGACCTTTGCAACATTCAACATTAAACATTCCGCGCACTCCCTCTTTTGGATATTGCGCCGATAGTAATAATGCACTAAACGGTCTTAAATCTATTAAACTGAAAAAATGCCAATGCTACCGCCTTGACATTAACAACTTTTCCCGTATCGAACCTTATCGCTTCACCATCTGACCTTTGCCGGATTACTTTTTTTCATCATTTGGTCAACTTCGTTATGGTGTGGTATTATGTTATTAACCGCTATTTCAAGAACATTTTCTTGAAAACTTTATAAAGTGTTTGCATCTCGCCTTAACTTTATAAATCACATTGCCATTATACAAAAATTTTTTATCTTTGCAATCCCCCATTTTTGAAATTTATTTTGCAAACAAAAAGCAAACCCAATAATGACATGGATTTGCACAATAAAAATTTCCCAAAATCTCATTTAATATTTCTTAACATTTATACTTCTAAATGAATCACCGGTGAAAATCATTTTTTCCGGACACATTAAGCGCAAACGGTCAATAATTGCGTTATACTCCGGAATTTTTAACAAAGATTCCAAACACTCTTGATTCGCGGTTATTGAAACAGTTACTTTGTTATTCATCAAACAATCAATAATCCGGAATGCAATTTCAAGTCTTTTTTCTGTGTATTTTTCGCGCCCCAAATCATCTAAAACAACATAATCAAATTGTGCAAGAATGTTGTATAACTGAAAGATTGATGTTTTTGCATCAAAACTGCATGCCTGTATCATCAAATCCAATAATGTTGAGAATTGAACCAACAAACAAATTTTTCCTTTTCGTTCTAATTCGTGAATGATGCATGCTTGCAATGTGGTTTTTCCTGTTCCAACATTACCAATCATCATTAAACCGGAATCACCTTTTTCAAATTCCCTTGCATAATCAACACACCGGCGGAAATTTTTATTGTATTCATCCGACCATGCCGGCTTTATAGGGTTATTGAAATAAAATGAAAATGTTTTATCAACAAAAAGTGGTGTCATCAAAGGACAATTCAAATCTTTTTTCAATCCATCCGCCTTTTCTCTGATTTTTTCAAGTCTTTTTTCTTCCGCTTTGCGCTTTTCATTTTCTTCAAATCTTTTATATTCGCATTCACATTGCGGAATTTCCAAATCTCTCATTTTGCGCCCGCCAATTACAATTTCTTGCACTTTATATTCTTTTCCGCATATTGAACATTTTTTCATCTTACCAACCCGCCTTTTCTAACACTTCATCCGGTGTTAATGTCTTATTTCCTGTTTTGGTTGTATTCTTTGAACCGTTGCTTTTAGCATTTGCATAGAATCCATTGAAGATGCGTTCATGGTTTTTTATCAATGCTTTCAAGTCAATTGGGTTTTCATAGATGGATTTTAATTCATTTGCTTTTCCGCATAATTCCGCGATATATTCAAAATCAAATTTAATCATCTGCAAGAATTGAAATATTTCTTGCCTTAACTCCAAATTGCGCTTTTCAAACTTTAAAGGTAAACAATTTTTACATCTGCTTTCATATTCATTGAAGACTTTTTCAATGTTTCTATCAAACATTAAATCCGGATTTTTAAAATTCAATGATTCAACATCAATTTCTTTTTCTTTTTCTTCTTCCTTTTCTTGTTCTTTTTCTTTTTCTTTTTCTTCAAGGGTTTCAATACCCTTTGAATACCCTTTCAATACCCTTTCAAATAAACCGTATTTTTTTAACAATGAAATAATCGGTTTATGTGGTTTGCATTTATCGGATAAATTTCCATATTGGAAATTGATAAAATCAAGAATGAAAATTTTTCCATCCGGAAGAAATTCAAACAATTCCTTTTTATCATTCAATGCTTTTAATTCTTCAATTGTTACGGATTCACCAATAACAAATGATGCCAAACGAAAATTGCCATTCCACATGCCGGCGCAATCACAATTTTCAAAAATATATTTCACAAGAATTTTTTCTTTCAAAGTTAAAACTTGAAACCATTCTTTTTGCCAAATTTCTGTATCAACAAATCTTTTGCTCATTTTCTTATTTACTACCTCATTTTTATATTCAATTTGCGGTCATTCTATACCCTTTAAAATTGATTTTTTGGTGTGTCGGAATATAAATACATATCCGACACCCTAAAATCAATTTTTACCACTCTATAATGCCGTTATTAAATCGGAATCCATTTTGTTGTAATTCTTCAATAATACAAGCCGGTATTTGACCGGAAATTGTGATTTTTGTTCTACCCTTTGCGCTTGCTTTCCTTATATTGGATTCAATTTCTGTGCGCAATAATTTCATTTTGTTTTCTTCCGCGATTTCACGCATTTGTTTTGCATTTATCATCATTGCCCGCCTTTGCTTTTGTATGCGTTATATCTGATGATGAAAAGCAAAGTGAATATTGCTATAAATCCACCAATTGCCGGAAGATATTCAAATTTTGTGAATATCCAAATTATTAAATCCGTAATCTTCCACAATGCCAATATTATCATTGTTGCTAATATTAAAAATTGCCTTTGAATATCGTTCATTTTTGCCCCTTTCCCAACTCAATATCTAAACTGATTGTTTCTACACATTGAATCAACTCTAATTCAATAATTCCTTTTTTCTTATATGCCTTTTTGAGTTTGCGCGGAAGTTTTTTCTTCTTTACAATAACCTTTGGAAAATGTTGATTTTCTTTATGGAGTTTATCCATATATTCTTGAACCGCTTTTTTGTAAGTGTTAATAAAACTTCTACGGCTTTTTTTTATGACAACATGTTGTTTTAAAAAAGTTGTAAATACGCCTTGAATATCTTTTAACACTTGTTCCAGTGCAATTATTTTTGCCATTGTTTCATCCTCACTTCCCAAATTTCTCTTTTATCATTTTTTGTGCCATCTTCTTTGGATAATATTTGTTGCAATATTCTTTGTATGCCTTTTTGCGATAATCGGCTTGAATCTTTTCTTCCAATTTTCTTTTTTCATAATTATCCATTTCAGAAATGCTTTTATATTCAACACAATAAAAATCTTTTGCATTGAAAGTTGATGTGATGCACCAATTTGGCGCAACGCATTCAATAATATTATGTTGCGGGTTAAGCATCTTGTGATGCTTGCATTTCAAACATTTGTTTTCTGTTAATTTTGTTGTTTTCTTTGCTACTCTATAAGCCATTATGCAACACCTCTTATATTTTTAAAAATATGGGCGATCACCTCAACTGTCCAACCGTTACCAATCATTTTATATTGTTGTGTTTTACTTACACCGGATGTGTAATTATCCGGAAGTGTTTGAAGTCTTTCACATTCAATTGGCGTTGGTATAAAATATAAGTTATCATTATATTTTATAGTTGTTGCACCAGAATTAGAAATTGATTGTGAACATGTTAATGTGTGAGATTTTTGGTTTAATGTTCTCACACTTCCCCACCCTTTTTTGTGTGATAATGTTCCAATTTCTTTTGCTTTTAATCTGTCTGTGCAATTAAATGATTCTTTTTCTTTTATTGGTTGAACAATATCTTTTAAATAAATATTCAAATCTTTTGGTTGCTGAACATTAGGGATATTTGTCCAATAGAGTCTTTTTCTTGTTTGTGCTGATACTAATGCTGAATTTATCAATATTGGTTCGCAACCCATATATTGTGAAATTATATCTTGATTCTCTTTTGACATTGATGCATTATTTTCAAGAAGAAAATATTTTGGCTTAATTTCTTTTAATGCTCTTAAATATTCAAAAAATAATTTACTTTCATTACCTTTTAATCCTTTACGGTTTCCCGCAATAGATAAATTTTGACAAGGTGAACCACCTATCAATAAATCCACTTTTCCTTTAAACTGTTTAAAATCTGCATTTATTACACTACCCATTTGAATTGTATTTGGAAAGTTTTTTTGTGTGATTTGAATTGCATATTTATCAATTTCAAATGCATAATATTTTTGCACATTTATATTTACACGTTTTAAAGCCAATTGCCCGCATGAAATTCCGTCAAAAAGCGAAACGACAACCAATCCATTTTTTTTATTTTTGAATTTACCCAACCAACTTTTTATCTTATTAAAAAACATCTATACCACCGCCCTTTCCTTTGTTTTACTTGCATCAAAAATGACAATTGCAAGCGCGTTTTTAAAAACACCCATTCTTGAATTGTCTTCCGGATTTATGAATGAATAACCCTTGCGCAAAAAGCGCACATGAATGTTTGGTTTTGTTGCATATCCACAATCCAAAATGTTTTCTTGCCAATATTTTGTTTCAGTCCTTGCCGGAATCAATAACACGGAAGATTTGCCATTTTGAAATTCTTGAAATGCTTTTTTTACCCATTTATCACATGTTTTATAAGGCGGATTGCAATAATTCAATCCATACCACGATTCATTCAATCCATCTTGTTTTCCGTCTATGAAGTGATGATGCGCCGGAATATTTGTTTGTGTGCAACAAACATCACAATCAAATTTTTCACCGGTATAAATCCCCAAAAGGTTTAATTCTTGAAAAATTTCTTCAAGTATTTCCGGCGGTGTCAAATAATCACTTCTTTCTTGCGTGAAATTGTATTTTTGCGCATCAACCATTTTAATAATCCCCCAATTGATTTTCGTTTTGTTCTTCTTCCAACTCCACAATTGGTGTTTCGTTATAAAATGCGTTAATAAGCAATTTTTCAAATGAATTGAGATAACCCAATTTTATTTTTTTGGTTAAATCTTCCCCAAAATCACCTTTTTCATAAATTCCAACAATATGGAATTTATCCGGTTCTTTGTAGTTGTTTGTTAATCTTATTTTATATGTTTCATCAAAATAAGAATCACCAAAATCACTTGATAATGAAATTTTAAAATCAACCCATATTGATGAACCATATTCATTTTTTAGTGTTACATCCCAATATATTGTTTTATCATACCAATCATCATTATTGTTTTTTATATATTCTTCAAATGCTGAAATAATTTCTTCTTGTGTTATTTTTTCTTTTTTATTTATGAACAAATGATTGTATTCATTTTTTATTTTTTCCGCCAAATCTTTGTTTTGTTCCTGTTCAATGATTTGTCCGATTTGTTGAATGATTTTGTTTGTGTAACCGGATAAATCCAACAATGCCACCGATTCACTAACTTCTTTTTTCATCTTTTTTTCAAGTATGTTTCTAATATCATAATTGGATATTGAATCACTTATTGTTTTTAATAAAACATTTTCAATTGTTGTTTCAATCTTTTCTTGAATTTCTTTGTTTTCCAACATGCCTGTTATTTTGTCATTTATTATTTCTTGAATATTTAATGTCATATTTACTTCCTTTTTATTTTTTGTATTTCAAAATCAATTCGTGTTTTGAGTTCACGAAAAGTTTTTGAAAAAGATGTTTGTAATATGTGCGCACCGTGCTTGTTGCAATCTGCAATTCTTGTTTGATTTCACAAGTCTTTTTGCCGGATAGCACCAAATCAAGAACCTGTTTTTCGCGTTTTGTTAGTTCTTCCACCCTTTGCACCTCTTTTTCTTTTGGCGGAAACTTCAAGTTCTTTTGTTAAAAATTCGCTTTTTGGAATGAATAATTGTTTTTCATATCCTAAATTTTTAAAATATTTGAAATCTTGAAATTTCAAAGCCTTTGAAACAGATATTGTGCGAACTAACCGCGTTTTATTGTTTGTTTCAATGATTACAATTCTATCTTTCGGACATAGATTTGAAACAATATCCCAATTCAAACCGATTGAATCGGTTGTGTGGAACTCATGTTCTTGTTGCTTAATAAATTTTTTATATGTTATAATGTCCGTTGTGAAGTCATAATGTAATTCACCAATATTTTTTGGTTTGTTATCATGGAAGAAATTATTGGAAATAAAATATATTGTGGATTTGAAACCGTCCGTTCCATGCGCCAACTTGTAACCGACTTTTTCACCCTTTATACTTTCACCAACAATATAATTTCTTCCGACTTCATACTCTCTGCCATCTTTGAAGATTTTAACCATTTGAATCACCATCCAAATATTCAAATTCTTCCGTTTCTTCACTGAAATAAACCTTTTTGTAGGAATTTCCAACAACTTCAATTTTTGAAACTGTTCTTTGTCTTCCGTTTTCGTCAAGTTGATTTTCCCAACCTTTCGGAATGAAATTTGATTCAACCAATTTTCCGGTGATTTGTATATAATCACCCTCATTAACTAATTCCGCGACTTCATCCGCTGTATCTCTCATTTTTGTGTTGAAAAATTTCACAAAGAAATTATTCCATTTGTCTTGACCGCGTTTCACACCAATGTTGATTGTTGTGATTGCTGTTCCATTATCAAGATATTTAATATCTTTGTAAGAACCAACGCGCCCCAATAAAATTACTTGATTTGTTTTAATTTTCATTGTTAAATCCTCTCTTTCCTGTTTAAATACAAAGCCTTGTAATTTCAGAAACAATGTTCAAAATGAACATGATTCCATTTCCAATAACCGTTGCCAAAAAACTCAACCATGTTGGAATATCGACAAAATGTCCGCTCCATTGTGTACACCAAAAATCAAGTGTTCTATCTGTCCACATTGTTAATGGAATCAATAAAACAAATGGTGAAAGTGTAATCAATAATCCCAAAATAGTTGCAATAATGTTTTTTGCTGATTCTTTCATTTTTACCCCCTTTTCACTTCTTCGGAATCTACAAAATCAAACAATAATGCATCAATTTTTCCGGATGCAATGCCATCATTAAATTTTTGTACTGCATACGGCAAAGCCTGTGCCGGTGATATTAAATAATTATCTTTTTCAAGTGTTTGTTTAATAACTTCCGGAACATACTGATTCATTATTATTTTTTGGCTGTTTACTTCTCTAATTTGGCGGATGCGGTCTTTCAACTCCGCATGCAATTCGGAATTGTCTTCATATTTCATTCCATATTGCAATTCATCCAAAATTAGATTTTTAACCCTTGAAACAATGTTCAAAATTCTTTTGATTTTCATTTGTTCACCTCTCTTTTCTATGCAATTATTTTTTTAATCTTTTCCATCTTTTCTTGTTGTTTCCATTTGTGAACCAATACCACATATTGCGCCATTCTGTATATTTTTTGTTCTCTTGTCATTGGTGTTTTGTCTATGGTTACAACAACATTTATTTCCTTTGCCATGCCGGATTACTCCGCAATTAAATATTCCAAAGTGATGTTTTCATCATTGAATATTTTTTTGATTGCAATAATTTGATTGATTGTAAATGCGGAATCCTTATTTTGAAGTTTTTTTTCAAATGTCAATTCATGCATATCAAGTTTTTTTGCCATCTCTCTTTTAGTCATTTGTCTTCTTGCCATTTCAGCAATAATGTTTACTAACATTTTTACCCTCGCTTTTTTGATTGTTTCACCTTTTTATTACTATCAAAATTGATTGCATGATAACTATACAATCAAATATGATAGTTTGTCAAGTAAATTTTTGTATTTTTTAAGTGTTTTTATTTATAAAACTATAAATTTTGATTGTAAAATGTAGTATTTTTATTTATTTATTTGTATAATATGAATGTAAGGGAATGTTAAAAATGTCAAATTTGAGTGTCGAAAAATTAAATGATTACAAAAGAATTAAAAATTTAACAAACAAAAAAATTGCAGAATTAACCGGAATTTCAATTGCAACTATTGACCGATTATTTTCGGGTGCAAATACAAATCCAAACATAAATCTTTTAAGAAGTCTTTCAAAAATTTTTGAATGTACGATTGATGACTTTATGGAATATGATGAAAATTCGCCACTTGCTGATTATTATGAAAATAAGGAAACTGCCCGATTGGCACAAGAAATTCATGATAATCCGGAATATAGAATTTTACTTGATGCAACACGCAATTTAACACCGGAACAATTACAAGCAATTATAAATATAGCAAATATGATAAAAGGAACTAACAATGGATAATTTTATGGTTGTGTATCAGAATCTACCGGAAAAAGTAAATGCATTTACAATGTATCATGCCGGTGATGATTTTTATACAATCATTCTTAATTCTCGCGTGTCTTATGATTGCGCAAAAAGAGCATTTAAGCACGAATTGAAACATATTCAAAACAACGATTTTATAAAATTCAAAAATGTTGGAAGAATTGAAGAATTAACACATGTATAAAAGGATGATAAACAAATGGAACTTGATGAAGAATTAGAAAATGAACTTGAAGAAAATGAAGATGAAGAAACACCGGAAGATATAACCGCCAGAATGTCTTATAAGCAAGTTAAAATTGCAATAATTATTGGTGTAATTATCACTATTGCAATATTTATTCCGGTGATTATGTTTCTTTCAAGGTTAGCAAAAATATTTAGTTAAAAAGGAAATAAAAATGTCAAAATTAAATATTAAAAAATTGATTGAATTGAAAATAAAATTTGATTTAACAGATGAAAAGATTTCAAGTCAAACCGGCATTTCTTTTGAAAAAGTTGAAAAATTATTTTCCGATAAAATCCATCATATTACATTGGCGGATGCACAAGCACTTTCAAAATTGTTTGAATGTTCTGTTCCGGATTTATTAGAATTTAGAAATGATGAAGAAAAACAATTGTATTATCAAAATTTTCAATTTTTCTTCACAACACCCGAAAAGGCTGTGTAATGTTAAAACAAGCGGTTCTATATGCGCGGGTATCATCCGACCGGCAAGAAAAGGAAGGTTTTTCAATTCCGGCGCAAGAAAAATTATTAAAAGAATACGCAAAAACCAACAATATAAAAATTGTTGCGGATTTTGTTGAACCGGAAACCGCCAAAAAAGCCGGAAGAACCAAATTTAATGAAATGTTAAAATACTTGCGCAAGCATCCGCAAGTTAGAATCATACTTGTTGAAAAAACCGACCGTATTTATAGAAATTTGAAAGATTATGTAACATTGGATGAATTTAAGGATTTGGAAGTTCATTTGGTAAAAGAACATGAAATAATATCCGATAAATCATCATCACATGAAAAGTTTGTTCATGGTCTTAAAGTTTTAATGGCTAAAAACTACATTGACAACCTATCGGAAGAAATAAGAAAAGGACTTCAAGAAAAATGCGCACAAGGTTATTATCCATCATCACTTCCAATTGGTTATGAAAATAAACCAAATGCAACCGGTAAAAAAGAAATTTTTCTTTCATCTGATGCCCCATTTGTGAAACAAATCTTTGAAAAATATTTATTGGGGAATTATACATATAAATCATTAGCACAAGAAATGAGTGATGCGGGATTTTTCCCCAAAAACAGACCTTGCATCAATAAAACTATTGAACATATTTTACACAATGAATTTTACACCGGCATTTTTTATTTTAAAGGTGTAAAATATTATGATGCAAAACATCCGGCAATTATTTCACCGGAATTATTTGTGCAAGTGCAAGAAAAAATGAAAAGTAAATATAAAACCGCACCAAAGAAACACAAATTTGCATATTCCGGATTTATTAAATGCGCACATTGCGGAAAATCTTTAATTGCTGAACTTCAACACGGAAAACACAATTCCGGTGATTATGTTTATTATAGATGCCACCATTGCAAAGGAATAACAATCCGTGAAGATAGATTTGAAGATGCGTTCTATAATGATGTATTAAAAAAGATTGAACTTCCGGAAGAATTTCACCAAGAAATCATCAGAGTTGCAAAAGAAATGGTTGAATGTGAAACAGTATTTGCGGAAACATGCATGAATGAATTGCATCACAAAATTCAAGTATTAAAAAGAAGATTATCCCAATTATATACGGATAGATGTGATGGAATGGTTGATGATGAAACATATTTAAACAAACGCAATGAATGGCAAATGGAATTGGATAAAAATTTGGTTAAATATGAAAAAATCAACAATGCAAGTGATGGTTTTATTGAAAGTATTGAAAACATGTCGAACTTCTGCAAAGATGCGCCACAATACTATTTGCGCCAATCACAAGAACAAAAAAGAAAAATGATGAATTTGCTAATGTCGAACCCAATTTTTGATGGTTCAAACCTAATCATGCCGGTTGTTCCCGCCTTTGAATATGCAATGAAGTTAAATAATGTGGAGATGGCGGGAGTCGAACCCGCGTCCAAAATGATGCCAAATGAACATCTACAAGTTTAGTTCATTTTTAAATCTCAAGCGGTTCAAGGAAAATAATCATAAACCTAAAAACTGCTCAAAGCCTTTTTTAAAAGGAAAAACTAACCTTTAAGGTTAAAAACTTGACGTGCTATAACCTAAAATCACACGCTGTACTTGCATAATTGACCCCATAAACCGGCAAGTTGGGCCTATAGAGTAGCTAAGCATCAGAAACTACGCAGCTACGGCAGCAGTGCGGCCGAAAACAGGAGTTACGATGTTGTTTTCAAATTTAGCGTTTAATTTAGTTGCTCGTTGATAACCGGGAACAGCGCCCGGGCTTGCAGCCCAGATGACACAAACACCCTGTCAAATCCATAA
Organism: Candidatus Gastranaerophilales bacterium; assembly: GCA_910587815.1. Lineage (GTDB taxonomy): Bacteria > Cyanobacteriota > Vampirovibrionia > Gastranaerophilales > Gastranaerophilaceae > MGBC122484. The sequence continues at coordinate 21,654 of CAJUNK010000015.1, read as the reverse complement.
TCATCCCCATATTAAAATTTCAAAGAACCGTATTTAAAATTATATCATACCAAAAACTTTCTTCAAGCTCTAAATTCCAAAGGTTTTTGGTTTTTTAAATATATAATATAATAACTTTAAATATGATATGAAATACTATTTTAAAAAAGCAATTTGTCCATTTATGCAAAATCAAAAAAGTTCTTTAGTATTTATTTGAAGTGTTTGAGTAATTAAAATAATAATTCAAGGTTTAAACGTTTAATTGTGATTTCAATATGGCTCAAATATTTGTGTGTAATACCTGGCTGAATTGCAAACTGTACCCGGGTTAGCCCGTTTTTTGAAATTTGGAAATTTTTTTACCAAGTTTTTTAAATTTTTCATTTTTTCATTAAAATTTGCCATATAAGATATTTTCGTATAAAAATTTTCACAACCAAAGATTTCAATAAATTAAACGCTATACTAAATATTGTTTTAATGATAAAACGAGTATAATGTAAAAATTAAATAAAGCCGCAATGTTTGGTAAATAAATTGGTCTATAGAATACGAATGCAGGAGAATAAAATGCTTCATATAGGTGTTAAACATAAAATGGCCGAAAGGCGCAAAATATATGTATTTGGTAATTGCAATGTAAAACCTATTATAAGCATTTTATCTGGAGTAAAAGATTTTCTAAAAAAATATGAAATTATTGCACTAAAACCAGTTTTCATGTGTGATGAAAATGACACTGCCGAAATTCAAGAAAAAGTTTCTGGTGCAGATGTTTTGATAACGCAACCTATTATTGGCGAATATTACAAAAAAATCGGTATTGATACACAAACACTTAAAAGTTTTTTACCAAAAAATGCAAAATTAATTCAAATTCCTGTTCCATATTTTACAGGATATTTTCCTGAACAATTTTACTTGCATGACAAGTATGATAATCCTGTTGGGGAGTGTAAAGGTTTGTTTAATCCATACCACAATAGAATAATTTTTTATGGTTATTGCAATAAACTTTCTGTTCAAGAGGTTTTGGATGTAATTTATAATGAAAACAATTTAAGAAATATCAAAGAGGTTGTTTTAGAAAATATTGAAGAATTAAAAAGGCGGGAAAAACATTTAGATGTAAAAATATCAAAATTTGTTAAGAAAAATTATAAGAATAAACGTCTGTTTTGGACAATTAATCATCCTAGTGACATTATATTAAAATATGTATCCTTTGAAATTCTTAAAATATTATCAGGATGGTTGTATGCAAAAATAGAATATTTATTAAGCCCTTCTTATTCCACATTTTTAAGTGGCACAAAAACCCCAATTATGCCAAGTATTCAAAAAGAACTCAAGCTAGAATTTGAGTGTATCGAAAAAATTACTGAAGATGACATAAAACACTATTATAATTATTATGACAACAACCCTGAATTAGTGGAATTAAACAGAAACGAATTGGAAAATTGTTCTAAACTATTTGTTATTTAGCAAGTCTACTTATTAAAAAGTGTTAAGCTTACAAACTATCAAGGCTGATATAATTACCTCTATTTATAAAACACTTTTCCATCTTTATTGATACTTTGTGTCAAAAGCTTTTGTGAAAGTTTCTATGTGTTCCTTTCATTTTTGTCCATTGTTTTGTTTTCTACAATGCCCTATAGCTGCCTAAAAGCCTATAAAATTCGCATTTTTCTTTAATATCATTAAGTGCATGCTCTATGTCATCATACCCTTTATCAATATCTGCAAAGAAAATATATTCGCCAAAAACCTTCTTTGAAGGGCGAGATTCAAGGTATATCATATTTAAATTATGTTTATAAAAAACCTCTAATACCTTTAAAAGGCTGCCAGATTCATTTTTGCAGGAAAATGCAATGGATGTGCGTATAGGTTTTGTGATGCCTAAATCCTTTTTAGAAAGCAGGATAAACCTTGTTTTATTGTCTTTTACATCGTTAATATTCTTATCCAAAACCTTTTTATCATATAGTTTTGCACAAAATTCGTTTGCAATGGATGCCCAAGTTTCATCTTTTCCATCTAGCATGCTTGTTGCAGCAGATGTAGAATTTGCGCTCACTAAATTTACATTTTTCTTAAAATTATTTGCAATGTATGTTTGGCATTGGGATAATGCCTGCGGCATGGAAACTATGTTTTCAATATCTTCAACTTTTCCTTTTGAAATAAGACAATGACAGATAGGAATAGTAATTTCTGCCTGAATTTTAATATCATTTTGTGTAGTTATAAGTTTATCTATGGTTTCCCTTACTATTCCTTCAATAGAATTTTCAACAGGTAAAACTGCTATGATATCATTTTCTTTATCCATTTGTTGAATTATTCTTGTAATGCTTGAAACGTCTTCAGCCTTTAGCTTGATTCCAAGCCTTTCTTTAAAGGCTTCCATAGCAATTTGGCTGTATGAACCTGAAGGTCCTAAATAAAGTATTTTTTTGATAGAATTGTCCATATAATAATTTTAATATGATTGGAATAAATATGGCAATAGGGCAGGAAAAAATAAAATCAGAAATAAAATTTGGGACAGATGGTTTCAGAGGTATTATTGCAGATAATTTCACATTTCATAATGTGGATAGGATTATAAAAGCAATTGTAGCCTATATTTTAGAAACATCCACTCGTAAAACCATATTAATAGGGTATGATCCAAGATTTATGGCAGATAGATTTGCAGAATTTTCTAGTGAAATTTTAAAAGATTTTGGATTTAAGGTTTTATTATCTTCGCATGTTGTTCCTACGCCAACACTTGCATACGCTGCAACGATTGAACCTAATTGTGCAGGTGCTATTATGTTTACAGCATCGCATAATCCAAAGGAATATTTAGGTGTAAAATTTATTCCAAACTATGGTGGCCCTGCAACGAAAAAAATAACAGATAAAATAGTTTCTTTAATTGATGTTGATATAAAAACTCCTGTAAATATTAAAGGAGAGATTATAGAAAAAGATTTTAGTGAAGAATATTTTCAGCACATAGAGTCTTTGATTGATTTCAATATTATCCATGAAGGCAAGGTAAAATTCATCTATGACGGGCTATACAGTGCATCTATTGGGTATTTTGATAAAATTTTAGAAAGGAATGGCATAAATTTTGAAGCTGTAAATTTACACCATGACCCGAATTTTGGCGGAAACCTGCCTGAACCTAAACCAAAGTTTATGAAGCATAAAAAAGCAGGCTTTTTAACATTTGCAAATGATGGTGATGCGGATAGATATGGTGTTATTGATGAAGATGGTGAGTATATAAGCCCAAATATTATTATGGCAATTCTTTTAAAATATTTAGTATCAAAGGGCCATAAAGGCAAGATGATTAAAACCGTTGGGGTTAGTGAAATTATAGATATAGTATCCAAAAAACTTGGCATAGAAACAATTACAACTCCTGTAGGGTTTAAATGGCTTTCAGAAAAAATGAGGGAAAATGAAACAATTTTAGCTGGCGAAGATTCAGGCGGTCTTAGCATAGGGCGCCATATTCCAGAAAAAGATGGCATTTTTGCAAATCTTTTAATTTTGGAAGCTGTTTGTGCGCTCAAAAAACCGTTGTGTGAACTTAAAAAAGAGATAATAAATTTTTCAGGCAAAGAATTTTTTCAAGACAGAGTGGATGTTAAATTAAAATCAAATGATGAAAAAGCAGCACTTTTAGAAAGATTTTGTGTCTTTAGTGATATTGCTGGGTTTAAAATAAGCGATACCTTAAATATTGACGGGATAAAATTTTTCCTCAAAGATGCCAAAAAAGAGGAGCAAAATGTAGGCTGGATATTAATTAGAGAATCCGGCACAGAACCTTTGCTTAGGTTTTATATTGAAGCAGACACTGTTCAAAATGTGGATATGATTAAAGATTTTGTGAAGAAAAATGTATAAAATTTAATATTTCTTTATATGTTCAGGCAAGAAAATTTCTTTATCTGTTTTATGAAGCTGTAAGTGATTTTAAAAAAGAACATGTTTAATTATGTCTATTTCTGTATTTCCTGTATTATTTAAAGGCAAACAAACTCCACCCCCCCCCCCGAATGTAAATCCAAAGTAAAAAACAAAGGTGTTATAAAAGGATTAGCGGCGCAAACTGCATCAAGTGTTGTTCTTTCCCCTTTAAATGTTGTTCCTTTAGCGCTTATGTATGGATATAATAACAAATTGCCGGCAGATAAGGTAAAAATTTTAGAGGATGTGGCAGATAAGGCTGTTCAGGCTAAAGATTTAAAAGATATTGTAAAATTAGAACGTTTAGAAGTAGAGAAAAACCCCGGGATTAAAAAGATTATTCAAAGTTTTGCAAGTCCTTTTGGGGTTAGAGACCAAATAAGATATGGTTTAAATGCAGGGTTTGATAATTTTACAAATACAATATTGATGCCAAAAGGCAAACTTGCGCTCGCAAGTTTTCATGAAATGGGGCATGTGAAGAATTTTAATTATTCAAAAATTGGTAAAATACTGCAACAGTCAAGAATGCCCCTTATGGGTTTAGCAAGCTGTGCTGCATTGATCGGCATTTTTAAGAAAGATAAAGTGAATGCTACAAATGAAGATGGCACAAAGAAAAAAGGCTTTACCCAGTTTATAAAAAACCATGCGGGAAAAATTTCTGCGGCACTTTTAGCGCCAACGGTGATTGAAGAAGCTATGGCATCTCATAAAGGTAATAATATTGCAAAAGAAGTTTTAAAAGATGCGCCCGAACTTATTAAAAAAGTTAAGGTGAATAATGCTATTGCGCTTTTAACCTATGTATCTATGGCAGCAATTTTAGGAATTTCAACCGCTTTTGCTATTAAAGTAAAGGACAATGCGCAAGCAAAATATGAAGAAAAATTGAATGCATAAAGTTTTGTATAAAGTTTTTTACCCCCTGGGTTTAAAGGCCTGGGGTTACTTTTTAAATTTTTATTTAAATCTTTCAAAAATCTTATCAATGTTTCTTAAATATTTTTCATGATTGAAACATTCTTTAATTTCTTCATCATTCAGGTGTTTTTTCATATTTTCTTTGAAATTGCCATTGTTATTAAAAGCATCCAGCGCTTCTTTTTGGGTGATTTCATAGGCAGCTTCGCGTGTCATTCCTTTTTCAGTCAATTTTAAAAGACAGCTTTGAGAAAATATAATATCACCGTATTTTCCAATGTTTTGTAACATATTACCAGGTTTTAAAACTAAATTTTCTAAAACGTTATTTAGCCGATGAAGCATATAATCCGCTAAAATTGTAGAATCAGGGAAAATTATGCGTTCTACGCTTGAATGAGAAATATCTCTTTCATGCCAAAGGGTGATATTTTCCATTGCAGCAATGCTGTTTGCCCTTAAAACTCTTGATAGACCTGATAAATTTTCGCTTGCAATTGGGTTTTTCTTGTGCGGCATAGCGGATGAACCCTTTTGGCCTTTTTTAAACCCTTCTTCAACTTCAGCCACTTCCCACCTTTGCAAATGTCTGATTTCAACTGCTGCATTTTCTATCACAGAACCCAATATTGCAATTGCTGAAATGTAGCTGGCATGGGCATCACGGGCTATTATTTGCGTACTTATTTTAGCAGGTTTTAAGCCTAAAATTTCACAGGTTAATTTTTCAATCTTTGGGTCGATGTTTGAATATGTGCCCACAGGGCCTGAAATTTGTCCTCTTAAAATATCTGATAGTGCAGATTCAATACGTTTTTTGGCCCTTTCAAACATATCATACCAGTTTAAAAGCTTAAAACCAAAAGTTATCACCTCTGCTCCGATGCCGTGAGAGCGTCCAATACAGACAATATCTTTATATTTGAAGGCAAGAGTTTTTAGTGTATTTAAAATAATGTCTAAATCTTTTAAAATAATATCGCTTGCATCTTTTATTTGAAGTGCAAAAGCGGTATCAATAACATCAGAACTTGTAAGCCCTTTATGGATAAGGTTTGAATATTTTTCGCCCACATATTCATTTACGCAGGTTAAAAACGCGATAACATCGTGGTTTACCGTCTTTTCAATCTCATCAATCCTATCCACATTAAAATTTGCGGTTTTTAAAATGTGCTCATAAGCTTCTTTTTCAATTTCACCACACTTATAATATGCTTCAATAACCGCAAGCTCCACTTTTAGGTAATAGGAAAATTTACTATCTAGTTCCCAAATTTTTGAAATTTCTTCTCTTGAATATCGTTTAATCATAAATTAAGTATATAATAAATATGAATAAAGATAGATATAGAATAATTATTTGTTTTCAGCATATTGTAAGATGTAGCTGCACAAGAAATTCTTTAAAATTTTTGGCAGTAAATTTGCGCGAATAGCAAGAAAGTCTATCACAAATTCATTGAATCCTGCCTGTTCATAAAATGGAATTTTGTCAAAATTTTGATAAATATCTGCTTCAAACATGTGCATTTTGCAAAAACCATCCACAACAAAAGGTAAAATTTTATTTAAAGAAGGGTCTTTTACAGCCCAGTGGCCTTTGTGGCAAGGGGCAGAACAGGTAAGCCTTGAAACTACGGCAGAATTGCAATTCAGAGGGCAAAGTCCGAGGCTTTCTACTCTTTTTGCCCCTGCAATTTGGATTTTTCTTGTCCTTATAATTTTTTTTGTTTTTTTAATGCATTTTAAAATATTTTCTTCATCTCCAAGGGCTGAAAAATCCAGTGCATTAATAGGATTTAGGTTTGAAAGGCATTTAATTGAATAGTTATTCAAAAGGTTTATCCCGCTTCCAATTTCGACAGGTGTTCCTTGGAATTCAGGGTCATTCATTTTTGCCCAGAAAAAACCAATATTATTTATTACGATGGTTTTTGGCCTGGGCTCAGTTAAGCACAGCATTTTTACGATTTCATAAACACGTTCAAAATCTCTTTCAATTAATATTCTTGGTGTTGAAATGTTGAGGTCCATTTTAAATTCGCAGCAGAATGTTCTTGCGCGGTTTACCAATTCTTCAAATGGCACAGCTGCTAAATCCACAGTGGAGGCTACTTCTCCATATTCTATAGAATGTATAGGGTTAAAACCTATTGAATTTATAAATTTTTTAAGTTCTCTGAATTGTTCTAAACTCGATAAGCGTAAATTAAGCTTTGGCAGTTTTAATTTTGAATAATCAAAATCTTTATTTAGTCTTTTACATTTTATTTTCCAATCATATTTTTGGATATAATTTGCAAATTTAAAATCTTCTCCGCTTGCAGAAAGGATTTCGCCTGAATAATGACTAGTTTTATAAAAACTTTTTCTAACGTGTTTAAATGGCAGTTTTTGTTCTTTGAACATTTTTGGTTTATCTAAAATCTTTTCTACAAGTTTTATTCCATCTAAAATTTCATCTGAGGAATTAAATTTTCCTTTGATTACAACAGATGATATTGCCTTTGATTTTATTAAATCATCTGCAAAATATGGCAGATTATCAGTATCTACGGCAAGCGGAATTTTTGCATATTTGCTAATTTTTTCAATATTTTTAAGATAAACTTCTTCTGTAATTATAAGCCCGTCAATTTTATGGAACATTTCCATAAATTCAACACCTGAAAGATTATGTATTTCAAAATATGAATCTATAATCACTTTAAAAGGTAAATCCATAGTTTTTATAATTTCTAATATTCCGTAAGAATTTACAAAAATACCATCAATATCTGTTGTTGTTAAAAACTCTATGAATTTTTTTGTGCTTGCAACATCTTCTTCCGTAATTGTATGTTTAAAGTTTACAAAAATTTTAGAACCCGTTTTTTTTGCAGCATCAATGTATTCTTGGATATATTCAAAAGTGCCGCCTGAAATGTTTTTCATAAAGCGATGATGATAAACGTAAAACACCCTGCATTTAACAGATTTTGTAAAATTTAAAATATCATTTGGGCGTTTTATTGGCGAAACTACAAAAATATCCTTCATAAGGCTATAGTATAGATTTATCATATTAAAGTCAAGGATTGTTTGTATTTTGTTAGGGTTGACAAACTTTTTTCTTTATACATATAATCTTTATATGTTAGCCTCAACTAACATATATTTTAAAAGTCGGCAATAATATTACATAGGGAAAAATTAAATGAACATCACAGCAGTTGGAAAATTTTTAGATCAGCCTGTTTTAATCAGCAAATTGAAAGATAAAACACCTAAAATTCTTACAGGGGCAGCGTTTGCCTATGGTATTTATGATGTGTATAAAACGCCTAAAGAAAATCGTAAAAATCGAGCAATAAAAGATGGGATAATACTTTCAGCCACTGTTAGTGCTTCCTTAATTAGCGCATTTGGTTTAAAAATTGGCAAAAAACAGCTGCTTAAAGGTTTAGTGGATATTAAGGATGCAAAAAGTATTATTAGTGATAGAAAAATTGTAATTGACAAATTTTTGAAGAAAAATAATGTGGACAAAAAAACAGAAACCCTTTTAAACAGGGCAAAAGATGGGGTAATAAACCTTAAAGACACAAAAGAAATTTTGAAAATAGGCTCTAAAAGTGCAGAGTATAATGAACTTTTAGATGCATTGTATTCAAAAAAAGAGAATTTATCTGCAAAAGAAATTTTTAAAGAAACAGGGCGTCTTTCTGTATTAGGGTTAATGCCTGTGGTATCCGGGGTTTTGGGTGGAATTGCAGCAGAGAAAGTTACTGGTGAAAATACTCCAAAAACTACATCCTATAAAATAAAAGAGGGTGCGTATCAATTTTTGGCAAATATCTTTATGTGCAATGTGGGTGCAGCATCCGCACTTTTTGGTGCAGAAAAACTTCAAAAAGCTGGCAAATTAGCTCCTTTAAGTCCCATAAAAAAACTTGGAATAATTATGGGTGGAATTTTTGTGACAGGAATTCTAGGTGGAAGCTATGCTGCAAACTTCATAGGGAAGAAAATTTTAGACCCGATATTTGATAAAAAAATCAATGCAAAAGAAGCTAATAGTGTTTCGCGTTTTGATGATACCCTTAAAAGTAAGACTGGAAAAGTGTTTGCAGCCGAAAACGTGCTAAAGGCTAATAAAAAAGATGTTTATAATGAAAGAAAGCCTGAAATTCTTGATATGGCGCTGCATACTGATGATATTGCAACAGCAGGGGTATTATCGGGGTTTAAATGGATAGAGCCGATGCTGCCTTTAATGTATACAATTTCTGGGTTTCGGGCAGGAATTGGGTATAGGAATAATATTAAAGATACAGGGCGTTAAACACTGCAATAAATTTGAATCTATGCTTCTATTTCTTCTTTGTTTTCTTCTAAATGATTTTCTATAGGTTCTGTCACAGGATTTATAGGTAATAGAAATCCAAATGTTGAACCTTTGTTTAATTCTGATTCTACAAAAACCTTACCGCTGTGGTGTTTTTCTACAGTTACTTTTACAAGATGCAGCCCAAGGCCTGTGCCTTTTATTGTGTGTGTGTCATTTTCCACGCGATAAAATCTGTCAAAAATCTTTTCTTGATGTTCTTTTGAAATTCCAATGCCTTTATCTGATACAGTTATTTCAATAAAATCAGGGGTTTTATCTGAAATTTTTGCATTGATATTTATTGAAGAATTATTTGGGGCATATTTTATGGCGTTTGTTACAAGGTTTGATATTACTCTTTCAATGCTCTCTTCATTATAGGGGATTTCAGGTATGTTTTCATCTTTTTCAACAATAAAATTTACGCCCTTTTCATTTGCCAAGACTTTTAGGCCTTCAAGTGTATTTTCAAGGGTTTGCATAATATTTCCAATAGTTTTTTCACACATTTTGTTTGATTGCAATTTTGAAAAATCCAAAATGTCATTAACCATTTTATTTAGGCGGATAATTTCTTGGTTTATAACACCGATAAATTCTTTTTGTTCTTGAAATTTAAATTCTTCGCCATAATGATAAAGGGTGTCAATGTAGCTTCTTAAAATGGTAACAGGTGTTCTTAATTCATGGGAAACATTTGATATAAAATCGCTCTTTAATTTATCCACTTCTGCTTCTTTTGTAACATCAATTAAAACAATGATATATCCTAAATAATCATGCGCTTTTGAAAACATAGGAGAAATGACAGATTTTATTATTCTGTTGTTTGCATCTACATTAAATTCTAGCGGTTTTTTTTCAATTATATCCAAAGGTGTTTTTTTAAATGTATCAATTTCGTTTTTAAAGCAAGGTTTGCCTTCTGTATCAAGGTAATTTGCAAAAGATGTATCAATAATATCATCATATTTAACTGATAATATACTTTCTGCAATAGGATTTATGAGCACTACATTATCATCGCTATCGCACACTACAACACCATTTGCAATGCTCATCAAAACTGATTCAAATTTATTTCTTTCTAATGTTAATTGTTCAATGTTTTGTTCTTCATAAATGTGCAATCTGTTTGACATATCATTAAATGCTGCAAATAGTTCTTTTATTTCGCCGGATGCTTCCTTATATTCTAAAAGTGTACCGAATTTTCCGCCCGATATAGCTTTTACCCCCTGATGCAGAGTGGATAATTCTCTTGTAATTAAAAATGTGTTTATTAAAATGACACCTGTAAAAACTGCCCAAACAAGTGTAAATACAATAAACATAGAATTTTTGGTAGTTTTTGCAATAGCCGATGCCATGGATGCATTCAGCCCTATTTCCACTGTACCTTCAATTTGCCCGTTATCATTTGTGATGGGGGCAGAAAGGTTTGTTTTTGTGTCTTGCGCTCTGTCTTTAAATTCATCGGTGGAAGAAAATATTACATTTCCATTTTTATCTTTAAATGTAATAAACGACACATCATTATTGCTGTTTAAAATAGAAGTTGAGTGTGTTTTTAAAATTTCAATTTTTTGATTTAATGTTTTATTTTTAGTTAATTCATAGCTTTGAATTGCGATGGTTCTACCCAATAATTGTCCAAAATTTGCATAGCTTTCATATAATTTTTCTTGAATTTTTCCTATTGCAAAAACAGAAACTGCAATTATTAAAATAGTAGATATCAAAAGCCCTGCTGTAATGAGTTTGTTTTGGGCAGTATTGTCAAATTTAATCCTAAACTTATCCGAAATACCTAATTTCATAACAATTGATATTATACCATAGCAAAATTACCATGATATAATTTTTTTATGACAAATCAAACAAAAAAAGTAATAACCACAAATAAAAAAGCTTTTCATGATTTTATTGTGACAGAAAAATATACAGCAGGTATTGTGCTTTTTGGGACGGAAATCAAATCTATCAGAAAGGGTGGAATCAACCTGAAAGATAGTTTTGCAAAAATTGAAGATATGGAAATATTTCTATATAATTGTCACATCAGCCCATTTGAAGGCGGGAATAGAAACAACCACGACCCCAAAAGGGTAAGAAAACTTTTATTAAATAAAAAAGAAATCCTAAAGATTTTAGGCAAAATAAAACAGGATAGCTTTACTGTTGTGCCTTTAGAATTATTTATAGAAAGAGGTTTTGCAAAGCTTGAAATTGGTCTTTGCAAAGGTAAAAAACTGCATGATAAAAGAGAAGCATTAAAGAAAAAAGATATTCAAAGGGAAGTGGCAAGGTTTAAATAATAAAGTTTACATTTTATTGACTTTGAACTTTGTAAATTTTAAAATATACTACAATTGTAAACAAATAAGGAATTAGAAGAAATGGCTGTAGAAAGAAGTATTGCAAAAAGGGCAAATTGGTCTTCAGGTTTTGCATTTATAATGGCAACTTTGGGCTGTGCTGTGGGATTAGGCAATATTTGGCGTTTTCCTTATGTTATGGGGCAAAATGGCGGCGCACTTTTTCTTTTAATGTATATTTTGCTTACAATTTTTATATGTTCAATACCGCTTTTGTGTGAATTGCTATTAGGAAAACAAATGCGCAGAGGTGTTATACGTTCTTATGAAAAAATAAATAAAAAATTTGGTATATTTGGATGGCTTTGTTTTATAACATCCATCTTCATTCCCTGTTTTTATTTTGTTGTGGGGGGGTGGACAGTAAATTATATTTGGATTTATTTAACAAATAATGTACCAGCTGGAAATCAGGCAGAATATTTTGCGTCATTTGCAGCAGAGCCCATTGTACCCTTGGTTATGGGAATAATTTTTCTTCTGTTATGTGCTGCATTTCCATTTAGAGGTGTAAATAAAGGAATAGAGCAGGCAAACAACATTATTATGCCATTATTTATAGTGATGTTGGTTTTTCTTGCGGGTACAGGGCTATTTTTAGATAATTCAATTGAAGGATTGAAATTTATGTTTGCGCCGGATTTTTCTAAATTTACATTTAGAACCGTGCTTACAGCACTTGGACAGGCACTTTTTACATTAAGTGTTGGAATGGGCTGTTTGGTTACTTATGGCAGTTATTTAAAAAAAGATAGCGATATTATAAAATCTTCAGGGCTTTTGATACTTGGAAATACAATAATAGCTATTCTTGCAGGGATTATGATTTTTCCTGCCGTATTTTCATTTAACTTGGAACCTAGTGCAGGTGCTGGTTTAGTGTTTATAACTTTGCCAAAAGTATTTGCTGCACTACCTTTTGGAAATATTTTTGGTTTGATGTTTTTTGTATTATTATTCTTTGCAGCATTAACATCTGGTATAAGCCTTTTAGAAGTAAGCATTGCAGCAATTTTAGAAAAATTTAAAATATCAAGAAAGCTTGCTACTGTTATCATGTCTTCCATAATTTTAATATTTATGCTGCCCACAACTTGGTCGTTTGGACCAATTTCAAATTATAAAATTTTTAATATGACATTTTTTGAAATTATGGATTTTACAGCATCGAACATATTATTACCGCTAAATACATTAATACTTTGCATTGTGGTGGGATGGATATTGAAGCCAAAAATGGAGCTTTTAACAAACAATGTAAAATTTTATAATTCATTTATGTTTCTTTTAAAATTTGTGGTTCCGCCGGTGTTAATTTTACTAATGCTGTTTGGGCTGAATTTGGTATAACGCTGTAATTAAGACTAAGCTTGAATTTTGTAATAAATCAGGTATAATATAAATATAGGGAAAAGCTCTTAGGAGCTGCGATATCCTAAGAGCTTTCATTACTTCCCTATTTTAGAATGATTGTAAGCGCTATAATTATCCAAAAGATAAGCCGTAGCGCTTTTTCAGTAATACTGAAAATCATCTTTCAACACCTCCTTTCCGCCTTTTTCTACATTACAAGTCTGTGACGGTGGTAGGTGCAAACAGGTTGGCTACCCCGCAAGCAAATGCTTGCAAGCTTATTTACTTTTATTTTGTTTCAGCAGGTTTATTAGCGTTGGCTTCATCTGTTTTTTTAGAATCATTAGAATCTTTTTTTACAAAGGATAAAAATTCTTTGATTAATCCTTTTTCAGCATTTGGTACAAAAAGTTTATTGTTATCTACTTGGGTTTTTTCCTTGGTTTCAGGGTTTACTAAAAATACGGTAGGAAATCCTTGTACCTGATATTCAGCCATTAAGCCTTGGTTTTCAGGATATTCAGCGTTAACATAAGCTATAGCAAAATTTTTCTTTATGTCCCAATTTTTTGTTACCTTTCCAAATGTCGGGGCAAATTTTTGGCAATATCCGCACCAATCTGTGTAAAACCATACTATCATTGGTTTTTTGGTTTTTAAAGCTTTTTCCATATTTTGGCCCTTATCATATTGTTTTGAAATCACAACAGGTTTTAGCATATTGCTGATTTCATTTGCCTTAAATAGCGAAACGCTGCTTAAAACAGTGGACACCAAAGATAGCCCTAAAGCTAGCGCTACAAGGCCTTTCATCATTTTTTTGCCGTTGCATTGTTTGTTTTCATCTGTCATTTTTATTTCTCCTTATCCATTCTATTTCATTTTAAAAGACAGCAATTTTTATATTTCTTTCCGCTGCCGCAAGGGCATAGGTCATTTCTGCCAATATCTTTCATATCTTCTTTTTGGACGGTGTTTTCTTCCATCCCTATTATTTTTTCAAACACTTTTGAATTATAAAGTGCCATTGTGGGCGAAAATCTTGTTTTTGATATAAAATCTGCCCTAAAATATCCTATAACCTCCCTTATATCCTTAAAATCCTTATTAAATACTTCATTTATTATATTAAGAAAATTTTCAAATTCTTCACCTTTTTTAATGATTAAATTAATTGAAACTCTACCTGATGTCATAAAATATTCGATGCATTCCTTTGCATCCTTGATGTTATTAAGTGAATTTTGTCTTAAAATTTCATTAAATGTGCCTAAAAACGGTACAATAAAAAGCCCAAAATCCTTATCCATAAAAAACCCTATATCATAAGGAATTTTAGAATTTGAAAAACCGCCCACAGCATTTTTTATAAAATCATCTTCTTTGCCTGTATCATCAATTCCTGTTTCCCTTGGCACAAAATATCCATATTTGCCGTCATAGGTTTTATATTTTTCGGCCTGAATTTCACATTTTCCTTCAATAAAATCATTAAATTCTTCTATAAATTCATCTGCTAATGTATTTGTTGTTATTATTTCATCACACCCAAATAAAACTGTGAATTTTTCATAAAAAAGTTTTGTAGAATTTTTTAATTCATTAAGCTTTTTATCATTATACATAGTTTGGGATTCTGGGTATTTTATAAGGCATTTTATGGTTTCAACATTTGCATTGTATTCCCTAAACTGGCCGAAACAATCAAAGATTTCAAGCAAATAAAAAACGTTATTAATCTCTATCATTCTTGCCTTTAAAAAATCATAAAGGCCGATAGAGCGCAGATTTGTCATCTTCACCAAAGGAATAAGTTCAAAATCCATTTCATTTGCAAGACATGTGCAATGATAAGCGTTTTTTAAAAGTTTATTTACCTGAAACACTGATATGAAGCTATTTTTAAATGACTTAATTAAATTTTTATCCGCATTTGGATTTTTTTGCATAAAATAATCTAAAATCCTTGTGTTATCTGATGTTCTTTCATCTAAAATATATCCTATAAGGCAATCGTTCAGTTCATTTTGTCTTTCAATTTGGATATTATTTCTGATTAGAAAATTTTCAAAATCTTTGGATAAAAATTCATCACTAACCGTAAAATCAATCAGTTTATCCATTGTGCTGCTTATAGAATTTAGCGTTTCAACAAGCGCCATCAGTTTCTCCTTAAATATATTAAATATTCTGTATTTCCCTGTTTTGCCCCCTGAATTGGTGATTTTATGACCCCAAGTGTTTCAAGGGAAAGGTTTTTTGCAAATTCTTTTATATCTTCAATTATTTTTTTATGGACATTTTCATCCTTCACAACTCCGCCTTTTTGAATTTCATTTTTATCCGCTTCAAACTGGGGCTTTATTAATAGCACCATTTGGGCTTCTTTTGATGTAAATTTTAAAACGTTTTGAAGCACCTTTTTAATTGAAATGAATGATAAATCCATTGATAAAAACTGTGGCATTTCGCTATCTTCAAGGGTTTTGTTACCAAATATTTCATAATATTCACAATTTTTAACATTTACCTTTTCAATAACTTTTACCTTGTCTGATGAGCGGAGTTTCCAGGCAATTTGCCCATAGCCGACATCTACGGCATAAACATATTTTGCACCTTCTTGCAGCATACAATCTGTGAAACCGCCTGTGGATGCGCCTATATCTATACAGATTTTATCTTTTAAATCAATTTTAAATTCATCAATTGCGCCCTTTAATTTTAAACCCCCGCGCGAAACATAAGGAATAGTTTTGATTTCAAGTTTCATCGGGTGATTTTCATCAAAAAGTTTATTCTCATCATAAAGTTCCCCTGCCTTTGAAATCACCACATCATTTATTTTGACATTTCCTGCCAAAATATTTACCTGGGCGGAATTTTTAGAATCAAAATACCCATGTTCAAATAATATTAAATCAAGCCTTTTTTTCATCCTCTTGGCCTTTTTATGCCTTCATCATATATTGTTCTTCCTGAATGGCAAGGCCTGAAATTTCAGAAGATACAAGGCTTACTTTTTTAACAGGGCCCATAGCGTCAAGCTCTATCATCTTTGGCGCAGATGCTGCCTTTAAAATGTTTTGAATATCATTATAAACACTTTCAGGGTTTTCAAAATATAAAACAATTGGTGCTACAGAGCCTTTTAAAAATATTAAAAGGGAAGTTTTTGTCCTTATATTTTGCGGATTATATTGAGTTGCCATCTTTTATTGTTCTCCTTTGTTAAAATTAAATAATAATTCAGCATTTTTTGTAGTTTGTTTTTGGACAAATTCAAAAGATAAATCCTTTAAATTTGCAATTTCTTTTGCAATTAAATTTAAATATTTTGGCGAATTTTCTTCCCCTCTGAATGGATGCGGTGTTAAATATGGTGCATCTGTTTCAAGTAAAAGGTTCTCTAGTGGAATTTCACGCACAATATCTTTCATTTTGCGGGCATTTTTAAATGTTAAAACTCCGCCAATTCCAAGATACCAGCCCATATCAACACATTGTTTTGCAAATTCTAAAGAGCCTGAAAAGCAGTGCATAACAACATTTTTACATTCCATTTCAGATAAAATATTGAATGTATCAAGGTGTGCTTCTCTATCATGCACAATAATGGGCAAAGAAAGTGATTTTGCAATTTCAATCTGTGTTTTAAAAACCTTCTTTTGAATATCAACAAATGTTTTATCCCAATAATAATCAAGCCCAATTTCACCTATAGCAAGAATTTTTGGGTGGTGCGAAAGAAGCATCATCTTTTTTGCAGCTTCATCATTAAATTTTTGCGCTTCAGAAGGATGTACGCCCAAAGCGCCATAAAGACAATCATATTTATCAATATATTCTGTGATTGTATCAAAAGTATCAGGTTCAACCCCAGGTATAATTACCTTTTTTACCCCAGCATCTAAAAATGCTTCTATTTCAGCATCAGGGTTTTTCAACATATCAATGTGAGAGTGTGTATCTATCATAATTATTATATTTTAGCAAATTTTTCTTTTCGTGTATAATATATTAAGAAAGTCGGAGGATAATCGCGCAAAATTTTATTTTGTGAGGAAAGTCCGGACATCCAAAAAGGCGTGTTGCCTGGGAAAGCCAGGTGCGTGCGAGCGTGAGGACAGTGCCACAGAAAAGATTATACCTGTGTGAAGCACAAAAGCCGGCAAGCGATGAGCTTGACGGGCGTGTGCGAAATCCTTAGGAGGCCGCCGTAGGATAATCGAGCCAATTTACGAACAGCGAATGCGATAGTAAATTTGGCGAAGATACCCACAGGCGGAATTTTGGACCGTATGGCCCGATACCCACAGGAGCAATAATACAGGTGATTGTGCAACGGCGGAGTAAGAGCCCACCGCCTTGTCCCGTAAGGGATAAGGGCAAGGTAAACCCCAACAGGATGCAAGTTTGAATTTGCGGTATTTGATGCCTTTTTCACCTTTTATAGGGCCGCAAGAAAAAACGCATTAGACAGATGATTATCTTGAAACAGAATCCGGCTTATTACCGGCTTTCTTTTTATATACGTAAGCCAGGGTGGAATTTTGACGGGTAATAAACTCGGCAAGATGGAACTATTGATATTGCGACGAGGCCTTAGCTGTGCACAAGGTACGAGTGCTATAGATAATGTCATCCCTGTGGGATAGGATAATCGAATCTGTGAGCCGACTTAGGCTAATAGAGACGAAACACCCGCAGGAGCCTGAAGCTGGACAGGGCGGAGGCCGTACCATGCGAAGCTATTGATATATAATTTTTTATATTGAATTTCAAAACAAATAAGGTATAATAAAGATATAAAGGGCGTGCAGGTTGAGTCCCTGCACATTAAAAGCCCTAGTGGATTATTTTAAGCGCTATGATTATCCAAAAGATAAGCTTTAGCGCTTTTTCACTTATGTGAAATCCCATTTTTTCTCACCTCCCTTCTGTTGTTGTAAGATTCATAGTCTGTGACAGGGGGAGCAAGTATTTAGGGCTTACCCAAAGCTATTATATAAATTTTCAGCTCATTTCGAATCATACAAAATATTTATTATCAAATCCAGCAAAGACATAAAATGCGCTGAAATATTGTGTGCGCGCACCGAAAAGGCAAGAGTATTGGGATAATAGTATGTGCCGTAACCGCCATTGTTCAGATACCCGCTCCAAAAACTGCTCCCGCTTGGCGTGCTTGCCCAAATATGGTTCGGGTAGCAGTTGTCAACCCAGTCTGTTTTACCGGTAGAAGCCTGTGAGCCGGCGCCCTTGCACTGGCTCCAGCCTGCGTTGCACCGCACAGAGCCTGGGGTGTAGCTGGTATCCCAGTATGCGTCACAAAGCTGCAAGCCACGCAATATTTTTTGCACTTTATGTCTTAACTTGAACAAAGATAAGTGTTTTAATTTAATAAAATAAACTTTATCAAACGATATCCGCAATCTTTAAAAAACCAGACTTTAAAAAACGGACTTATATCATTATTTTAAATAATGACCTTATCTGACGATTTGAATTTTACCCTTCTGCCAAAATCACATAAACCTTGGCACTCTTAGGACTTTTTGTATTTTAGCACAGATTTTGTTTTTTGTGGGTGTTTATATCTCGCAAAAACTGCTCATTTCTTCTAATTAGACACACTGTGTTATAATTTGACTCTTGCCAAGATAAGAAAAGGGCACCTAAAGGTTACAAAAAGGTGCCCGAAAAGTTGTTTATCAAAAAATTGTGTGAGCCGGTGCGAATGGTGAGCGGGCGATGAGCCCGTGAACCAAAAGCACTACGATGGCGACGTGGAAATCTTTGATTTCCCCAGGAGCCTTGAGACCGAACGAGCCTCTAGTATCCCACAGACAGCGGATTTTGCGAGACGTGAAACGTCATTTGTGAACAGCCTGTTGAAGGCTGTGAACCCGCAATAATCCAAGAGAGCCCGACACTGGACTGCGTGTAAACCGGGGCGAAACACCCACAGGAGCTAAAACAGTTCATGAGCCGCCCCCTACTGCACACTTTTATACTCAAGGATAATAAAGCCATCGCCACCATTACCCCCTCTGCCGCCTGTTCTATTTAATACAGCACCGCCTCCGCCTCCACCGCCAAAGGCTCCATTACCTCCATCAGGTGAAGCTGCTGTAGATTTAGCATTACATATAGTTTCATAAAGCGGAGATGGTATTGCACTTCCTCCGCATCCTGGACGTACAGGCCCCGCTGTTTCTTCAACCCCATCATTAGAATTAATAGATGTATTGCATACTTTATTTCCTTCACCATCTTTTGAATTAAATATGCAGGCTAAATATCCGCCCATACCACCATAATCATTTATACCTTTTTGTCCGTTAATAATACTTAAATTATTCTGAACAAAATCTTTGTATAATGCATTGTAATTATCAGGAAACTTAACTTCACCTCCATGGATTCCTGAATCAGATGTTCCAATATTTCCTTTTATTCCTCCGCGTGCTGTTACAACCACTTGTTTACCGCCAGATTTAACAGAAACTACTGTGCTTCCGCCATTGCCATCACCTGTTAAGCTATTTCCGCCTTTTCCTATGTTTATTAGCATCTTTCTATCATTCATATCAAAGTTTGTAAGTATTTTTTGTACTATTTCACCATTTGTTCCTCCACCTCCATTTGTTCCACCCCATTCAATGTAGATATATCCTGGAGCCCCTGCACCGCCTCTTCCAAATGTGCCATCTGTGCCTGATGCACCTCCACCACCACCCGTGCCGTAGTTTACTCCATTAATACCATTTCCTGTTGATGTACCGCCTATACCACCATTTACATAAGTGCCATCAATTTTAAGTACACTTCCACCATTACCTCCTGCGCCATTTGCACTATCTGTTTTTAAATATCCTTGGCTTCCATTGCTGCCCCCTGTGAGAGCAACTCCGTTTTCACCAAATTTTAGCCAATCAATATATTTTGAACCGCTTCCAATGCTTTCTTTTTTTAATCCGCCGCCATATCCTCCACTATTAGCTATATATGTATTATCATTTTCAAACTTTCCGCCTTTTCCGCCTGATACAGAATAAGTATGACCACCCACAACAATACTTGTGGGATTACCATCATTTCCATTTGCTGCACCAATACTTTGAATACCTCCACCTTGTCCAATATTTAAAGTAATAGTTTGTCCTGGTGTTACATCAATTTCACCCATCCACACTTGGCCTGCGCCACCTCCACCGCCACCATTTGATTCTCTATAGTATGAACATTGAAGACCATCAGTTACACCTGCAACGCTATACCATACGCGCATGGCGCCGGGAAGGCCATTCTTTGATGCAGTGCCATAGTGATGGTCTCCGCCACTGCAATTTGTACTGCTACTAAATATTGAATTTGTTAGTTTGCCCCCGCCTGCATATAAGTCGTATAATCCGCCTGCGCCGCCAACACCGCCGGCACCGCCACCTCCTCCGCCACCATAAGAATATCCGGTATTTGGATAATAGCTAGCATGGCATCCCCCGCCGCCACCACCAGAACCATTGTTTGCCGTACCTGCTATATATATATCGCAAGCGGCAGCACCTGAACCGTATCTATTATCTGAATAGCATCCGCCTCCGCCTCCACCACCGCCTCCATAGCCATTGCCTCCGCGTTCGGTTGGATAATTTGTGCCAGCTGAGTTATCAAATCCTGATAAACCCGGTTTACCATTGCTGTTTCCAGCTGTACCTGCTTTTGCCTGGCATCCCCAGCTTACAGCAGAAGCCAAAGCAGAATTTCCCCCTCCACCACCAGCGCCATATCCACCGCCACCACCACCCGCCGTGAGATTGGTAGTTTTTCCAGTAGAATCTACCCAATTATGGCCACCTCCTCCTCCGCCTCCGCCAATTTGAGCTATTATGTTACTACTTGATATTACTTGGAGTGCTGTTCCGCCGCCTCCGCCTCCGCCACCACCATATCCACCGCCGCCTTTGCCATCAATACCATCTCCGCCTTGGCCATTACCTCCGCCTTGCGCACCGCCTGTTCCACCGCCTGCGCCTCCGCCACCACCATGTCCACCGCCTGCGCCAATTTTTACATGAACATTATTAGCTGTTACTTGTGAACCTATTGCCTTATCTGCTATATATCCGCCTGAACCGCCTGCACCACCATTGCTGCCAGCGCCGCCACCTGCGCCGCATGCAGTGAATTTACTAAACGTAACATAAGCTTTTCCATCCATTTTGGGAATTTTTGCTCCAGGACTTACTTGTATTGTATTGTCAGATTTTACAATCCATTTTTTCAATGTGCCAAATTTTTCACAATAAGAATTTAAAGCTGGAGCTTTGTGAGTATCTGGAACTGCCGCATAATCAGAAAATACATAAGTGCCAGCACTTGTAAATGTTGAATATGTAGTACCTATCGCAGGGACATTTCCATAAGCTATACCATTTCCCATGCCGCCAGATGCACCGCCACCGCCTGCACCTACCATAAATACGCGAATTTTATGCACATCATTTGGAACAGTGAATGTTCCGCTTGTTGTAAATTCTTTATTGCCGTACAGTGCATCACCGCCTCTTCCTCCACCGCCTACTAATGTCATTGTTATCCTACTAGCATCTGTTGGTATATTAAATTCTTTTTGTTCAGAACTATCTGTAAATA
>CAJUNK010000014.1 GCA_910587815.1 Candidatus Gastranaerophilales bacterium | reverse complement strand
CCGCACAGAGCCTGAACCAGAGCTCTCGCCGCCATAGTTGTTACAAAGCTGCAAGGTGTATTTTACCTTTGCAACGCTTGTTTCAAAAGGAAACCAGCCTTGGCATAGCGTTTGTGTCTTTTGAAATGATGATAAGTAATTTAATCTGACAAAATATACTCTATCAGATGGTATTTACCTTTTTTAAAGACAAAATTAAATCATTATAAATAATGACCTTATCTGACGATTTGAATTTTATGTTTTACCCGCTGCTAAAATCCGTAAATTTTAACACTCTTGGGACTATTTATGATTATAGCATAAGGAAAGGGTATTGATAAGGTTACTAAAATCAATACCCGAAAAGTTGTTCATCTAAAAATTGCGTGAGCCGGTGCGAATGGTGAGCGAGCGATGAGCCCGTGAACCAAAAGCACTACGATGGCGACGTGGAAATCTTTGATTTCCCAGGAGCCTTGAAAACAAACGGGCCTTTAGGATCCTACAGGGATGACGCTATTCGTAACACTCATAAATTCGTGTAACGACTAGTGCCTTGTGAGGGCGTGACAGCGGCGATGAGCCAGTGAATAGCCTGACACTGGACTAGTTACATAATCCTTACCATTTCACAAATACGTATCCATTTGCACCGTTTCCACCTGCGCCATAAAGCGAATAACTTTCAAATGCACCAGAGCCGCCGCCAGACCCTGCTTTGCCGTAATCTGTCCCCATAATTAATGTATTTAAAATATATGGTGCGTTTTCACCAGTTACGTTTGTAATTTTGCAATCTTCTGAATAATCTGCATCTGTGGAATAAAAAGTTAATGCACCGCAGGCACCTAATGTTCCAATACCTGATTTTCCGCCGTTTGCGCCAATACTTTTATTTAGCAAAGTGTCAAAATCACCGCCTTTTTTGCCATTTTCACCTGCTGCTGTTTTTATTCCAAAGCCAAATGTTACAACGGGTTTTTTACCGCCAGTGCCACCAGTTCCACCTTTGCCATTTTCTTGACTGTTATCTGCGGTTTTACCGCCAGTTCCACCTTCTGCCTTTGCAATTTGCGTATTAGAATATTTAAAGCTGCTTAAATATCCGTCTTTACCATCTGTATTTACATTGCCGCCATTTCCGCCTTTACCTGCGATTACTTCATAGCTTTTTCCTTGTGTTACTTCAAGTGAAGTTAGCGCAATCATTGCTCCGCCTGCGCCTCCGCCGCCGGATGCGCCCGTTCTTTCAATATCGTAGGTTATTTTTGCAAAACCAATATACCCGTTTCCACCTTTGCCTGCGTTTGCAGTGTTTGCACTTCCCCCTCCGCCGCCTGCGCCGTATGGCAGATTACTTCCGGATGCAGATGGTGCAAGACCGTTTATATTATTCAAAGCTCCACCTGTGCCACCTGTCAAAGACGTATTATATGTGGAATTTCCGCCATTTCCACCTGAAACAGACTGGTTATAGGAAACTGTAGCCGTATTTCCTGTAATACCAGCTCTTTGCACGTAAGAGCCATAATTTGCACAGTTTACATTGTTATAATTTGCGCTACTTGTGCCTATTCTGCAATTAACGTTTTGTGAACCGCCTGCCCCCACGCCGGCTGATGCAGAGGCGGTGCCAAAATTGCCGCCATTTGCACAAAAATAGAATATACTTGTGTTTGATGCATCGCGGATTGTTATGCAGCTTGGTTCTCCTGCGGTACCATTTATGCCTTTATCTCCGCCAACACCGTTTTGACCTCTTGAAATAGTGATTTTATTTCCTTTTGTAAGGAGAGGTTTATTATTATATTTTTCAGGCAGGGTGTAGTTGTAAATTCTGACACCTGAACTGCCGCCACCAGCAGTTTTATAAGTATAGTTAAATGCCATAGCATTGGTTGTAAGGCAGCGGGCTGACATACCGTTATTTGGGGCCATATCAGCAGTAGCAGTGCAGTTATATGATAATATACCTCCATTAAGCCAACATCGCAATGTTGTAGAGCCTGTTGCAAAGTCTGTAAGCCAAGTTCTATCTATATCGCAATCATCACCGGGTGATTCTGAACCATAACATCCTTTGGTGGGTATATTTCCTGCGCAATGACCCACACCAGCCATGTTTGGACTATATACACAAGATTGTAAGCCATTTGCACCTTGGTTGATGTTTAGTTCATCTGCGTGTGCATACCATTTTGCTACATCATTAACCTTTGGTAGTCTCCATCCTCCTTTTGAAACGTTTGCGCCTGTGTATGAATTGCAAGCATCATTTGCTGCATAAAATTGACTTGCAGTTCTGCCACAACCGCTGTAGGTGCCTTTTGAATCCGCATGGCAATCTGTGTATGTACCTATGTAATAACATTTGCCATAGCTTGGATCTGTGGTGATGCCGCATTTGGAACATTTATCTTTGTAGGATGTGTCGCCTTGAATGCATTTTATGGCGCCCGATGCAAAAGCTGGGCCTCCAGAATCTCCAATATTGAATTTTGTAACACACTGTTTTGTGCCATTTCCCTGGGTTTCATTTATGTATTTATGTAAATTTGGTTCTTTACAATCTATGGAAGGTATAACAGAGCCTCCTCCGCCGCCACCTCCGCCTGTAAGGTCTATGCGTACGTTTTTAATACCTATTAAATTATCTTTGATTTCGATTGTTTTTTCTGCTGCACCTGTTGTGTCTAAAACATTATCATAACTGCTGTAGCCTGATGTGCTGCCACCCCCGCCGCCGCCTGCACCTTGAATTATAAGACTGATTGTTTTTACACCCGCAGGTGGTGTGAATGTAAATTTTGAAAATTCTTTATCTGAATCTGCGATAGGGTCGTATTCAAATATTTTGGCACCGTGGGTATCGTTTCCATTATTTATAGTGCCATATATATTTACTTCTTCTTTCATTTTCCTTGTCATTACAGGTGCAAGGGCTGCCATTAAAAGAGAAGCTACTAAAAGTGCCATAAGGAGTTCAACCAAGCTGAATGCCATACTACGTTTGAGATTCCAAAACAAGTTCGGAATGACAGAATGGGAAAAGGCAGCTTTGAATTGCCTCCACTTGCCGAAATCTTGATTTCGTACAAGTTGGGTCCTCTTGGAGGGCTGCGGTCGGCCAAGGCCTCCCTCGCAATGACGGAGGGGAAAATCCTCGCAATGACGGGTTTTGTTCAGGGTGGTGGGTTTTAGAAATTTTCTTGCCCGATTGGGCAATGGGAAGGTTGGCAATGTATGGGTATAATCATAAAAAAATTTGTGCATATTTATGTCTCCTTAATATTTGCTAATTATTAAATAGCAATGATAAGACATGAATATCAAATTTTTATAAAATTGTCAATTGATATTTATAAAGGTAACATTGTTTACAAATGTTAAACATAAAGCAGGAAATTCAAATAATATTACTAAAAAGCGGGCTTTCGATGAGAAAACTGCTTGTTAAAATGGGGGATGCAGGGTATAAGATGCCAGCATCCAGTGGTCTTTCTGTGCTTTTTTCCAAAAAAAGGGTAAGGTTTGAAACCGTGCAGGAAATTTTAGATTTTTTGGGGTATGAATTAACTATTGTAAAGAAGCAGTAGTGCGGATTGCCTCTACTTGCCGAAACTTGATTTTGTGCAAGTTGGGTCCTCTTGGATTGCTTCGTCGCTGACGCTCCTCGCAATGACAGAAGGAGGAAACCTTGCAATGACGGAGGGGAAAATCCTCGCAATGATGGGAGGAGGAAACCTCGCAATGATGGGAGGAATTTTGCTTTTTGCGAGGATGGGTTAAGTTTATAATGAAGGGTCGATGTTTGTAAATGCTGAAGATAAAAACACGGAAATATTGAAAATAAAGCTCAAACGCGGTCAGCTTTTGCAAATTGAATATGACGATTAAATGGTGTCTACATCAAATTCTTCTTTTAGGGCACTTGTAATGTGCGGGTTTATTAAAGAATTTGGGCATTTTGCAAAATAGATTTTTTTAGGATTTTTATAAAGTGTGCTGAGCAGCATGTTTGTTGTGTTTGGGCCGCAATGTGTGAAAACTAAGTTTAAATTTTCAGTATTTGCATTTTCTAAAATGTAGGATAATAGTTGAATTTCAACAGGTGAATCTAAAAGTATTGAAGTGCAGTCTGAAAAACGTTTTAGAATTTCATCCTTTTTATATGAACCTATAATGACGCATAAATCTTTATCTTTGGTGTTTTTTATAATTTCATCAATTTTATTTTTATTATATTCAAGTATTATTTTTTCGCCCTTTTTTGTATCATCAGCCGTAAAGCCATCTGATTTTATGGCATCTTCAATTAGTGGTGTAAAATCATAATTATCAATTCTTACCATTCTTTCAGGCGCAATTATTTTTGTTGTATAAATTATGCCGCGTCTAAAATAATCTACTTTTTGAAGAAAATTTTGTGTTGCAAAGATAGGGCCTTTAAAATTTGTAAAATCAGTTTGCGGATTTTCCCCGCCAAAATGGCCAATTAGATTTTTATATTTTGAAAAATGCGGATAAGCAAAAGCCATAAATAGTGTAGAATTTGTATAAATATTAATGTCTTTGTCTTTTGTGGCTTCTAATAGTTTTTCAAGTTCATCTAAATCTGATCCTGAAACAAGGATGGATTTTCCTTCTTTTATTTTCAGATTTATTTCGGCGTTTTGTCTTGTTCCGTATGTGCTTTCGGTTTTTTCAATCAATTTTTTCCAAATTTCAAGTGAAGTGCAAGAAAAATCGCAGATTTTCTTCTTTAATTTTTCTCTTTTTAAAGCAGGAATATTTGTTAAATTTAGAAATTTTAATATTTCATAATTTAGCTTGAAATCTGAATAATTTAAATGGTGTAATTTTTCGATATTGATTGCAGATGTTTTTGCAAAAATTATAATAAGTTCAATTAAATTTAGCTTTTTTGGTTCGTATTCTTTTCTTTTTTCAATGACAATGGCTTCGCCTGCCTTCAAGAGATTTGTAAGTGTGGGGTTTTGAGGCAGCTTTTGTGCGTTTTCAACAAGTTCATATTTAATTTTCTTTGTTTTGCAGCAATCAAGATATGCTTCTTTGATTTCAGTTTTATTTTTTTCTAATGTATATAAAAGCTCTTTATAGTCTTCTAGGCGAATTGCCGTGTTTACAATAATGACTGTCATTGCTTTGATTGCAGAGTTTATTATGTTTTTAATGTTTGGAGTATTGTTTAATGCGCCAAATTCTTCAAGCTTTACAACATAGAATGCAATTTGTTTTATTTCATTTAAAAGTAACTCTTCAAGCGCATAGGAAGAAGGGTCTATAGAACACATGCCTGAATTTTGGCATGAAGATTTGTCTGAAAATTCGTTAAAAAAGTTTGATGTATTTTGCATAATACAAAATATTATCTTTTGAATTTTCAAAAATAAAATCAGTCTTTTGAGCAATGTCTTGCAAGATAGGTTTAAAGGCAGATTTATTTTTGAGGTATGCCAAGAGCATCTTTATAAAGTGCTATATAACATTTGGCTGAATCATCCCATGTAAACCTGCATTTTATGGCATTATCTACCATTTTATTAAATTCATCGCGCCTGTCTATATAGGTCCAAACGCCTTTTTTAATTTCATCCACCATAGATTTTGCATCGTATGTTAAGAATTTAAAGCCGTTTGCTTTTTCATTAGGATAAGCAATAATGGTATCATCTAGGCCGCCAACTGCGCGAACTATAGGCAGAGCACCGTATTTCATTGCTATCATTTGACTGATGCCGCATGGTTCAAAAAGGGAGGGCATTAAAAACATATCAGAACCTTTATAGATAATATCTGAAAGTTCTGGTTTAAAATCAATCCAGGCACGCATATTGGATGAGTTATTGCTGCTCCAGATAAGCATATTTTGATATCCGCCTTCACCTGTGCCTAAAAATACAAAATCCGCAGGAAGGCTCATTAAATCAAACTTCGCAAAGTCAATTAAATCAAGACCTTTTTGATATGTTAGGCGTGAAATCATTGAAATTAAAGGCCTATCAGGATTTACAGGCAGCCCAAACATTTTTTGAACTTCTTGTTTGAAATTTATCTTTTCTTTTTTGTTGAAATCTTTTTTATCATAAGTGGTGCCATTTAAGATGCCGCAAAGTTTATATGTTTGGCCCCGAAGTGTGTAATCCATTCCTTCGCCAAATTCACCGCCCAAAATTTCTCTTGCATATCTTGGAGATACGGTTGTAATTTTATCAGCGCAATATAATGCACCTTTCAGCCAGTTTACTCTGCCATAGTGTTCTATGCAATTATCATGATACACATTATCCCAGCGCATATTTGAAAAATCAACAATTGCTTTGTCGCATTCGCCTTGATAAGCAAGGTTGTGGATTGTAAATATTGATTTTGTATTTTTATAAAATTCATCATATTTATAATTAGATTTCAAATAAACAGGCAACATTGCTGTGTGCCAGTCATTAGCGTGGATTATATCTGCCTTGAAATTTAAAAGCTTTGCATATTCTAAAACAGCAAGTGAAAATGAAACGTATCTTTGCATTTCATACATTTCATCACACCACATTGGATATACCACATTAAAGCAGGAAAAATATTTTGGGTTATCAATAAAAAATATGTTTACATTTTTAGATTTTGGATGTTTTGCAACTTTTAATTTGAAAACGTGACGGGAATTTCCCATATCAAGGGTGAGCTCTGAATTTGGGAGTTCTTTTATGTTCCATTTTTCTTCATCAATACAGCCGTACAAAGGTGTAAATACTGCAACTTCCGCCCCTTGTTTTTCTAAATATGGTGGAAGTTCACCCACAACATCGGCTAGTCCTCCAACTTTAGAAAATGGTGCTACCTCTGCACTTGCAAGCAAAACTTTTAACTTTTTACCAAACATATTCTACCCCTCTATATTGCAATCCGCTATAAATAAGTTATAATATAATTAGGGCGGACAGGTTGCCCCCTGTCCTTTAAAAACCCTTAGAGTGTTATTTTAAGCGCTATGATTATCAAAAAGATAAGAAATAGCGCTTTTTCGCTAATAACCATTCTCTTATCACCTCCTTTCTTCCAACTTTCATCTTGCAGTAATGTCGTGAAGGAAGATTGGGTGGTTTATAGGATTTGCCCGAGAAAATTATATCATAATCTTTACCCGTTTGATAATATTTTTAGTGTTTCTTTTAACAATTCTTCGCTTGTTTGTTCTTTTAAAACACCAGCGCAGTGTTCAATTGCATTCATATATTCATTTTGACTGTAGCCAAGGGACTGTAATATTGTCTGCACTTCTTTTATTGTTTCTTTTGAAAGTTTTGATGCTGAATTAGAAATACTTTGCATCTTATCTTCCATAATATTTGATATTACATCTTGATTTGTAAGTTTTCCTTTCAACTCTAAAATTATTTTCTGTGCAAGCTTTGGCCCCACGCCCTTTGCGCGCGAAATTAATTTATAATCCCCTTCAAGCACTGCATTTATTAATTCAGAACCTGAAAATTCATCCAATAAAACCATTCCAACCTTTGTGCCTATTCCTGAGACAGAGGTTAAAATATCAAAAATTGCTCTGTCTTCCTTTTGTTTAAAACCGCAAATAAGCATTACATCTTCTCTATGGATTAGTTTTGTGTATAATTTTATCTCATCATTAATTTCACCTAAAGCAGCTGAAGTTCTTGAATTTATTAAAAATCTGTATCCAATGCCATTATTTTCAATGACTGCATTTTCAGAATTTTTAAATATTAAAATTCCTTTTATATAATCATACATAAAGTTTTTTTCCTAGTTTTTCAAGTGTTTTGATATCTTCATCCGGTTCTATGCCGATTGTGGTTAAATAATTTCCAATAAGAATGCCATTTACTGCGTAATTTAAGGCTTTTTCCATATTTTCTCTGCTCAATCTTAATTTTCTGCCGCCCGCAAAACGCACAACAGAATTTGGGTTTGCAATTTTAATTACAGATAATGTTCTTAAAATATTTTCTTCATCAATTTTATCTTCATAATTTTCAAAAGGCGTTCCTTTGATTGGGGTTAAAAAGTTTACAGGGATAGAATTTGGCTGAATTTCTGCTAAATTTTGCGCCATTTCTATTCTCTGTTCTATGCTTTCGCCCATTCCAATAATAACGCCTGAGCATATTTCAATCCCTGCTTCTTTAATATTATTTATTGTATTAATTCTATCTTCAAAAGTATGTGTGGTTGTAATTGAGGGGTGGTAGCTTCTTGATGTATTAATATTATGATGATAACGCACCAAACCTGCTTCTTTAAATTGTTGCGCTTTTTCTTTATTTAAAAGACCAAGTGAAGCGCAGCTTTTTAGGCCAAGTTTGTTAATTTCTTTTATCATATTGCACATAACAGGCATGTCAGCACTAGATGGCCCTCTACCTGATGTTACTATTGCAAACCTTGTTGCGCCGTTTTTTTTGGCTTCATTTGCCGTATTTATAACATCTTCAATTTTTACCAAAGGGTGGGTAAAAATATCTGTCATATAATAAGAACTTTGTGCGCAATATTTACAGCTTTCAGAACATTTGCCTGTTCTTGCGCTAATAAGGGAACAAAATTCAACGGTATCAGAATTATATTTTTTTGCTTCGTTTAATAATTCTTCTAAAGGTAAATTGTAAAGTTCTAAAAGTTCTTTATCTGTGTATTTTGTATTAATTGCACTCATAATTTATTGCCTCGCTTTAAAAGTTGTTTATAGGAATAATTATAGTGCAAAAATTTCTTTAATTGCCGTTATTGTAAATTTCAATTAATTTTTTAGCTTCTTTTTCTTTGCCTAAATTTTTATAAGTATAAGCAAGGTTTAAATAGAAATCCTTTTCGTTGTTTTTTAAGAATATGGCTTTTAGGAAATTTTTCTTTGCTTTTTTGTAATCTCCTGTTTTTAGATATAATGTGCCTAAATTATAATAAGAATAGGCAAAATCTTTGTTATATTTAATGGATAAAAGTAAATTTTGTTCTGCAAGCTCGTAGGCTTTTTTATCTAAAAAGATGCATCCTAAATTGTAATAGGCTTTATAATATTCAGGGTTTATCAGCAATGCTTTGTTTAAGTTTTCAATTGCTTTGTTTATTTCTTTTTTATCTTCATAAATGTTTGCAATTATTACAAAAACCTCACTGTCTTTTTGTTCTGTAGATAAGCTGTTTAAAAGTTCTAAAGCTTCATTTTGATTATTTGTATTGTAAAGAGCAAAAGCCTGAGATTTAATATCTAATTCTTCTGCGTTTAAAGTATTTATAAACATGCCTGAAAATAAAAGTAATGCTGCTAAAAATATTCTTATCATAAGTCTTTATAAATTTCCTTTTATATACAATAAAATGGTAACATTTATTTAATTTGTTTTGCAACTGAATATTTTTAAAGTATAATCTTTTGGTAAAGTGAATGCTTAAAAAAAACAATGAGTTATTAATATATGAACCAGCTATATGATTCTAAAAATGCATACAGAACGCCGATTCGGCCTGTGAGGAGAAAAACTTCAAATCAAAATATAGCAGGAAGCTTCTTTAAATCTTTTTTTGGAAGCCTCTTAATTCTTATGGTTGTTGCAATTGTTTTATATAGAAGCGAATTTGCTGTTTTTATGGGTGATATGGGAACATTAGCTGAAAGGGTTGTAGATCCTGAAAAGCGCGTAGAGTTTTCTTTGCCTTTTTCACCAAGAAGACAAAATATCCTTGTTATGGGGGTGGATGCTGCTGAAAACGAGGGCGACCCTTTTAAAGGAAATCGTTCTGATGCAATGCTTTTAGTGAGTATAGCACCCCATGGCAGAAATGTTAATGTTATATCAATTCCAAGAGATAGTAAAGTATATATAGCAGACAGAACAAAACCCGATAAAATAAACCATGCATTTGCTTATGGCGGTATAAATTTAACCGTAAAAACCGTGGAAGAAACTTTTGGTGTGAGGGTTGACCATTATTTGGTTCTTTCTAATCAGGGTCTTGTTAAATTTATAGATACAATAGGCGGGCTTCCAATATATATTGAAAAAGATATGTATTATAACGATACTGCGGGCGGTTTGCATATAAATCTTCCAAAGGGTGACAGAGTTTTAACCGGAAAAGAAGCAGAAGGGTATATGCGCTTTAGAAAAGATGCCCTTGGTGATATTGGCAGAATAAGACGTCAGCAATGGTTTTTCAATGCGCTTGGCGCAAGGTTGAAAGACCCGCAAGTATTGGTTAAAATACCTGAAGTTTTAAAGGTGATGCCAAAGTATATTTTAACGGATTTATCTGTTTATGAACTATCTCAATATGCTGCTCTTGCAAAAAGTGTTGATATGTCAACAGTTCAGGTGGCAACACTTCCTGGGTCTCCATCCCAGCGCGGCAGCATCAGTTATTGGATATTGGATCCTGTAAAAACCCAGGACATTATAAATAAGCTTGTTTATAGGGATAGGCCAAAAGCTTTAAGTGGGCCAATTTCAGTTGGTATTTTATATACATCCAATATGGAAGCAAAAGCTATGGATTTAAAAACCGCCCTTGAAAATAGCGGATTCAATGTAAATATGCGCCTAGGTTCGAAATTAGGTCATGATCATATTGCAATTCATAATTTGGATTTACCAAATGATACAATTTCCAGTTTAAAAAAGACAATTCCTGATATGAAAGAAAAGCAAACTGTATATGACCCAATTGGTTTAAACAAAGCAGCCAGGGATTTCACAATTGTGCTTGCAGGGTCTTAAATTGAATAATTCTACAGAGTTTAATCTTTAGATGTATTTCTTTACATTTCTATATAATTTCCTCTTTTAGGTTGATTTTAAAAAAACTTAAATATAAGACAATTTATTTTATGAACACAAATGAGAAATGTCTTTTAAAATATTTGTCTGATTATTCAATGTCTGCATTTGATGCTACAGATAATCTTTTAAAATTTTTATTTAAACATAATATTGAGATTAAATTTAACGGTCTAAATCCCGTTTGTAATATAATAGATGAAATGGAATTTCAAAAAGAATTGAACTATTGTTATGGACAAAAAAGTTTGGATTAAATTTGCCTATGTTTTAGCCTCTGCCCTTGTTTTAGGTGTGTTTTTGTATTTAATTCAAATACCATCTTTTAGAAGTTTTTTATCTGGTATTGAAAATAAAACCTTTGATTTGAGACAGAGTATTATTTCAAAATATGCAAAGGTATCTGATGAAATAGTTATTATAGATGTTGATGATGCAAGTTATGAATATATTGTGGATAGATATGGTGCATGGCCTGCGCCGAGGGTTTTTTGGGCAAAATTAATTAAGGATTTGGAACCTTCAGACCCTTCTGCTTTAGTATTTGATATTTTGTTTTTAAAAAGATTTGCATCTGACGGGAATTCAGATTTAGAATTAATAAATGCTGTTAAAAATAATAAAAATGTTTATGCTCCAATAAATTTTGATAACTATTCAAAAGAAGTAAGGATTCCTCCAAATTTGCCTTTGCATTTGCAAAATAATATTGAAGGTGATTTTTTAATAAAAAATAATCCTGATTTAGTATATTCAAACTGTAGAAAAATTATTGATGAAATTTTAAATGGCACAAAAAATATAGGTTTTATAAATGTGC
The DNA here is from genome assembly GCA_910587815.1 of Candidatus Gastranaerophilales bacterium. Classification (GTDB taxonomy): domain Bacteria; phylum Cyanobacteriota; class Vampirovibrionia; order Gastranaerophilales; family Gastranaerophilaceae; genus MGBC122484. The sequence continues at coordinate 58,126 of CAJUNK010000014.1, read as the reverse complement.
ACAGAGATGATGATGGTGTAATTCGCACTATGATACCTTTTTTATATTATGATGGAGCATATTATAAACATCTAACTTTGCTTTCAGGGCTTGATTATTTAGGACTGAATAATAGTAAATTTAAGATGAATAAAAAGGGCGAAATTGTTTTAGATAATAAACATACACTGCCTTTAAACAACGACGGCAAGCTTATTTTGAATTGGTATGGCCCTCAGTGGAGCTTTAATTATATTCCTTTATGGGAAATATCTGCTGCAATTAAAAAGAGTGACAGAGCATTTTTAGATAAAAATTTAAAGGGTAAAATTGTTTTTATAGGTGTTACTGCAAATAGCCTTTCTGATATTAAAAGTACTCCTGTTTCATCTTTATATCCAGGTGTTGAAGTACAGGCAACGTTTTTAAATAATATCTTGGATAATAATTTTATAAAAAGAATAAATCCTGTTTTTGATATTTTAATTTCAATTTTAATTGCGTTTTTGGTTGGTTTTGGGGTGATGAATTTTAAATCGCCAGTAAAATCTGTTTTATTATTATTTGGCTTGAACATTGGTTATTTTATACTTTCATTACTTTTTATGAAGTTTTTTAACATTTGGATAAGCCTGATTGCACCAATTATACTAAGTATTTTAATATTTGCTGCTGCCTATGTTGTTAAATATTTAATAACATCAAGGGATTATGAACATACATATAAGCTTGCTGTAACAGATGGGCTTACAGAAATGTTTAATCACAGATATTTTCAAGAACAGATGAGCGCCAATATTAGAGCTTCAAAAAGATACAACAGTGTATTTTCTTTAATCATGGTTGATATTGATTTTTTCAAAAAATTTAATGATACATACGGTCATCAGTCAGGTGATGCTGTTTTAAGACAAGTAGCACAGACTATTAAAAAAAATATAAGGTCGACAGATATCCCTTGCAGATATGGCGGAGAAGAAATGTCTGTTATTTTAACAAACACAAATAAAGAAGATGCCATTAAAACTGCAAATAAAATTTGCGAAGCTGTGCGCAATAAAGAATTTGAACTTGCAACAGGGGATTGGACCCATGTTACTATCAGCCTTGGAGTTGCCTCCATGCCAGCTGATGGGGATACAACGGAAAAGTTGATTGAATATGCTGATAAATGCTTGTATGTTGCGAAAAAAAATGGCAGAAATCAGGTAGTATTTGAATTTTCTGAAGATGTTTAAAATTAATTGCACTAAAACCATGTTAATAATATAATTCTTTTTAAAGAAATGAACACAACCTTTAAAGAGGATAATAAAATGGTAAATTCAGTTGTTGTAGTGGGGCGCGTAGGCCAGGATCCTGAAATGAAATATTTTGACAGCGGAAAGGTGAAAACCACTTTTTCTTTAGCTGTAAATCGTTGGGATTCAAGAACCAAGGAAGAAACAACTGATTGGTTTAATATTGAAGTTTGGGATAAGCAGGCTGAAGTTGCAGGTGAATGGGTGAAAAAAGGCCGGCTTGTCGGTGTTGAAGGAAGATTGGTTGTAAACAAATGGCAGACGCCTGATGGGGAAGTTGCTGAAAGATTTTTAATAAGATGTAATAATGTAAGGCTTATGGGGTCTAAAAAGGACGAAAATTAAAGGTTTTTTATTATGTTGATTTCAAATTCTATCGGCATAGTTGCGGATGATTTAACCGGAGCAAATGATACTGCGCTCCAGTTTTTTATGAAAGGCTCTAATACTGAAATCATTCTTGATACAAATTCTTTAAATGAAAATCATTTAAATGTTGAAACATGGGCACTATGTAACGAAACAAGAAATGCAGCCCCTGAAGCTGCTGGCAGAATTGTATTTGAATCTGTTAAGCTTTTAAAAGAAAAATTTGGAATAGAGTATTTTTATAAAAAAATCGATTCAACTTTGCGAGGAAATGTTGCAGTTGAAACCCTTGCTATGCTTGAAGCCACAGAATATGATGCAGCAATTGTGGCGCCAGCATACGTTCAGGAAGGAAGAATTACAATTGGCGGTTATCAGCTTTTAAAGGGCATTCCAATTGAACGAACTGATGCTGCTAGAGACCCTAAGGCTCCCATTTATGATTCTTATATTCCGGATATATTAAAAAGAGGACTAAGTGAAGAAGCGGCAGATCTTGTTGGTTCAATTGAGATGAAAACCATTGCTAAAGGTGCCGGGCCTATTGCCCTAAAATTAAACGAATTAATAGCAGAAGGCAAAAAGCTTATTGTGATGGATGCTGTTTCTACCGTAGATTTTGAACAGATTGTGCTTGCTATGCAAAAAAGTACATACAATATTTTGCCATCTGGTTCTGCCGGCCTTGCCCATGCGCTTGGCGGGGTATGGCTTTCAGAAATTAAGCCGCCTGTTCAAAAAAAGGTGCCCTTGCTTCCAAAATTAATTCTTTCAGGCTCAAAAACATCTCTTACTGCTTTACAAATTAAAAAGCTTGAAATGGATACAGATATTGAAAACACTTATTTTATCTCACTTTGTTTAGATGATATATTAAATGGGGTAGAGGATAGTTTGGTGGATAGAATTGCCGCAAACCTTGTAAAAGATTACATTGTTGCAGTTCATGTATCAGATTTAGGAGAAGAGCTGTCAAAAGAAAATGCCGCAGGAAAGCTTATTGATGAAGGTATATCAAAGGAAGAGCTTGCAACAAGAATAACTGATTATCTTGCAAAACTAGCACAAAAAATAAAACAAAAGGCTGAATTTATTCTAATCACAATTGGAGGCGAAACATCATATAGATGTTCAAAAGCTTTAAATTGTGAATACTTACAGGTTGTAGATGCAATATTGCCATCAATTCCTTTGTGTATGGATTCAAATGCACAGCTTGTGGTGACAAAATCTGGAAATTTTGGTACATCTGCCACTTTGGTTGATATAGTTAAATATTTTGAGCACCATATTAATGAAGAATAAAATTGCAATAACAACCGGAGATTTGCTTGGCATTGGCGAGGAAATTACCATAAAGGCCTTAAATAGTTTAGGCTTGCCTTATGATGAAATTTTAATTATTGGCAAAAACTTAAACTGTTTTTTGGATACAAAATATGAAACTATTGAAATAGATTCATCTGATAATGGTAAATTTTGTTATGAAACGCTGAAAACCGCCTGTGCCCTTGCAAATGAGGGAAAAATTCGCGCTATTGTAACTGCACCTGTTTCTAAAGAAGTATTGCATAAATCAGGATATAAATTTTCAGGCCAAACAGAAATTTTAGAAAAATTTTTAGGGGATGAAAAATCAAAAGCTGAGATGATATTTGTTTCAGATGATTTAAGAGTGTTGCTTTTAACAAGGCATTTGGCGTTATCTGATGTGAAACTGGATGAAAAATTAATAATAGATAAAGTTTTTCGAACAAATAAATTTTTAATTGAAAAATGCGGCATAAAAAAGCCAAAATTTGCACTTTGCGCACTAAATCCACATGCTGGCGAAAATGGCATTTTAGGCAGCGAAGAAAAGGAAATAATGATTCCTGCTGTTTCAAAATTAAAAGATTTTGGAATAGATATCACTCCTCCTTTAAGTGCAGATGGGCTCTTTGCACATGTGGGCGAAAAGTATATAAATGGTGAAAAACAAGAATATGACTGCATTTTGGCTAGTTATCATGATCAGGGGCTTTGCCCTGTGAAAGCATTATGTTTTAAGAAGGTTGTAAATACTACAATTGGCCTTAAAATTATAAGAACATCGCCCTCATCAGGCACGGCCTATGATATTGCAGGAAAAGGCATTGCAGATTGTACAGGCATGAAGGAAGCCATAAAACTAGCTGTGGAATTAAGCAGATAGAATTTTAAAATTATAGTTTTATTCCTTGCTTTCTATATATTTTATTGCATTTTTTATACCGTTGTTAAATTTATAAGAGCTGCCAAAATCGTCTTTGTATTCTTCACTTGAAATCAGCTCTAAAAGCTCTGTTAGTGCAACTTTCATTTCTGGTAAATAAGAATCATTTTGAGTACCAAATGTTCCATCCGGGTATGAGTATAAATCACTGTGGATATGATGTCCGTCATTATCACGTATGCTTAAATTATATCCGCCAATTTTCCCTTTATTATGGCCTTTTGCTAAAACAGCAGGCTGGGCATGCATTCTTGTTGTTTTACCATCTTCAGTTTTTTCAAAATCTATCTTGGGTGCTTTTTTCCAATCATGCCAAACATTTCTAGATAAATTAAGTGAACCGTCATAATACCTTACCCAGTGTGCCTTTCCATTGTAATCATACCAAGTATCTTTATATGGTATTCCATCTTTGTAAACGGCTTCAAGTGAAATATTTCCGTTTTTATCATACAGTTTTTTAATGCTGTCTTTTTTTATAAATACATCAGCTTCATCATTTTGAAACTTTAATTGAATATTATTGTTATGGGTTTTTGCTTTGTTTGGTTTTTGTTTAGCATTTATTCCTGTGCTTGAAATTAAAAAATTATTATTAAAAATTCCTGAAATTCTCATATTTTCTCCCTCTTATGCATAAAAAGCATCTGAATAAAATTTTTTGCTAAAAAATTGCATTAAGGTTAAAATAACATTACCTTTAGAGTGTTGAAATTTATGTAATTTTAACAGAGAAGGCAAATTATATCGTCACATGGCAGACACTTTTTAAATGTGTTTAATGACTTGCTCAATTTGCAAAAACCGTTTGATAAAGTATATATTATCAAATTAAAATATGCCAAACATATTAAAGACGCAGTGCAAACGTCTGATAGGTATTGTTTTTGCCAAATGCAGTATACTGCAAGGGCGCAGGCAAGGATACCACCTGGGCTGACAACTGCAACCCTAACGACATGTGGGCGGGTACATATTCAAGCAGCGGTTATTATAACGGAGCCTATCTGAACAATGGTACGTTCAACACAGAGACTACTCCCTATACACGTGCCTTTTCGGTGCGCGCGTCTTTTCTGGATATAACAATTACACTATAATCTCTAAAAGATTGTTTATTTTGTTTCTGATAACCCCTGCAAAATGCCCAAAGGGCGAAGTATCAGATGTTATTTGTTCAGAATTATTAAGTGCAGTTTCTAACGCATACACCATAATGGATATTTCTACAAGTTCTTCAATAAATTGGCTTTCTCTTTCTTTATCCATCTTAACATTTTCCCACGATATAATAGTATTGTATATTAATAAATAGCTTTGCCTTTTTTCAAGCTGTGTTTTGTGCCTTATCTTAAACGAAGTGATAAAATGCATTTATGAACAAAGAAGATAACATAATTTCAGAAATAAAAGTGCTTCTTATAAAAAAAGGCTGGACCCAGGAAAAACTGGCAAAAAAGATGAGCACAAAATTGAATAAAAAATATACAGCACAAAATTTGGGAAACAAATTAAGGCGTGAAACCATTCCCTATAGAGAAATTAAGCTTATTGCAGAAATTTTAGGATATAAAATAAAATTTGAAGACAAAAAACCATAGGTTAATCATCTTCTGCCATCAAAATCTGTCGTTGCAAGGAACATATCCCCCTCGTCATTGCGAGCGAAGCGCGGCAATCTAAAACCAAAGGTCAGACGCCGCCCAACGCCTGTTATTCTTTGATAAATATCTACACAAATATTGTCTGGTCGCGGTCCGGGCCTGTGGATACTATTTTTATCGGTGCACCCACAATATCTTCCAGTCTTTTTAGATAAATCTTTGCATTTTGTGGCAAATCTTCATATTTTTTAATATTTGTTGTATCGCACATCCAGCCTGCAAATTCTTCATAAACAGGCTCATAATCACAATGCGTGTAAACATTTGTCGGGTAAAATTCAGTCACTTCATTTGTTTTGACGTTTCTGTATTTTGTGCAAAGTTTTATGGTTTCAAATGTGTCAAAAACATCCAGTTTTGTTAATGCAACAGAAGAAATTCCCCCAACAAGCACGCTATACTTTGCTATCACGGCATCAAACCATCCGCAGCGCCTTGGCCTGCCAGTTGTTACACCGAATTCCGCACCAATTTTTTGGATTTTTTCACCCGTTTCATCAGTTAATTCTGTTACAAAAGGCCCTTCGCCAACGCGTGTGATATATGCCTTAAACACGCCCACAGCTTCTTTTATAGCTAAAGGTCCAACAGATGCACCAACTCCTGCTCCGCCTGCAATAGGGTTAGAACTTGTAACATAAGGATATGTGCCGTAATCAATGTCTAAAAGCACACCCTGCGCGCCTTCAAAAAGAATTGTTTTATTGCGCTTGGCATCATCTAATAATTTTTGCCATTCAAAACAAACATAAGGCGTAAAAATTTCTCTATATTCGCTGCATATTTGCATAGCAACTTCTTTTGAATAACCGTGAAGATTGTAAACTTCTGTCAGCATTTTGTTTTTAAGCGGTAAAATTACATCCAGTTTTTTGCTTAATGTTTCTTCACAAAATAAATCTTCAACGCGAATGCCTGTTCTTGCATACTTATCAGTATATGTAGGGCCGATACCTTTTTTAGTTGTTCCTATTTTATTGGCACCAAGTGCATTTTCAGAATATCCATCAACCTCAATGTGCCATGGCATAGTTACATGTGCCAAAGGATGTACCTTTAGAGCTTTTTTAAAGCGTTCTTCAGATATTCCTTCTGAAATCAGTTCCTTAATTTCTTTTTGAAAATCATCTGGCTTAATTACAACGCCTGCGCCAATAAAGCATATTTTGTTGTCATATAAAATGCCTGATGGGATAAGGTGAAATTTGTATTTTTTATTATCTAAAACCACGGTGTGGCCAGCATTTGAGCCTCCCTGATATCTTATTACAACATCGGCATTTTGTGCCAACAAATCTGTTATTTTGGCTTTGCCTTCATCTCCAAACTGGGCGCCAACTACAACGGTATTTTCCACTTTTCCCCCATCAAAAATTCTCTTACCCAGCTATTTTACTATAAAAAAATTTGTAGTAAAATTTACTTATGTTAAAACTTTTTAATACTATTTCAAAAAAATTGGAAGAATTTCAGCCGCTCACTGGAAATGCAGTGAAAATGTATGTTTGCGGCCCTACAGTTTATGATAAAGCACATCTTGGCCACGCCAGATGTTACATCACCTGGGATGTTTTATACAGATATTTAAAATTTTTAAATTATGATGTTACATATTGTAGAAATGTAACGGATGTAGATGATAAAATTCTGAAAAAAGCCGATGACAAGGGTGTTTTGCCTGATGTTATCACAAAAGAATTTTATGAAAGTTTTATAAATTCAATGAATGGCTTAAATGTTCTAAAGCCTGATATAGAGCCAAGAGCTACTAAAACAATCGGTGAAATGATTGCTATGGTGAAAAAATTGGTGGATGATGGTTTTGCATACGCTATTGATGGAGATGTTTATTTTGAAGTAGGCAAATTTAAAGGCTATGGCGGGCTTTCAGGCCAGCCGCTGGATGATTTGATGGCAGGAGCCAGGGTGGAGGCTGATACTAAAAAGCGCTCTCCGCTTGATTTTGCATTATGGAAAAAGGACGAAAAGCACGGGTTTAAAAGCCCTTGGGGTCTTGGTCGCCCGGGCTGGCATATTGAATGTTCTGCAATGAGCAAAAAACATTTGGGTGAAACCATTGATATTCACGCCGGAGGGGCTGATTTACAGTTCCCGCATCATGAAAACGAACGTGCGCAATCTGAATGTGCAAATGGGTGCACCTTCGTGAAATATTGGCTGCACAACGGTTTTGTGACAATTAATAAAGAAAAAATGTCAAAATCTTTGGGTAATTTTTTAACGATTGATGATGTACTAAAGGCTTATAATTCAAATGCTATAAGGTTTTTCATCCTCACGAACCATTACAGAATGCCGGTGGAATTTAATGATGAAGCGCTAAATTCAGCAAATACAGGTGCAAAGAGGCTTATTAACAGCGTAAAAGACTATCAAAAGGGCGATTTATGCGATGATGAGGCCATAAATGCTTTCAAAGAGGCGATGAACGATGATTTAAATACTTCAAAGGCTCTATCTATCTTATTTTCGCTCGTTGATAAGCTGAAAAAAGCCTCAGCAGAAGCTTTACAGGATGGTGCAAAAAATCACGATGTGCAAAAATATGCAAGCACGATTATTTATTTGGGTGAAGTTTTGGGTTTTGATTTTAGCCTGAAAGATGCGCCGCAACTGGATGATGTTACCTTAAAAGAAAAAATTAAACCACTATATAAAGAGTTTAATTTTGATGAAATGATATCCGCTAAAACCTTGCTGGATAAGCTTTTAGAGGATAGAAATTCCGCAAGAGCAAATAAAGACTGGGCAAAATCTGATTTAATTCGTGATAAACTGCTATCTGTTGGAATTTTAGTCAAAGATTCAAAAGACGGTTCTTTGTGGGAAGTTAAATAAAATTTAAAAAGGGGTAAAATGGTATCAGGCAAGCTTTTTATAGTATCAACACCCATTGGAAACCTCTCTGATATTACGTTTCGTGCCGTTGAAACCCTGCAAAATGTTGATATTATTGCATGTGAGGACACAAGAAATACAAAAATTCTTTGCGAAAAATACAGTATAAAAACGCCTTTAGAAAGTTATCACAAATTTTCAGAATCTGAAAAATCACAATTTTTTATTGATAGATTGAAAGCTGGTCAAGATGTGGCTTTGGTTTCTGATGCGGGGACTCCTTTAATTTCTGATCCTGGTGTAAAACTTGTTTCTGATGCGCGTTTAGAAGGTATTGATGTGGTGCCTGTTGTTGGGGCATCTGCAATTATGGCGTTATTATCCTCTATACCAAGACAGGAAGAGGCTTTTAAGTTTATTGGTTTTTTGCCAAGACATAAATCACAAATTGAAATTTTGCTGAAACAGGAAGCATGCGAGAATTTAGTATTTTATGAAAGCCCAAATCGGCTTCTAGAAACACTTTCCATTATTTCAAACCTCCAAAAAGACCGTAAAATTGCAATTGGACGCGAGTTGACTAAAAAATTCGAAGAAATAAAAGTTGACACTGCCCAAAACCTGCTTGAATACTATAAAGCGCATATCTTAAAAGGCGAAATTGCTTGCATGCTCTATGCTTTGGATGAAAAAAAACATGAAAACGATGAAATTTTAGATAAAATTCAAACCCTAAAAGGGCTTAAACTTTCTGATAGAGATATTGTTGGCGTTATGAATTTACTTTTTGGCTTGCCGCGCAATAAAATTAAGGAAATTCTGCTGAAAAAATAAAAAGGGCAGCTGCCAAATTTTTTAACGTGCGGTTAAATTTTTTGGAAAATTCTGCCCATTTTAAATTTTTTACATAAATTTTATTTTAATTTATTTTTAATTTCATCTTCAATTTCAGCAAAAACTTCTTTTATGTTGCTGATATTTTTTGCTGAACCCTGTGCCATAGCTGGTTTTCCACCGCCTTTGCCATCGCAGGCTTTTGTGATTTTTGAAACAATGTCGCCTGCGCCAATTCCTTTTTTTGTGAAGGCATCAGATACCTTTACAAGGATAAAACCAGCATTATCGGGCTTTTTAGAGCATAATATAATAATTGATTCGCCCAATTTTTTAGAAAACATTTCTAAACCAAATTTTAATGCATTTGGATTGTGGTCCTCAATTAGTGATATGAAAAGCTTTCCGGATTTTCCATCCTCTAAAGGTATATCCTGGGCGTGATTTGCCATGCTTTCGAATCTGCTGTTTGCAATTTGAGCTTCAAGCTCTGCTATGCGGGCATTTTGGGCCTTATTTTCTTCTGTTAGTTTTTCAATTTTATCAAGAACTTCATCAGATTTTAATTTGTATTTATGGGCTATTTCATCAATCTGGGCGGCCTTTTTAGCTAAATATTCAAATGCTGAATTTGAACATAAAATCTCTATTCTACGCACTCCTGCCGAGCTTGCGCCTTCTGAAACAATTTTTGCAAGACGCAAATCTTTTGTATTATCCACATGGCAGCCTCCGCAAAGTTCTTTGGATACGCAATTATCAGAGTTTTTGTTATCTAAAAAGCTTACTACGCGTACTTTATCGCCGTATTTTTCTCCAAAAAGCGCCATAGCGCCTGTATTTTTGGCTTCTTCTAAATCCATAATTTCTGTTTTGCCAATTAAACCTTCATTTATCCAAGAATTAATCATAGCTTCGGTTTTGGCGATTTCATCATGTGTCATTGCACGGTCAAACGAAAAATCATACCTAGTTCTGCTTTCTTCCACCTGGGAACCTGCCTGATGCACCTCTTTTCCAAGCACAGAGATTAATGCAGCCTGCAAAAGATGTGCCAAAGAGTGATGACGCTTGATTTCTTCGCGTTTTTTGTCATCAATTCTTGCTACAACTATGTCTGACACGTTTATAGCCCCTAAAACCCTGTGAGCATAAACATTTTGAACCTTAAAGGTTTTTAAAACTTCAACACATGTCCCATTTGAAAGCTCTAAAACCCCGCTATCACCGATTTGTCCGCCTGATTCAGCGTAAAACGGTGTGGTATCAAGGATTACATCTGCTACATCGTCTTCATTTGTGCATTCTACAGGGTTTCCATCCTTTATAATAGCTAAAACCTGTGCCTTTGCTTCATTTTGCGTGTATCCGACAAAATTTGTCGCAGGTTTATCAGTATAATTTTTATCATCAGCTAAAACTACCTTTTGCATAGATGCCCTTGCACGCTCTTTCTGTTCTGCCATAAGGGTTTTGAATGCTTCTTCATCTACATCCATAAAGTTTTCAACAGCAATTTCACGTGTTAATTCAAGTGGAAAACCGTATGTATCATAGAGTTTGAAACAATTATCACCTGATACAAGTTTTTCTCCCTTGGCTTTCATTGTATTTAAAATTTCTTCCATCAGGCTGTATCCACGCTGCAAAGTCATTTTAAATCTTTCTTCTTCAAGAAGAATTGTTTTTTTAATTTTTTCAGCCTTTTCGGCTAATTCAGGATATGCATCTTTGTATAGCTTAATCACCCTGTTTACAACTGGTTCCAAGAATGGGAGTTCTAAACCTAGCATATACCCATGGCGTAATGCACGTCTTAAAATCATCCTTAAAACATAACCTCTGCCTTCATTTGAAGGGGTTACGCCATCTGCAATTAAAAAGCTTACACATCTTGTATGGTCTGTAATAATTCTTAATGAAATATCTGTTTTTTCATTTTCGCCATATTTTTTGCCTGAAATTTTGCAAACTTCATCTAAAATTTGCTTTAAAAGGTCTGTTTCAAAGGTAGAAGCTACATTTTGGCATACCATTGCTATACGCTCCAGCCCCATTCCAGTATCAACATTTTTCTTTTCTAGCGGCACTAAATTACCCTTTTCATCCTGGAAAAGTTCTGTAAATACAAGGTTCCAAATTTCTACCCATCTGTTGCATTCACAGGTTGCAATTGAACAATCATCGGAACATTTCAAATGTTCTCCTAAATCATAATGAATTTCGCTGCATGGTCCGCAGGAGCCTGAAATACCTACAGGGCCCCAAAAATTATCTTTTTTACCTTTTTTTAAAATTCTTTCTTTGGGTACACCCGCTTTTTGCCAAATTTCGCCTGCTTCATCGTCATTTTCATAGATTGTAATCCACAATCTATCTTTATCAAGGCCTAAATAGTTTGTTACAAAATCCCAAGACCAGGGAATAATTTCTTCTTTAAAATAATCCCCAAAGCTGAAATTTCCAAGCATCTCAAAAAACGTGTGGTGGCGCGGGGTGCGGCCTACATTTTCAATATCAGAATCCTTTCCGCCGGCACGTGCACATTTTTGGCAGGAAGTTGCCCTGTGAGGCTTGTATGGTGGGGTTTCAAGCCCTAAAAAATATGGAATAAACTGCACCATACCTGCTGTAGTAAGTAAAATTGTAGGGTTATTCGGCACCAGTGATGAACTTTTTACCCTTGTGTGCTGGTGTTTATTTTCAAAAAAACTTAAAAATGCTTCTCTAATTTCATCGCAGGTTTTTGGGGCACTTGTTATGATATTGCAAGTTTGGGGTTTAGTTTCCATACTTTATATTCCTTAATATTTATACATATTCTTTAGGATAAATTTTAACATAAAAACTTTTCGTGTATAAACAAAAATTTGCCCCCTATAACTTAATTGTAATAATAATTGATTGATTGTATAATTATAAATTATGGAGAGAAAACAACACAATATTGATGCAATAGTTATAGGTGCAGGCCCTGCGGGTATTAGCGCGGCTCTTACGATTAAAAGAGGGGGTAAAAATGTTGTCGTTTTAGAAAGAGCGGCAAATTTTGGTTCCAAAAATATGTTTGGCGGGGCGGTATATTTAAATTCTATAAAGTCCATTCTGCCTGAAACTTATCAAAATGCCCCGTATGAAAGATTTATGGTAAATCATACATACTCTTTTTTAAATGATAACGGTTCAATTGATATAAAGGCGCAAAATTTTGATGATAAAACAACCGCTACTGTTTTGAGGCCGAAATTTGATACCTGGCTTGTAGAAGAGGCTAAAAAAGAAGGTGTTTTCTTTGCTCCAAGAACTTTGGTAAAAAAACTGATATTTAAAAATGGCACTGTTATTGGTGTAAAAACAGAACAGGAAAAATATTTTGCACCCATTGTTATTATTGCTGACGGGGCGAATTCTTTGCTTGCGCGTGAAATTGGTTTGCGTGCTGAATATTTTCCAAAAGATATGGTGCTTTCTGTGAAAGAAACATTGAAACTTGATAAAAATATTATGGAAGAAAGGTTTCATTTGGAAAAAAATTCCAAAGAAGGCGCAATGTATGAATTTTTTGGAGGATTAACTGATTTTTACACTACAAATGAAGTTGATGATAATTCCTCAAAAGCTGCTAAAATGGGTAAATTTTGTTTAAATAAAAATAATAAAAAACCTATCACACCATTTGCAATAAGCTTTTTATATACCTTTAATGATATGATATCGTTAGGTTTGGGTGTTTCTTTAGAGGATTTATCTCAGTACAAAATAAATCCTAATGATTTACTTGAAAAATTAAAATCGCATCCAACAATTAAAAATCTGATAAAAGATGCTGAAACATGTGAATATTCAGCTCATTTAATTCCTGAGGGTGGATATAAAAATCTGCCAAAGCTTTATGCTTCAGGTGTTATGATAGCGGGAGATGCAGCAGGATTAATCAACAGTGCACATTTTGAAGGTACAAATTTTGCAATTGAAAGTGGTAAACTGGCAGGCGAAACTGCAATTATTGCACTGAATTTAGATAATTATAAGTATAATGTTTTAAAGATATATGAAGAAAAATTAAGAAGAAGTTTTGTATTAAAAGATTTAAAATCTTACAGAAATGTGGTGGAAACTATTTATTCTAGGAAAAATTCTTTCTTAAAATATTATCCAGATAAAATGGGTGAATTTTTTCACACTTTGCACTGCGTAGATAACAAGCCTAAAAAAGGTAAATTTAGGGCATTTGCTGGTAAATTTTTCACTCAAAGAAGCATAATAGAAATTTTTAGAGATATAAAAGCAGCGGCACGCTTGTTTTTTGATATTATTTGCTGAATACTGTAATGAAGCTTTGCAGCAAATGGCTTATATCAGCACATAACAATAAGGCAAGGCGCAAGAAGGGCATAAAATATGACAGATATAGAAAAAAAACTTTTGAATAATAAATATAATACAGATTCGCAATCGCATTTAATTTTAAATAAAGAGATTTGCAAAGTTTGTGAAGATAAAGTTTGTTTAAAAATTTGTCCTGCAAATGTTTATAAACAAAGCATTTCAAGTCAAAATCCAATTAGTGCAGATAAAAATAATGTTACAATAGAAGACATCAGTGTTGAATATGAAAATTGCCTTGAATGCGGTGCTTGCAGAATTGCTTGTCCGTATGGTGCAATCGATTGGAGATATCCAAAATCAGGATGCGGCATCACATATAAATTCAGCTGATTTAGAGACCAACTAAACCAAACTAATTTTTTAGATGTATAAATCTGAGGAGATATAAAATATATGAATGAATATTATTCACGCTGGTATGACAAAGACCCTGTGCTTTCAATGTCAATGCGCACTCTTGCAAGCTCTGATGATGCAAGCCAAATTGCTGTTGCCTTAAATTTAATCAAGGTAATAATAGAACACAATATAAACAATAACGAATTTTCAAACATTGAAGATATTGTGGGCGCTGTAGAAGATGGACTTATTCAAAAAGGTACAAACAGATGGTATGATTTGGATGCAACAGTAAGAACTGCAATTCAAATGCTTGAAAGATGCGATGAAGAAACAAGGCAGAAAGTGGCTCTTGATATGGCGCAGCTTGTAATTGAAAAAATTGTACAAGATACCGATGCTGTATCTGATGATGATGCAATTGAAGGTCATGTGCTGGATTTAGATGCAATGGATTTAGAGGATTAACAAGCACCATTGCTAAATATATTTTAATGAGTAACTATAGGGTTGTAATGTGTCCTATAGTTATTTTTTAATTATATCTAAGTTTGTTTACTTTGTTTAATGAGCAGCTGACATGCTGAACTCCACTCTGTCATCCTTACCCCCACCCGTCATCCTGAACTTGTTTTAGAATCTGATAAAGTTTCTATCCTAGCCATTCAACATAAATTTTCATACAGGTGGTCGCCCGTTCATATAACATCTAAGCTCATCTTTTATTGCTCGCAAACTCGTCGGTGCCAATATAATAATCAGGTTGGCACCTTTCTCAAACATACTCGCTATATACATTTGCTAAGATGTTATTATTCACTATGCTTAACTGTATGAAAATTTATATTGAAGGCTGCAAGTATTTTTTACATATTTTTCATTTCAAAGCAACGGTAAGTTCAAGGTGACAGGTGGGGTGCGTAGTGATAAAATATAAACCATGAATGATGTACAAAGGTTTGAAAATCTTAAAAAAACAATAGACAATGATCCTACAAATTTCCAAGCAAGGCGTGAACTTGCCGTAATGTGTCTTGATATGGGGTTTGATATGATGGCTTTAAAACATTTGAACTATCTTTCAAACACCTTTCCAAATGATCCAAATCTTTATTTTAATATAGGAATTTGCTGGGAAAAATTAAAGCAGTTTAAATTTGCACTGGATGCTTACACTAAAGCGGTTAAATTAAAAGAAGATGAGCCTGATTTTTTGTATAACCTAGCTCTCATCTATGAAACTTTGGGAATGGATGATGAGGCTATGTCTCAGTTTAAAAAGGTAATTTGCCTTGAAAATGAGGATTCAAATTCATTTTTTTGTATCGGTTGTCTTTTTGCAAAAAAAGATGAAACGGAAAATGCTATAAAATGTTTTAAAAAGGCTATAGAATATAATTATGGTGATTATTTTGCCCATTTTCACCTTGCAAATATGTATAAAAAGATAGGAGAAACAGATAAAGCTGTTGAAGAATATAAAAAAGTGATAGAGCTTTCTGAAAGTTATTCCTGGGCGTATTTTAATTTAGGGCAGATTTTCTATGAAAGGAATGATATAGAAAATGCTATTATAATGCTGAATTTAACTATTGAAAAAAACCCTAAAGATAAAGAAGCTTATAAATTATTAACACAACTTTACATAAAAATTAACGATCTTGATACTGCAATTGAAGTGTTAAATGAGATGAAAGAAAATTTAACAGAAAGCGGGGATTTTTATTTTCTTTATGCTAAAATTTATGAATTAAAACAAGATTTAAAAGGGTATAGAAATTGTTTGGAATTGGCCCTAAAGAATGATTCAAGTTTATCTTTTAATAAATACGCTATTTTAAAGGAATTAAATGAATGTCCCCCAATAGAGGAAATGATAGAGGAACAAGCAGAGGAGACAACAGAAGGCCTGCTGGAGGAAGAATTTCTAGAGGAAGAAGACGAATAGTTCAGGGCAAGCTTCCTGTAAATGATACGGCCTGCAATCAAAAAGACAAATTTTTCCTTGCAATGAGCGAAATAATCATTAGCCCATTGTTTAAGGCAAAATTGTTTGAATATTTTGATTATGATATTGAAAAAACATTCAATGCCACAAAAGAAGATTTATCCCTTTTTAGTGAATATTATATGGGTGAAATCACTGTTCCTAGAGATTTTTTAAAAAGAAGGGATGAAATAGACCTAAATAAAATTTATTCTGATTTTAAAATCTTGCAAGATAAAGAAAAAATAGGATATATAACATACAATGATGAAAGATATCCTAAAATTTTAAAAAATATTCCTGATTTTCCTTTAATGCTTTATTATAAAGGGAATTTTGCTGATATAAATTTTGATAGAGTTGTTGCTTTTGTGGGTTCAAGAAAAGCTTCATTAAGTGCAAAAGAAGCACTGGCATCTATAATTTCGGAATTTAGGGGTCTTGATATTGTAATAATTTCAGGGCTTGCAGAAGGAATTGATGCAAAAAGTCATAGTGCTGCAATAGAAAATGGCCTGAAAACAATAGGGGTTATTGGTTCAGGGTTTAAATTTCAATATCCTAATTCAAATAAAAATCTTTATAAAAAAATTGAAGAAGGCGCTGGACTTATATTTACAGAATATCCTTATGAAACACCGCCATTACCGCACCAGTTTCCACAAAGGAATAGAATTGTAACAGGAATGGCATTGGGCACAGTAGTGGCAGAAGCCAGGATAAAATCCGGTGCCATGATAAGTGCCAGGCTTACTTTAGAATATGGCAGAGAATTAATGTGCATTCCTGGACTTATTTCAAATCCAAATACAGAAGGTGTCTATTATCTTTTAAAAAATGGTGCTTCAATGGTAACAAAGGGTGAAGATATTCTAGAAGCTCTAAATTGGGATATTGTATTAGATGAAAAAGAGGCGCCGAAATTAAATGAAATTGAAAAGAAAATTTATGATGAGATAGCCCTTGGTCCAAAAAATATGGAAGATTTAAGCATAATTTTAAATATTGGCATTAATGATTTAATGGTGAGCTTGACATCAATGGAACTTAACGCTTTAATAAAACAAGCTGGCGGTAATTATTTTATAGCTGGCTAAAAATATTATAGAGAGAAAATAAAAAGATAGAACAAATATGGCAAAAGCAACTGTAAAAGCATCTGCAAAAAAAGATGCAAAAACAACTGAAACAAAAGGAAAAGCCCTTGTAATAGTAGAGTCTCCAGCGAAATCAAAGACTATTAAAAAAATTCTTGGAAATGATTATATAATTGAAGCCAGTTTCGGCCATATCAGAGATTTGCCTAAAAAAGGTCTTGGTTTTGATATAGATGATGATTTTAAGCCAACTTTTGCCATAATTCCTGAAAAACAAAAGGTTGTAGATACTCTAAATAAAATAGCAAAAAACGCTTCAAGAATTTATCTTGCATCCGACCCTGACCGCGAAGGTGAAGCTATAGCCTGGCATGTAAAGGAAGTTTTGAAGGTGCCAGAAGATAAAATCTTTAGGATTGTATTTAATGAAATCACCCCAAAGGCCATAAAAGATGCTGTTGCAAACTATCATGATATCGATATGTTAAAGGTGAAAGCCCAACAGACAAGGCAAATTTTAGATAGATTGGTGGGTTTTAAAATAAGCCCGATTTTATGGGAAAAACTTAGAAACTACAGGCTTTCGGCAGGCAGGGTACAATCTGTTGCACTGCGTATGATATGTGAAAGAGAAGCTGAAATTGAAGCTTTTGTACCTGTTGAATATTGGAGCATCGATGCACTTTTAAAAAAAGATGGCTTTGAATTTTTAGCAGAATTATCACGCAAAAAAACTGCATCTGGTAAAGATGAAAAAATCGAAATTAAAAACAGAGAAGAAGTAGATAAAATCTTAGCAGATCTTGAAAAAGCTAAATATCAGGTTTCAAAAATTGCAACAAGAGATTCTCAAAGAAAGCCCCAGGCGCCCTTTATCACATCTACTCTGCAAAGAGAGGCAAGTTCTAAACTTGGCTATGGTGTTTCAAAAACGATGCAGATAGCGCAAAAATTATACGAAGGTATTGAACTTGGTGAAGATGGCGCAATAGGCCTCATCACCTATATGAGAACAGATTCTGTCAGAATTTCTGATGATGCAAGAGATGCCGCAAAAGAATATATAACTTATAATTTTGGGGATAAATATTATCCTGCTGTGTCCAATGATTATAATAAGGGTAAAAAGAAAAATGTTCAGGATGCGCACGAAGCGATACGTCCATCCTATGTTGAAAGGACGCCTGAAAGCATCAAAAAATATTTAACAAGTGAACAATATAAACTTTATAAATTAATATGGTCAAGGTTTATGGCATCACAGATGGAAAATGCCAAAATTAAAAACCATACCGTTGATATTGAAGCGGATGATTATATCTTTAAAATAGGTTCTTCAAAAGTGGAATTTGATGGCTTTTTAAAGGTTTATCAAGATGATGTTGAAGAAAATGAAATGAAATTTCCGGATTTAAAAGAAGGTGATGTTTTGGAATTTATAAAATTAGACCCAAAACAACACTTCACGCAACCTCCGCCAAGATTTTCAGAAGCATCTTTGGTAAAACAACTGGAAGAATACGGCATCGGGCGTCCATCTACTTATGCCCCTATCATTACAAAAATCCAGCAGAGAGGATATGTTGAAAAGCTTGATAAGGCTCTAAAACCAACCATTTTAGGAAGAACAATATCAGAACAATTGGTAAAACATTTTACAGATATTATGGATTATCAATTTACAGCATCTATGGAATTAAAATTGGATGATATAGCAGATGATAAGGCAAATTCTGTAAATGTTTTAAAGGATTTTTACGCGCCATTTTCAAAGACTGTAGAAAATGCTAAAACAAATATGGAAAATGTGGTTATAGAATCTGATGTAACATGTCCTAATTGCGGCAAGAAAATGGTTGTGAAAACAAGCCGTTTTGGAAAACAATTTTTAGGGTGCTCTGGATACCCTGAATGTAAGACTATGATGCCATTAGACGGGGGAGACGCTAAAGAGCCGCCAAAGGATGAAGAAACCGATGTAAAATGTGAAAAATGCGGCGGCAAAACAGTTATAAAAACAGGCCCTTATGGCAAATATTATCAATGTTTGGATGAAAAATGCAAGGCAAGAAAATCTATTGTAATATCATCCGGTGTAAAATGCCCAAAATGCCTTGATGAAGGCCGTGATGGCGAACTTATCCAAAGACGTTCCAGATATGGAAAAACATTTTTTGGCTGTTCAAAATACCCGGATTGTGATTTTGCGGTTTGGAATGAGCCGACAGGTGAAAAATGCCCGGATTGCGGCTCTTTGCTTGTAAAAAAATTCTTAAAATCTGGAAACAAAATTGGTTGTTCAAATAAAACCTGTAAATTTTCTAAACCTATGCCGGAAGATGAGGCGTAAAAAATGACAGAATCTGCTGAAATATTTTATAAATTTGGCATTATAGGATACCCTCTTGGACATTCTATGAGTTCTGTTATGCAAAAAGCTGCCTTAAAGTCTTTAAATATGCAGGGTGATTACCAAACACTTGAAACAAAACCTGAAGATTTAGTGGATAGAATAAAGATGTTAAAACGGGATAATTTTTTGGGTTTTAATGTCACAATTCCGCACAAGGTGCCAATGTCGCTTTTTTTATCAAAAGTGGATGAATATGCAAATCTTGCAGGGTCAGTAAACACTGTAAAAATTTTAGAAGATAAATCTTTAGAAGGTTTTAATACTGATGTTTACGGTTTTGTGAAGGCAATTCCTGAAAATATTGATTTAGCTGGCAAAAAGGCTGCAATACTTGGTACGGGCGGTGCTGCGCGCGGAGTTATTGTAGGGCTATCTGAATGTAACGTTTCTGAAATAAATCTTTACACAAGAAATATTATAGATTCTCATCAAACGGCAGAAATTTTCAGGCAGAAATTTCCTAATTTAAAAATAAATCTTGTTCAAAACGAACTTTTGAAATCATTGGACGAATTTTCAATTGTGGTAAACACAACACCTTTAGGCATGAAAGGTGCAAATTCAGGCGTTTCACCCCTGACGCAGGAAGTTGTTGAAACCCTTCCAAAGAATGGACTTATTTATGATATAGTGTATAATCCAATGAGGACAGAGCTTATA
The DNA here is from genome assembly GCA_910587815.1 of Candidatus Gastranaerophilales bacterium. Lineage (GTDB taxonomy): Bacteria > Cyanobacteriota > Vampirovibrionia > Gastranaerophilales > Gastranaerophilaceae > MGBC122484. The sequence continues at coordinate 37,981 of CAJUNK010000014.1, read as the reverse complement.
AACCAGGCAGAGCGCGCCTGCAAAAAATGCATTGGCGGGCTTGATATGCTGGTGCATCAGGGTGCAAGAGCATTTGAAATTTGGACAGGCAAAAAACCTGATACCGATAAGATGAAAATTGCAGCCCTGGAACAGCTTTTAAAGGGATGATTAAATAATAAAGGCCCGGAATTTACAGGTTTTAAATAAAATTTAAATGTCGATATTGTTTTCATCCCTTGTGATTAACATATCAAGTTTTTCTTTCCAAACTATTGATTCATTATCACATTTGGCCTTTATCATTTTGCTTTTCAAATCTTCTATGTATTGTTTTTGTTCATCATTTTTGCCAAGGCCGTCTATTGCAGCACATGCGGGCAGGTTTACCGGTGCATTTGCCCAAATTACCGCACGTTCAATCTTTCCTTGTGCATCTTTCAGGCCATCTTCTGTCATGGGGCATTTAAACGTGGCAACTGCTTTTTGTCTGCCATCAGCGCTTCTTCTGTCGCTTTTTTGTTGGATAATACCTGCATAAGACGGTATTTTTTCTCCCCCTTCTTTTGTTATCTGCCCAAAGAGGAATATATCAATATCTTTTGCTTCCGTTGCAGCATCAAATATTGCCTTTTTACCGTCAAGCATTTTATCCACTGCCTCTTTATCTTGCGGGTTTAAAATCTTTATTCCTTTAAAATTTTGCGCCTGTGCGCGATAGTTATAGCTTATTGAATTTATTCTCATTAAAATTTCTCCCTATAATGATGTGGTGTGTTAATGCAGTTTATTAAAACTCCTGAATATTTCTTTTTGCCTGTATATTTTTGTGTAAGATGTAACAAAATGTAAATATACAAAATATATATGTTATATATATCAGAAGTGTGGAATTTTATAATTGGTTAGTTCTTCTCTTTTCCACTCCTTCCTCCATTATGATATAGATTTTATCCTAAAAAGGTGTATTGATGGCCCTAAAAAGCTTGATATTATGCCTTTTTTCTTTTTATAAATAAAAAAGGGGTGGAGCTAAATTCTAAATTACACATATATTTTTGTCAATAATTATTTTTAAAGGATAATGTATAGTGTAGATAGTTTAGAATTTTTAGCAATATGAACGATAAAATAGTAATCAGAAACGCAAAAGAACACAATTTAAAAAATGTTTCTCTTGAAATTCCAAAGAATGAACTTGTAGTATTTACAGGTGTTTCAGGCAGTGGAAAAAGTTCTCTTGCATTTGATACAATATTCGCTGAAGGCCAAAGAAGATATGTTGAAAGCCTTTCAACCTATGCAAGACAATTTTTGGGACAAATGGATAAACCAGATGTCGAATCTATAGATGGGCTTTCCCCTGCAATTTCTATTGACCAAAAATCCACCACAAATAACCCTCGCTCTACTGTGGGCACAATTACTGAAATTTATGATTATCTAAGGCTTTTATTTGCGCGCGTGGGCACGCCCTATTGCCCAAAATGCGGTGCATCCATTGCCCCGCAGACAATTGATGAAATAGTGGCAAAGATACTGGAATTGCCGGAGGGTGCTAAAATTCAAATAATTTCTCCCATTATAAGGGGTAAAAAAGGAGAATTTCAAAATATAATTTCAGAATTAAAGCAGGAAGGGTTTATTCGTCTCAAAATTGATGGCGAAATTTATAATTTGGATGAGGATGAGATTAAACTTGCAAAGACGCAAAAACACGATATTGATGTTGTAATAGATAGAATAATTATAAAAGAAGGTATTAGAAGCAGGCTTTTTGATAGCGTGCAGACAGCATTACAGCGTGCAAACGGCCTGATGGCTTTAGATGTGCTTGGCGGCAGCGATAAAGGCGGCAATAAAATTGAGCCTTATGAAAAATTATTTTCCGAAAAATTAAACTGTCCGAATTGCGACCTTAGTTTTGAAGAAATTACCCCAAGGCTTTTCAGCTTTAATGCGCCATACGGTGCATGTAGGGTTTGTAACGGCCTTGGTGCGCATTATGAAGTTTTGCCAGAACTTGTTATTCCTGATGAAACAAAATCTTTAAATGAGGGGGCAATTTATCCGTGGCATAAATCCCAAAATGCCTATTATAAATGTATATTGGACTCTGTTTGCGAGCATTACGGAATTAACCCCGATAAGCCTTTTAAATCCTTATCCCCTGCACAAAAAGGGATAATTCTTTATGGAAATGATGAAACCATAAAAATGCGTTATCCTGATTTTGGTACAAAAAATATGAGGACGCACTATCAGCCTTATATAGGTGTAATTCCTTATATGATGAAAAAATTTGAATCAGATAGTGAACTTGTGCGTGCGGAAGTACAAAAATTTATGGGCGAAATTCCTTGTAATGCTTGCAAGGGCGCAAGGTTAAACCCTTTTGTATTGGCTGTTAAAATAAATGATAAAAATATCTATGATTTTTGCTGTATGAGCGTAGATAAAGCCTATGAATTTATTGAAGATTTATATTTAACGCTTGATAATTACAAAATGGCGATTGCAAGACAAATTTTGGATGAAATTCGTGCCAGGCTGAAATTTTTACTTGATGTAGGGTTAAATTATCTTACCCTTGCAAGAAGTGCAGGTACATTATCAGGTGGAGAAGCACAGAGAATCCGTCTTGCAACACAAATTGGTTCAGGTTTATCAGGTGTTTTATATGTTTTGGATGAACCTTCAATAGGCTTGCATCAACGTGATAATGATATGCTGATAAAAACACTTACAAAGCTTCGAAACCTTGGAAACACATTAATTGTGGTAGAACATGATGAAGATACTATAAAATCTGCCGATTATATTGTAGATATTGGACCAAAAGCAGGCGTGCATGGCGGGAATATAATAGCATCGGGCACTTTAGATGATATTAAAAAGGCAAAAGATTCTATAACAGGAAAATTTTTAACAGGAGAACTTAATATCCCTGTGCCAAAGAAAACACGCATTGGAAACGGAAATTTTTTAGAGGTTAAAAATGCGTATTTAAACAATCTGAAAAATATTGATGTAAATATTCCATTAGGAAAGATTGTTGCTGTGACAGGTGTTTCAGGCAGCGGTAAATCCACCCTTGTAAATGATATTATTTATGAATTTGCCCTGCATAAATTAAGGGGTAACCGCCCAAAACCAAAGGGCATAGATGACATTAAAGGTTTTGAAAATATTGATAAAATTGTTCTTGTAGACCAATCCCCTATTGGAAGAACTCCAAGGTCAAACCCTGCAACCTACACAGATGTTTTTACCCACATCAGAGACCTTTTTGCCCAAACAAATGAAGCAAAGGTGCGTGGCTACAAGCAAGGCAGATTTTCATTCAATGTAAAAGGGGGAAGGTGCGAAAAATGTAAAGGTGACGGTGTTTTAAAGATTGAGATGAATTTTTTATCTGATGTATACGTTAAATGTGACGTTTGCAAAGGAAAAAGATATAATCAGGAAACGCTGGAGGTAAAATACAAGGGGAAAAGTATTTCTGACGTACTGGATATGACTGTAGAAGAAGCGCTTGAATTCTTTAAAAATGTGCCCAAAATTCAAACGCGCCTGCAAACCCTTTATGATGTAGGATTAGAATATATAAAACTTGGCCAAAGCGCCACCACGTTATCCGGCGGAGAAGCACAGAGAGTGAAACTTGCACTTGAATTAAATAAACGCGCCACAGGAAAGACTTTATACCTTATGGATGAACCATCTACAGGCTTGCATTGGTTTGATGTGGATAAACTGGTGAAAATTTTGCATCAGCTGGCTGATAATGGCAATACTGTGCTTATTATTGAACATAATTTAGATATTATAAAATGTGCTGATTATATTATAGATTTAGGCCCTGAGGGTGGTGTTGGCGGCGGCGAGGTGATTGCAAAGGGCACGCCAAAACAGCTGATTAAGGACAAAAAATCTTACACAGCAAAATTTTTAAAACCAATGATTGAAAAAGGGTAATTTTAAGACAATAAACGCTTTTAGACATAAAGTTACCTACATCACCTGCACATCATCAAGGTTTACGGTTTGGCGTGCGTGCCAAAGATCGTATTTTAGCTGAAATTTAAGCCACATATTTGCAGAAGTTGTTTTGAAACATTTTTCAAGCTTTAGAGCGATTTCTGAAGTTATTGGTACTTTGCAATTTATAATATTTGAAAGATGTTTTCTTGAAATGCCAAGCATTAAAGCAGCGCGGGAAATGCTAATATTGTTTTCTTTTAGATACAATTCATTTAACATTTCTCCTGGATGTGGCGGGTTATACATCTCCATGGGAGTCTCTATTGGCTTTTCTATAGACATTGTATAAATATTCCTTTCTTTAATGATAATCCTGATAATCTACAATATATGCATTGCCATTTATGAATTTAAAAGTAATTCTCCAATTTGCCTGAACGGTAACTGACCATAAATCTTGCATGGCACCCTTTAATTTGTGCAGTTTAAATGTTGTCAAATTCATATTATCAATGCTTTCTGCTTCGTCCAAATAATTCAAAATGAACGATAATCTTTTTTTGTGCATTGCCTGAATGCCTTTTGTAGAGCCTGTTGTATAAAAAATCTCAAGCCCTTTATGCTTAAAGGATTTTATCATACTATTATTATAACCAACTTGGTTACAGTTTTCAAGTGTATTATAAAATTAACCAATGTCACGGCCTGTTGATGGATGCAGTTTGTATGCTTAAAAGTTAATCTTCTTTAATAAATAAGGAAAGGAGATTATTTTATGTGTAAAACTTATGATGCAATTTATAAAATTGCAAAAAATGTAGAATCTGATATTTTGGTTCTTTGGGTGGGACATAAAAAGGTATCAGGCAAACTTTTAGATTGCCATGACAATAAATGTATGGATGAAGTTGTTACTTTACAGGATGCAACTGTTGAATGTCATCATGAAAATGGTGCAAAGCATACACGTTCATTTAGATGGTTAAATGTGCCTTCACATCACATCAAAGCTTTTACTTTTAAATGCTGCGTTATTGATGTAGAGCTTGAATAAAATTAAAATTTAACAAAATTGGCGCCCCAAGGATTTTCAACATCTTTGGGGCGTTTTAAAATTTTGCATTTCAAACTCTATATTTAAATTTTGCAAGCATCAAAGCTACTTTTTTATGCTAATATTTTTAGTATGAACAATATTGAACTTTTAATGCCAGCAGGCAATATAGAAAAAATGAGATATGCTTTTTCCTTTGGTGCAGATGCTGCATACCTTGGTATGGTGGATTTTTCCCTGCGCACAATGCGAAAAGGAGAACTTATTACAAAGGATAATTTAAAAATTGCAATTGATGAAGCGCGCAGATTAAATAAAAAAGCATATTTAACATTAAATATTTTCTCATACGATGATGATATTAAAAAACTTTACGAAAATATTGAAATAATTGCAGATGCAAACCCTCATGCTATTATATTAAGCGATTTTGGCATATACAATGTGGTTAAAAAAGAATTGCCAAATATAGATATTCATATTTCAACCCAAACAAACACTCTAAATTCTGAAAGTGTTAAATTTTGGAGAGATTTAGGTGCCACAAGGGTAATTTTAGCAAGGGAATTAAGCTTTAAACAAATTGAAACAATAAGAAAAAATGTAGCGGATGTTGAACTTGAATGTTTTGTCCATGGCTCTCAGTGTATGAGCTATTCAGGCAGATGTTTGCTTTCTGATTATATGACAGGTCATCAAAGAAAAGCAAATCATGGCGGTTGTGCGCAGCCTTGCAGATGGAGTTATAAACTTTTAGAAGAAACAAGGCCAGGGGAATATTATGAAATTGTGGAAGATGATAAAGGTTCCCATATATTATCCCCAAAGGATTTATGTCTCATAGAACATGTTAAAAATATGCAGGATATTGGTGTAAATTCTATTAAAATTGAGGGCAGAACGAAAAGTTTATATTATGTTTCAGCCGTATCAAAAGCCTACAGAGATGTTTTAGATGATAAGATATCCGCTAAAGAGGGGTATTTAGAGCTTTTAAAGGTTGGCAACAGAGGATATACAAAGGGTTTTTTCCTTGGGGATAATAATTCTGACAGCTATAGTTATGATATTTCAAAAGGCCTTGCAGGGGCGGATTTTATTGGAATTGTATTAGAAAAGAAGGGAAATAAATACAGAGTTTGCTTTAAAAATAAGGTGAATTTAAATGATGAAATAGAAATTATCACCCCATCGTATAATACAAAAGCCCGTATTTTGGAAATTTTGAATATTTCACGTGAAGATAACAATGTTGCAAACACAAACGATGAAGCGTGGATAGAATTTTTAGAAGAGGGAGATGAAATGACATCTACCCTATGGCAAAAAGAATGGATGTGGGCTCTTTTAAGAACTATAGGGATTAAAAATTGCAAATTAAATGATAAGGAAGTATGTTCAATATGCGAATGAGGCCAGATTATAATTTAAATTCTATATTTGATATAAACGATGCAGAATTATTAAACAAGGGTATTAAATGTATATTTTTTGACCTTGATTCTACTGTAATGCAATCAAAAAGTGGAAAATTTACAGAAGAAACATTAAAATTTTTAAATAAATTGTCACAAAACTTTAAGATTGCAATAATTTCAAATAATTGCAAAAAACATTATATAAATAAAATTGAAGAAAATTGCGATATTAAAATCTATTCAAACGCAAAAAAGCCTGACATAAAGGTTTTAAAACAAGCCTGCCGCGATTTTGATATTAACGAAAAAGAGGCAGTAATGGTGGGTGATAGACCGCTAACAGATATTTTAGCAGGCAAACGCGCCAATATGATGACAATTCTTGTTGATTCAATATCAAAGGATAAAGAAAGCAGATTAGTCAGATTTGTGCGTTTTTTAGAAAGGCTTACAATTAAAAAATAGCGCTCAAAAGCGCCATTAAACGTATAAAATTTATATATTTTTTGACAAAGTTAAAAAATCGTTACCGCCATTATCATCTTTTTTGTTTTTATTTTCGTTATTGTCTTTAGGTTTTTTTGAAACTTTGACTTGGTTTATAAGACCAAAAACCGCATCTTGCAGCGGATGTTTTGGCTTATCTTGATTTTGATTTTCAGATTGGGCAGTTATTTCAGTGTTGTAATAATCATCGTCATCTTCATCTTCATCTATTTGGCGTTCAAACTTATCTTCAATTTCACCTTCAAGAAGCTTTGGGTCTATTTCATCTTCTTTTTTCTTGTCTTTCTTTTTTCTGCCTGATGCTAAATAGCCGGTATTTCCACCGCCGCCATTATTCATCATGTTTTGTGCTTCAGTAATTTGAGGCTTATTACTTGGGCCATTAATATTAAATGAAGACATAAAATACCTTTAAACACCTTTTTGGTTAAAAAAAGTAAACTATAATAATTATACACTATATAACGACATTTATAGTACTTTCTTTAGGGGATTTTATGATAAAATATAATTATTTCTAGAGAGTGCTGTGGTTTAAGGATTGCAGCAGATTAGAAAAATCAAATCGTCAGATAAGGTCATTTTTAATGATTCAGTTTTGTCTTTTTTTTGAAAGATATGTTCAAAAAGACAAAATATCGTTTAATAATGTTTAAGTTATTAAGCTAAAAAACTTATCAAAGTTTTAAAAAAAAGACATCAGCAGTATTGCAAAGTATGTATTAATTTAATACTTTAATAAAAGAAGCCTGTCGTACTAAAGGTGTATACCATACTACAGCTTTGTGACGGAAACAGCCCTACTACTCTTGGCTCTGTGCGGTGCAACGCTTCTAATTACTGCAAGGGCGCCGCCAGGGGTACACAGTGGGATGACGACTGCTACCCGAATAACTTTTGGTCAGGCACACGCAGTGGTAGCAGTTATTGGGACTCCTGGCTGAATAATGGTACGTTCAATATTCGTACAGGCTCTGCATTGCCTAGTACGCTTGCCTTCTCGGTGCTGCTTTGTCTTTTTTTGGATTTGAGAGTGTTTTAAGCAGAAATATTAGGTTTATTTAACCAATAACAGGTGAAACTATATCCAAAGGACACAAGCGTGCTTACGGTGCGGATAATAGAGTCTTGCTTTTAAGGTGCAACAATAATATAAAAAACATAATAAGCGCACCGAAAAGGCAAGAGTGGGTACATAGGGCGAGTACGAGTTCTCATAAAAACTTCCACTGTTTAATACCATAGTATGATACTTGCTGCTACTTGCTGTGCTTCCCCAAATCCAGGACGGGTAGCAGTTGTCAGCAAAATCGGCACCTGTGGCGGCGCCCAATAATTTGCATTACACCTTGTGTCTTTATGTATAGGCATTTTTTAGTTTGATAATATAAACGTTATCAAATGATATATTGCAAAAATACAAATTTTTAAGCGCTTATAAAGAAGCGTTTGCCTTTTTTACGATATAGTTTCCTTGTTTGCTGAAATCCTTAAACTTCAGCACTTTAAGGATGATATTATTTTAACATTAAAGCGAGTTTTGGGTTAGGATTTTCATATATTTTTTTACATCATCTGTAATTATTAAATCAGGATTTTTAGCAATAAAATTATCCAAAAACATAATAGCAGGGGCGGTTTTGCCTTCTTTTTCAAGAATTATTGCAACAACTATTGCATTAAAAGGATTTATTGAAAGATTCTTCATTAAAAAATCTTTCTTTTTTCCTGCGATGCCAAGCAGACTGTATGCCTCAACAAGATTTTTGTAATATTCAAGCTTCATACAATCCTGTATAATGGCTCGTTCAAAGCACATTTGGGCCATTTCAGAAAAATCAGCATCAGCGCGGGTTAAATTTTTGCTTCTTTGAATTTGTCCAAATATAAGATAAACCTTGCCTAGATTATTATAATAAACGGCTGTGGATTGGGAATTTGGATTTATTGCAATTGCAATTTTGAATTCTTTTAATGCGGCAAAATAATCTTGTTCTCTAAAATAATTTACTCCGCGTCTATTATGGGTGTTTGCATTATGTGCAGCATCTACAGGGTTTATAACAGAGACTTCGTTTAAATCTGCAAATGCAGGCAGAACAAAGCATTTGGTATTTATTCCAAAAACGTACAAAAAGCAGAGTATTGTAAAAAAAAGCCGCATATTCTATATTATAATTTCCAAATTTTCTTTGGCAAATTCTACATTTTCAATATTTGTGCAAAACTCCTTTTCAAGCATATCTAAAATGCCATCATCATAGTTTGGGTCATAATGGAAGAAGAAAAGTTTTTTTGCCTTTGCAAATTTTGCAGTTTCAATTGCCATATTAAATGTGGAATGGCCAAAACCCTGTTTTGGTAAAATAGGCGAAATATAATCCTGATGGGTATATTGGGCGTCATGGATTAAAATATCGCATCCGTGGGCAAATTCTATAAATTTCTTATCGCAGCCAATATAGCTTTCTTTATCTGTAGCATATACAACAGTTTTTTCTTTATATTGAATTTTAATGCTGTAAGAGCCGTTTTTTGGGTGGGCTGTGGTTTTATGAACAGAAATTATTACATCATCAGTGTGGTTTTCAATATTAAAATCGGATGCGGGTATAAAAACCTTTGAGGCGTCAGGCTTTATGAGTAAAATATTTTTTGTGCAAAAATCATAAATATTAAGGTTTGATGGGATTTCATCTAATGAAACAGGAAAAACTTTTTCAAAAAGTGTTTTTGATAATATTTCCTTTAGACTTTCATTTTGATAAGAAGGGCCGAAAATATCTAGTTTTGTAGTTGGAATAAACATTGGAGAGAAAAATTGTAAGCCCTGAATGTGGTCTTGGTGCAGGTGGCTTAAAATTAGGGTGGCATTTATTGGTTTTCTAGAATACAAATCTGTACCGGATAAAATATGTTCCTTTTGAAGGTCGCGTCCAAGGTCTATTATTCCTGTTCCTGCATCTAAAATGATTAGATGATTGCCTGCTGAAATTCCAATACAGCTTGTGTTTCCGCCATATTTTAGATGGTTTTGTTTTGGTGTTGGATGTGAGCCTCTGGTTCCTTTGAATTTTATTTTAATTTCCTGCATAGTATCCTTGTATTTAAACTGTATTCACGTCATTTATTTTTGAAGGGGCGCAAAGTCAGATTGGTCCTGCGGTAGGGTTTCTTCTATAGGGTTTTGCGCATTATTTTTGATTTGCTTTGCCTGTTGTTTTTGAGTTTTTTTATCAAGTCTTTTTTGCGCCTGTTCTTGTTTTTTCAATTCCTTTTGCGCTCTTTTCATCTCTTTTTGGATTTGTTTATCTTCCTTTGTTGTTTTTGGTTTTTCTTCTTTGTATTCGTTGTTATTTTCCTTTTTTCTGATTACAATTTCTGCATTGTGATCAGACGGTAAGCCTTTTAGTGCAGTAGAGGCTATTGCGCCGATTCTGCTTTGTTTTTGTATATCGCTAAGGTTTGTTTCATAATATTTAATATTGAAGATCGTCCTGTCATCATAGTTTGTAATATTTACATAACGAAAAGCATTTGGATATGTAACTAAAGATGGTGTGCTGATGTGTAGTATGTTTCCTTGGCGTGTGATTTTTGCAGCATGATAGTGGCCTGAAAATATTGCAATTGGCGTTTTTTTGTATTGTTTAATAATGTCCATATAGGTTTCATTGTTTATGATTTTGTGGTGTTCTGATTTAAATGGTTCTACCAAAGGGTGATGTTCAAAGATTATAATAACCTTGTCTTTATGGGCTTCAAGTTCATATTTTAAAAATTCTGCCATTTCATCTGTTAAATACCCGTTTGATGTTATTCTGTCATCTATTGTGGTATCAAGCACTATAACGCGGTAATCACGTTTTGGGGAAAAGGCATAGTAGCTTTTATCAAAGATATAGAATGGATTACAGGTTTTAATTATGCTGATAGCTTCCTCTTTTGTAAGGTATGGAGGTGTATCTTCATTTTGTTGATGCAATTGAAGCATATCGTGGTTTCCAAATGCCATAAGGGCTGGGTATTTTAATTTTGCAAGTTCAATAAAGAAATTTCTGTAAGATTCTTTATCTGGTTCATTTACCATATCGCCAGTAAACATTACAAAATCAACAGGTTTTAGCATATTTACTTGCAAAATGGCGTCTTTTAAAAGTTCTTTTGAAGAAGACAATGCCTTATAACTAGTGTCTGCTTTATCAGAAATATGTGTATCAGAGATTTGGACAAAGTTTAATTCCATATCCCTTATTGAGAAATCTGCAAAAGCGCATCCTGTTTGAATAAAAATTAGCAAGATTGCGGGCAGAATATAATTTAAAAATATCTTTTTCATCTTTTCTTCCGTTATTTTGTATTGTTTTAGGCTTTAAGGCCGCAAATTTATAATTTTTGCGGCCAATTTAAAATTTTATACTATAGATTCTAGTCTAATTAAAAGCTCACTGTTTTTTGCGCTAAATTCTGCGCCACGTGCTTTTATAGCGTATATTATTGCAAGAGGCAGATTTAGAGCTTCACCTTCCAATAATTTTCTTTCATAAAATTCTTCAAAATTATCAGGCAGCCTCAATGTCCAGTTCGGGTCTCCTGATGTACCTGGTCTATTATATACTTCATTTATTCCAAAGAAATCTGTAAAGAAAATTTGGATATTTTCGTTTTTGCCTGCAAATATTTCAACTAATTTTGAAAATGCAAGGAATTTATCATCAGTATAAAGTCTTTCTCTGATCTCATCCTTATTTGGTGCATTAGAATATAAATCTTCCATTAAATTATCTACATGCGGGGTAAGCTCAGCTTTTCCTATCATAGATTGTGCCCACATTCTAATTGGTTCATTATCATGTGTACCAACCATTGCCCAGGAATTTTCTGTAATATTTGAACATCTATAGGCATGGTCTTTTTCTTCTGCAACAACAAATTGTACAAGCTTCATTCCTGCAAGAGCATATTTTTCCATTACCCGAACAACAGGATAGGTCAATGTTCCAAGGTCTTCTGCAACTATTGCATCTTTATCAAGACCTGCTTCACGTGCAGCAGCAATTACAATTTTTTCAATTGTTCTTGCATATTTTTCAACCTGAGCATCATCAAGTTTTTTAATCCATTTTTCTTTATCTGGTTCTACTTCATTATTTGTATCATCTTGACGTGCTATTGAATATTTATTTAACTCAGGATGAAATGGGGAAGAATATAATCTGCCAGCACCTTCTTCAATTTTTGGAAGACATCCTTTTTTATAAACCCAAGGGTCTATAAGGCCTACGGTATGGTCAATTCTAACACCGCCTGGGTTTTCTTTGAACATTTTTAAATATAATTTATAAAGAAGTTCACCTGCTTCGCCTAAAGTTCCATCTTCATTGAACATTTTTTCAGGATCTACAACGCTAAAACCCCAAGCTTGTCCGTCTTTTGAAAAATAATCAGGAGGGCAGCCAAGGCACCAGCCTTCTAAAAATAGTGATTTATATGCCCAATTGTCCCTATCTGAAAATGCTACTTGTCTGTCTGCAATCATTTTTAGGTTTTTAGAACGTGCATATTCTCTTGTTTTTTCACTTTGCACAGCTGTAATAAATTGAGCAAGTTTATATTTTTCAATAACATTTTTATATTTTTCTGAAATTTCTTTGATTCTATCTTCTGCCTTGTTTCTATCCCAGGTAGAAAATAAATCTCTATCAAGTTCATTTTCCCACTGTGGCCAGTAATCAGAATTGTGTTCTATGCTAAGTGCTTCGTAAAGAGCATCTTTATCAAGCCAATATGCATTTTCTTTTTTAAAGTTTTCATATCTTTCTTTTATTTGTGCTGATACGTTTAAATTGAAATTTTCATATATTTCATCCATTACGTTATTTAAGGTTTCTATTGAATAAACGTAAGCTGCTTTGTTTTCATATTTTTCTGGGTTTTCTGCGATAATTTTTTCTAGAGTTACGGCAGATAAAATATTATCGTATTCATTTGTTGCAAGAGATGCTAAATCCATAAACAAGGGATTTTGTGAAAAAACTGTGCCTGTATATGGACTTGAATCGCCAATTTTTGTTTTTCCGTTTGGACCTAATTGAATTGCATTAAACATATTGCCAGCAAAATCCATTATTTTTTTAGCGCCATTTGAATTATATGTTCCAAAACCAGTATTTTCGCCTTTTAGAGAAGGGAAACTAACGCCATGAAGAATTAGTGCCATATTTTTTTTGTTTAATGCGGCAAGGCCTTCTTGCACAATTTGTTTATATTCGCTATTGATTTTTTTATCTGTCGCTTGCATTTTTAAAACTTTCCTCCTTAAAAAAGTCTTGTAACGTTAATAACTTGTTAAACCCCGTTTTTGAAGATATTCTCTTACATTGTTTAGGGCGGATTGCACTATTCTTGTAATTCTAGAACTTGACAGTCCCACCATTTGTGCAATTTGTTTTACCTGCATATTTCTGTAAAATCTGTATTCAACAATTGTTCTGTCTTTTTGAGGCAGTGTGGCAATAGCCTCTCTAATTACACGGCCAAGTTCTGTAATTTCGGCCTTTTCATCAGGGGTGGCAGATGTATCTTTAATAAAATCAAACGGCGAATCGGTATCAGAAGAAGCTGATGCTATTGAATCTATAGATAAAATTGTTTCATAGATTGCTTCTCTTACTTTTGTTGGGGAAACATCAAGACTTGACACCTCATTTTCTGAAGATGTATCATTTTCATCTTCAGTTTCTTTTTTGTGTTTTAAAGTATACCATTTATAACGGTTTCTAAGTTCGTTTCTAATTGCCCATCTGACTGCTGTTGCAATATATGATGTATTGTATTTTTCAAGTTGTTCTTCAGATTTGTTTTTTATAAGTGCTTGAATTGCAATGATGCCAATAGAGACAAGTTCCTCACATTCAACCATGTGAGATGGAATACGCCTGTATTCAACCCTTGCCACCTTTTGAATTATGTCGATATAATCTTTTAATTTATTTGATTGCAATTTTAGTGCCATTTTTACAAATACTCTAAAACGATTTTACTATTTTTTTAAGGTTTTTGCAAATTTGACCCGTCATTTAGAGTATTTATAGTATTTGAAGATTGTGAAGGATTTTGGATTTGAGGAGTATTTTGAGGGTTTTGGGGCATAGCATTATTTTGCTGCAAGGGTGTGAAATTTGGGGTTTTCTTTTTGAGGTTGTATACAAAAATCAAAATTTCTGCAACAGCTTTATATAAATCCGGCGGTACTTCCTGATTAATTTCAACCATCCTGAATATTGCACGCGCCACAGGCGGGTTTTCAATAACAGGAATATCATGTTCTTGTGCTATTTCTTTTATTTTCTTTGCAAAAAGTTCTGTTCCTTTTGCTAAAAGCTTTGGAGATTCCATAGTTTCAGAATCATATTTTAGGGCACATGCTATATGTATAGGGTTTGTAACCACAAAATCTGCTTCAGGCACCATATCCATCATAGATTTTTGTAATAGTTGTTGTCTTTTTTGCCTTAGTGCAGCCTTAACATGCGGATCTCCTTCAGTGTTTTTATATTCATCCTTCACTTCTTTAAAGGACATTTTTTGATCCTGCATAAATTTCCATTTTGTAACGCCATAATCTGCCGCAGCGATGATTAAAAAGGCAATTCCTGCCTTTATAATAAAATCTACGATTAATTTACCAAAGGCGATTAGGGTTGCAAACTGGTTATCCACTGATGCCAAAAGTAAAATGGATGGGAAATGTTCCAGATAAACAATCCAGCCAATGAAACCCAAAATTGCAACTTTTGCAATGTTTTTTACAAGTTCAAAAAGTGTTTTTGGGCTCATTAAATTTTTAAAATATTTTGTAGGGTTTAATTTATCAGGTTTTGGCATCAGGGGTGTCATTGTAAATAAAGGCCCCACCTGGATTAAATCCCCTAAAATTCCCATAAAACCTGCAAGTATAAGGATTGGAAGGATTATTAAAAATGTTGGAATTAAAGTGGAGGTTAAAATATACATATACCCTATTTTATCAAGATGGGCGTTTGGGATTTGCTCATATAATTTAGCGTATAAAAGGGAAATTTGCCCCCAAATAAAAGGGCCAAGTGCATAGATGGCTGAAAACATTACAATCAGAGCAATTGCAGTTGAAAAATCTTTTGATTTTACAACCTGCCCTTCTTTTCTTGCCTTCCTCAGTTTCTGCTGAGAGGCCTCAAATTGCTTATCCTCATCACCCATTTTTTATTTCACCTTTTCTTTAATTTTATTTTTAATCTTTGAAATTACAGGATGCCTCATTTGGTGGCGTTTTTTTACGATAATTTCTTTTATTGGTTTATTTGAAATGTCATATTCTGCAATTTTTTCTATTATATTCATAAATAAATTATATTTATTTAATACCATATTTTTTGCAGTCATTATGCTATCTTTATTTTTTTCATAAAGATTATTATCTATTGTGTATTTAATGATTTCTTTTGCTTTTTTAAAATCTAAATCATCCAAAAGAACAAGAGAATTTTTCGGGAAATATTCAAAAATGTTTGGTGCGCCAAAATATATTGGCATTGTATTACACAAAAATGCATCAGTTATTTTTTCTGAAAAATAGTGTGGTTCTGATGTATTTTCTATTGCAAGAGTATATTTTGAAGGGATTAAAATATCATCTTTTGAATTAAATTCTGAAATTCCCCTGCCTACTATATTGAAATTATACTCTGTATTTTTAAGTTCTTCTTGCAGATTGTATAAAAAATCAAGCCTTTCTTTATGGCCAGGGAGATTTTTTTTGGAGCTTACAATTGCAGAAAGATTTTCCCTTTTTTCAATATTGTGTAAACCCTTATAATAATCATAGGAATTTGGGCACTGCCAAAGGATGGAAGGCTGAATTTGAACTAAATTTTTTAGACTGCCTGGGTATTTTTCCATGGTTTTACAATTGCGCCATGTTCCAAAGACTCTATCAACGCAAGGATAGGCCTTTTGCCAGTGGGCAAAATATTTATAATTTCCCGGTTCATGGTGAAATATCCAAGCTTCGCGTGCTTTCATCTGCAATTTTTTTGGGGTGTAATTTATTATAACAGCTAAATCTGCCTCGTCCACTTCATCTGTGGTGAAAGTGATTTTACCTATTTTTGCAGTTGTTGAATTTATTTCATAATTTGGGATTTGTCTAAATGTATTTATCCAGTTTTCAGGGTATATTAGTCGTATCAGCATATATTTAACCATTCCTTATAATTGGTGCTCCTTTTGGAGCACCAGAGTTTTGTTTTATTTTAATGGGTGTTTTTATTGCGTTTAATACTTTGCCATTGATATAGTTTTTACGTCTTTTGGAAGTTTTTCTCTACCATTTAACGCACAAAGTTCAATCACAAAGCCAATGCCTGCAAGTTCTCCAACTTGCTGTATTAATTTTGCAGCAGCAGCAGCAGTGCCTCCTGTTGCAAGCAGGTCATCTATTAAAAGCACTCTTTTGCCTTTTTCGATAGCATCTTTATGGATTTCTATTTTATCTTTGCCATATTCAAGGTCATATTCCATTGAAATGGTTTCACATGGAAGTTTGCCCGGTTTTCTTATTGGTATGAAACCGCAGCCAAGAGAATATGCTACTGGCATGCCAAAGATAAAACCTCTAGATTCAATCCCTGCAACATAATCGATTTTTTCATCCTTAAATTCATTTACGATATAATCTATGATTTTTTTCATAGTAGCAGGGTCTTTTACTGCGGTTGTGATATCTCTAAAGATTATTCCTTTTTGTGGAAAATCAGGAATATCACGTATCATTTTTTTAATATCTTCCATTTTGTGCTCCAAAATTTTGCATAAACCTAGATAATTATATCAAAGAAAAATATATTTATAGTAAAATTTTTTTATGAATGAAGATTTATTTGAACTTTTGCGTGAAAAATTAAATAAACTAGAAGATAAAGTGAATCAGTCTGTGAGGTATCTTTGACCCTGAACAATTAAGGGCGAAACTTTCAGATTTAACAAAAAAGCTTGAAAATCCATCTATTTGGGACAACCAGGAAGAAGCTTCAAAACTTTTAAAGGAACAAAAAGATATCAAAATATCATTAGAAATGGCACAGGAGTGGCAAAATAGAATTGATGATGCTAAGGTGAGTCTTGAAATTTCAGATGAATCTTTAATAGATGAAGCATTAAAAGATATAGTTTTGCTTGAAGAAGAACTTGAAAAGTTTGAAATTCAAAAAATGTTATCTGGTGAATATGATACAAATAGTGCGATTTTAAGCATAAATGCTGGAGCTGGCGGTGTAGATGCTATGGACTGGGCAAGTATGCTGCTTCGTATGTATTTAAGATGGGCAGAAAAGCGCGGTTTTAGCGCATCTTTAGTGGATAAATCCGATGGAGACGAAGCTGGGATAAAATCTTGCGCTATAAAAATTGACGGGAAATTTGCGTATGGATATTTAAAGGCTGAAAAAGGTGTGCACAGGCTTGTCCGCATTTCTCCATTTAATGCGAACGGAAAGAGGCAGACAAGTTTTGCAAGTGTTGAAATTATGCCTGTTATAGAAGATTTTGAAAAAAAGATTGTAATTCCGCCTGATGATATTGATGTTGAAACTATGCGCTCTGGCGGGGCTGGCGGGCAAAATGTGAATAAGGTGGAGACTGCTGTGCGTATATACCATAAACCTACAGGAATTGTGGTGAAGTGCCAACAGGAGAGAAGCCAATTGCAAAATAAAGAAACTGCGCTTTCAATGCTTGCTTCCAAACTTCTTTTGATGCGTCAAGCAGAACATGAAAAAAAATTATCCGATATTAAGGGTGAAAATATGGATATAAATTTTGGTTCGCAGATACGTTCTTATGTTTTTCATCCATATAAACTCGTGAAAGACCACAGAACCGGGGCTGAAATTGGCAATGTGGATTCTGTGATGGATGGGGAAATTGATAAATTTATTGATGAATATTTGAAGGGAAATAAAAATGATTAAAGCACAGAGGGGTACAAAAGATATATTGCCCGAGGATATTTTAACATGGCAGCATATTGAAAAAACCGCAAGGGAATTATTCCAAAATGCAAATTATAAAGAAATAAGAACACCGATTTTTGAAGGTACCGAGCTTTTTAAAAGAGGGGTTGGGGATTCAACAGATATTGTAAATAAAGAAATGTACACCTTTTCTGTGGGCGGAGTAAATAAGGATGAAAATTCAATTACTTTAAGGCCTGAAAATACAGCAGGGGTCGTGAGAGCGTATATTGAACATGGATTTTCAAGATTAAGTGCACCTGTAAAATTATGGTATTTTGGGCCGATGTTTAGATATGAAAGGCCGCAAAAAGGCCGTCAAAGGCAGTTTCATCAAATAGGAATAGAGATGTTTGGGGTAGAAAACCCATCTGCCGATGCAGAGGTTATATCTTTAGCAATGAAATTTTTATCTAAGATGGGTGTTTTAGGGCTTAGTGCAGAGATTAATTCTTTAGGATGCCCAAAATGCAGAGATGAATATAAGGCAAGAATAAAAGAAGTTTTAAAACCATATTTAGGTGAACTTTGTGAAGACTGCAAGGTAAGATATGATAAAAATCCTTTAAGAATGCTTGATTGCAAGGATGAAAACTGTATAAAAATATTTGATGATGAAAAGATTAAAAATGTTATTTTATCGGATTTTATCTGTGAAGAATGCAAAGAGCATTATGAAAATGTTAAAAAATATTTAGATGTATTAAATATTTCATATTCAGAAAATAAAATGCTTGTACGCGGATTGGATTATTATAACAGGACTGTTTTTGAAATTAAAAGTGATGCACTTGGTTCACAAAGTGCTGTTGCTGGTGGCGGCAGGTATGACGGACTTGTTTCAATGCTTGGCGGAGAAAAAACACCTGCTGTAGGCTTTGCACTTGGTGTAGAAAGATTATTTGAATTAATTAAGCACAAAGAAATTCAAAAACTTGATTACTTCATTGTGTCAAATATTCAAGATGTTGCAATAGAAACTGTTCAAATGTTGCGTGATAAAGGATTTAGTGCTGATTTTGATTTTCAAAACAGAAAGTTTGCAAAACAGATGGAAAAGGCTGGAAAAATTGCAAATAAGGCTGTGATTATTGGTGAAGATGAAATAAAAGGTAAATATTATACTGTAAAAAATCTTACAACGGGCGAGCAAATAAAAACAGAAACGCTATAAAACATTCACAAAAAAATTGTTTTTTGAAAAACTTTCCTTAAATAAAAAGTATGTAATAATGTTCGTATAAATATTTAGGTGAGTTTTGAGGAATAAGGATTTGAAAAAGAATTTTAGAATATATAGTTTAACTGTTTTATTAGGGTTATTATTTTGCATTCCAAGGGCGGATGCCATTATGGAGCCATCTTCTGTAGAGCCATTGTCTGATGCTGTTATAAAGCAATATAAGCATTCAACAAAGGATGTGCGCTTGATTAGAGCAGCGGAAACCTTGAAAGGGACTGTTGCGGATTATTCAAGAAGAGCAATTTTAGGAGATAATTTATCTGGTAGACCTATAAAGCTTGAATTTCGTGACCTTTCAACGTTAAACCCTGCTTATGCTGAATTTGATGCATTAGGGTGGAAACAAAGGGGGAGATTAAATATTTTTATTAATATCAAACATCAAAATGCTCCAAAGGAAGCACTTGCTGCTATACTTGCACATGAGGCTATCCACCAGGATGAGCTGAATTCCATAAATGAAGAAGTGTATTGTTGGACGCTTGAGGCTGCAACCTGGACGCAATTAACTGATGACAATCCTGAATTAGAAAACATAAGCCATCAGCTGGTAGATAGGGAAAATGGCATTAAAAAAATGTTTATAAAGGGAAATTATACAAATAAATATATTAGGAAATCAGTGCTTTCAAACGCGGGATATCAGGGGCTGCCGTCAAGATCTCCAGGCTTTGAAGATGATGGTCTGTAGTGTTAAAAGTATCTTCATTGTTATCAATGGTTTCCACCCATACTTTTGTTGAAGACATAGAATATTTTGCAGGACTAAATATTTCTTTAACTTCAATTGCATAATTTATATCAACCAAGTTTAGTTTTTCATATTTTTCTATATAAAAATCTTTGCCTCCGCAGATTGGGCAGAATTTTGATATAGGGGTGATTTCATTATGTTTGCCAAAGACAGCTCTTGATGCTTCTCTTTTGTGTGAGCAGCATCCGCATCTTAAAACGTAATAATATTTTTTAAGATATATGCCGCAATCAGGGCAATAACCTTCGTTAGAATTAATCAATGCTTTTTGATGACTGCACTTTGTACTGTTGTTTATAATTGAAAACAAATATAAAATAAGATTTTTCATATTTTAAATATTAATAAAGTTCTATCTAAAGTCAAAAAATATGCACATATTTTATTGTAGACAGGATAGGGAAGCATAGGTTATAATGTCTGTATAAAAGCTTGTATTGGAGTTTAAAAGGTATGAAAAATTTTATATGTTTAGTATTATGCTGTGTTTTTCTTAATTTTGCAGCTCCTGCCTTTGCATGGCAGAGGGTAGAAAAACCTTTGAGAAAGGTAACAAGAAATTTATTGATAGCTGAAGCACTCAAAGATTTGAGAGAGTCTCCTGCAAAGATTACCTACAGAAGAATCTTGGGGAATAACAATACGCAGAAACCGATTAAAATTAAATTTAAAAATTTAGCAAGAATTAATGAAAAGTATACTAACTATGAAATGATAAGCAAGGTTAAGAGAAAAAGAGCGTATATTTATATAAATAAAAAGCACAAAAAAGCACCATCAGAGCTTTTAGCCGCATCAATTGCTGGTCTTAGTGTGCATGATGATAAGAAAAATTCTGTAAACGAAGAAACTTATGCATGGGCTGTGGAAGCTGTTTTATCAGATTATTTTCTAAAAGTTAATCCAGATGTTGTAAATTATGATTCAACAATAACTCAAAGGCAGGCAGCATTAAGGCAATTATACTCTAAATCCCCTAGGGATGCTAAGTATATAGTTAGCACTGTTAGGAAAAATCGTGGCGGTATTAAGTATAAATGGGAATCTAAAGATTATAGCTATAGAGAATATAGAGAAAAAATGGCAAAATTATTGAATGTTTATGAAGAGGTAAAAACAATGCCTGCTTTTGTTCCAGTATCAGACACTAATGCTGATAATGCCAAAGAAGAAAATAAAAATGCCACAGAAATAAATGCTGTTCAAAATGAAGAATCTTGCACTGTGGATGAACAATGTATTATAGATGCAGCAGAACAAACGAAAGAAACTGCGCCGCAAAAACCTGAAATTGATTTGAAACTTTATGATATTTTTCAATCTGAGGATAACACATTTTAAGAATATTTTTAAAATTTAAATTTTAGTATTTTTAATAGGGCGCTTTAAAAGGCGCCCTATATTAATTAATATCATTATATAAAATGGAATTATTAAGGATGAAGAAAGAAGCCTAAAATCAAAGTTGATAAAATGAATATACCGCCTATAATGTAGGTTACTTTATTTAATCCTTTTTCTGCTGATTTTTGAGATGAAAATAATTGGCTTGCAGAGCCTATTGCGGCAATGCCATCGCCTTTTGGGGAATGAAGCAGAACTAATATTATAAGTAAAACACCTGATATCATCTGTAAAACGAAAAAGAAGTTTGTCATTTATTAAATCCTTTAAATAAATAATAGTTAAAATCTTTATAACACAAATATTTATATATTAAAAGTGCCGTAATTTAAAATAAAATCTACGGCACTTTTGGTTTATTGTGTTTATAAATTTTTTGATTTAGTAATTTATTTCCCAGCCTTCATTTGCAATTTTAGCTGCGCAATATTCTCCTGTTGACATACAGTTGGTATCAATTTCTGAAGCGTCTGCTGCAATCCATTTTTTGATATTTTCATCATATGATGAAAAAGTTCCAGATGGTACTATTGCGTTTAAATTTCCATAAATACTGAATTCAAATAAATCTTTTCCCCATTGGTTTGGCCCTTGTGTACTATTTACATCTACAACTATTGTAGCGCAGATGCTTGGGTTTGTATCTGTACATCCGCCTTCTCCTGCTGATTTGATGCCAACTGCAATACCATCTGTTAATATAAATTTATAATAATCATCGAGATTTGAGGTTGAACTTCCATCTTTTGTATAGTAGGAATTTGCAAAGCATCCTTCTTTGTTATCGCAAATATTAATGATATTTAGATATTTAGAAAAGTATTGGTTTGTGAAACTTTCAGAATTTAACTTAAAATTCCATACACTCATAGTTGAATTATCAACTTGTGATCTATTGATTGCGCTAGCAAGGCTTGAATTTGCTTTTTGAAGAGATGTTATATAGTTTGTTTTTTGTGCGTTTATAAGTAGTGAACCTATTACTATTGCTGCAACAACACCTATAATTGCTAATACAATTAAAACTTCTGCAAGGGTATAACCGCCTTTTTTGCCGGTTTTGTTTTTAAAAATTTCCATAAATAAATGTATCCTTTTTTAAAAATAAAACAAAAAGGTATTTTCTAACCTTAACTTTTTTATTATATCATTTTTTATAAAATTTATATAAAAATTATATTGAATTGTAATAATCCTTTAATAATTTGCAATCTTCTTCAATATTAGGGCTTTCACAGATTACTGCTCCTTTTATATTAAAATCTTTGAAAGCTTTTAATAAATCTTTATAATTTAAATCACTTTCAAGAAGGTTTAGATGTTTTTTTTCACCCTTGCTTGTGTATTCAATACCTGCAATATGTGCATGAAAATTATTCAATGCAACATCTCCCAGGTTTTTTCCTATTTTTTCAAATATGCTGGCAAATTCATCATAAGTATTGAATTTTCCGCCTGTGCGTGCGTGAATATGTGAAAAATCAACACAAGGAAGCATATTTGGAAATATTTTTGATAATTCTATAATTTCATCAATGTCGCCCCATTGTGTTTCTTTTCCTGTAGTTTCAGGGCGAACCCATATATTGTTGTTTTCTTTTTTTAGTGTATCAAATATTATTTCATGTCTTTTTATTAATTTGTCGAAAACAGTTTTTTTGTCTTCTTTTAGATAAAAGGCGGCATGATAAGTTATTGAATATCCATTTAATTCATTTGCCATCATTGCTGTTTCAATTATTCTTTGAATACTTGCATCTACCTTTTCTTTTTCTTTAGAATTTAAGTTTACATAAAAAGGTGCGTGGGCTGTTAACAAAAAGCCATTTTTATTGTTTTTTAAAAATTCTTTTGATGTATCTGAAATCCTCACGCCATGAACGAATTCAAGTTCAAGACCGTTTAAATCAAGTTCTTTTAGTGTTTCAAATCCGGTTTTATAATCTTTCGCTCTTAAAGGAATTCCTGCTGTTAAAAAATTTAATTTTTCCATTTTTTACCTTAATATTTCTTTTTCTTTTGGGTTGAATTTTTCTATAAATTCTGAAATATGATATATACCCCAGCTTCCTGCCTGAATTACGGTTGGAAAATAAAAGCCTCCATTTGCTGCAATTTTTATCATATCTTTGTTTACTTTTGCAATTTCACCAAAAACTTTGTTATGTTTTTCTAGTTTATAATCGCCTGAAATAAGTCTTATGTACCCGCCTCTGAAATTTGTTATTGCATTATAGAAAGGGTTTGATGCTCTTATTAGTCTTTCGATATATATTATATGGTTATCCCATTTTATGAAAATATCGCCTTTGATATTTGGCGCTTTTTCAAATTCACCCTCTTTTTGTGCGTATGATTGAATTATTCCTGTTTTATCATATTCAATAAGAGTTTTTGATAAAAGGTCTGCTATCATAAAATTTGTTCTTGAAAATAACATCCCCATTGTTTCTTTTTTTATTAAAGGAAAAGTTTCTTGTGCTATAATTCTTCCTGTATCAAAATTTTCATCTGCAAAATGCAGTGTTATGGCAGAGATTGTTTCCCCATTTTTAATTATATGAAAGTATGGGTTTGCTCCTCTGTATTTTGGAAGATAGGATGGATGACAATTGATGAAGCCATCTTTTGTTGTATTTAGAAAATCTTTAGATAATTTATGGTTTAGCGAACAAATTATTCCAATATCACAATTTAGATTTTTAATTTTTTCAATAAAATCAGGTTCATTTGGAGTTTTATCGTATTCTAAAACTTGAATATTGTTGTTTTTTGCAGTATTTGCAAGAGTTTCTCTTGCAGTATTTGTTTTATCTGGCAAAATTACGGCTTTAATGTATAATTTTGCTTCAACAAGCTTATTTAAGCATATAAGTGCCATATCAGGCATACCTATAAGTAAGATTTTTTTGTTATTTATCATAAAAGTATTCTACCTTAACATTATATTTTAATATAATTTTTAATTTTTGTAACAAAGTTTGGCATACAATTCTAAAATAACTGTTGACGACAAAATTTGTTTATATTAAATTAAATCGTACCGGTGTATATGCCGGGTGATTAATATGTAACAAAATTAGAGAACTGGAAAACAAAATGGACAGTACAAATAAAAGACCTAGAATAAGAGTATGTCTAAAAGCTTATGATCATAAGCTAATCGACACATCTGCTGTTAAAATTGTAGAAACTGCAAAAAGAACCGGTGCATCAGTATCTGGTCCTATTCCTCTTCCTACAAAACGCAGAATTTATTGTGTGCTTCGTTCTCCTCACGTTGACAAAAAATCTCGTGAACATTTTGAAATGAGAACGCACAAGAGGGTTATAGATATCTATGATCCAACACAACAAACTACAGAAGAGCTTTCAAGAATGGATTTGCCAGCTGGCGTAGATATTGAAGTTAAACTGTAGCACGCATCACTGCTTTAAGGTAAAAACAAAAAGTTTTTGACTGTAAGCACTATGGCGAAGCCAAGAAACAAGTTAACATTTGACAATTGAATATGAAAATGTGAACTATGAAAAAGCAGAGTTTGGGTTTTGTCAAAGACTATAAGACAAACAAAGCTTAAAAAAGTACAAAACAGTAAAAGAGTTAAAATGTAGCTCTCACAACAGAAAGGTAAAATCGAATGACATTAGGTGTTATTGGAGAAAAACTCGGAATGACACAGGTATATGACGAACAAGGTTTGTGTATTCCTGTTACCGTAATTAAAGTTGACCCACTAACCGTTACGCAAGTTAAAACTGTTGAAACTGATGGTTATAATGCTATTCAGGTTGGTGTTGTTCCTGCAAAGGAAAAACATTTAACAAAAGCGCAGATTGGTCACTTTAAAAAGAATAATTTAGAAAATTTCAGACACTTGCAAGAATTTAGAGTTGATAACCCTGCTGATTACCAGGTTGGTCAAAAAATAGATTTAAGTGTTTTAAATGAAATATCAAAAGTTGATGTATCAGGAAAATCTATTGGTAAAGGTTTTCAAGGTACAGTTAAAAGACACAACTTTGGAAGAGGACCAATGGGTCACGGTTCTAAAAACCATAGAGAACCTGGTTCAATTGGTGCTGGTACTACTCCCGGTCGTGTATTAAAAGGTAAAAGAATGGCCGGAAATATGGGTAACGAAAAAGTTACAGTTTCAAAACTTACTGTTGTAAAAATTGTAAGCGACAAAAATTTGTTATTAGTTAAGGGCTCAGTTCCGGGTCCTGAAGGTAAATTGGTAACAGTTAAACCTTCAAGAACAAAATGGAATTAGAGGTACAAAATGACACAGACAGTTAAATTATTAAATACAAAAGGAAGCGAGCTTGGTGAATTAAGCTTGGATGATAAAGTTTTTGGTGTTGAACCAAATATCCATGTTATGCATCTTGCTCTAAAAAGACAATTAAATAATGCAAGACAAGGCTCACATAATACCAAAACAAGAGCAGAAGTTTCAGGTGGCGGTAGAAAACCATGGAAACAAAAAGGTACTGGCCGTGCTAGAGCCGGTTCTATTAGAAGCCCATTGTTTGCAGGCGGCGGTGTTTCTTTTGGTCCTAAACCAAGAGATTATGCAACTAACCTTCCTCAAAAAGCAAGAAAACTTGCATTAAGAAGTGCTCTTTCTGCAAAATTAGAAGCAATGACGGTTGTTAAAGATTTTTCAGAATTGACTGATGTTAAAACAAAAGCAATGGCTAATATTTTGAAAGACCTTAAAGTTTCAGGAAAAGTTTTAATTGTTGCTGATTTAAAAGCTGACGAAAACAAAAATCTTGAAATGTCTGCAAGAAATATAGCATCTGTTAAACTTTTATATCCATCAAACTTAAATGTTAAAGATTTAATTGAAGCAAATTCAATTGTTATTACTGAAAATGCTATCAATGAAATAACTGAAAGGTTGGCGAAATAATGGCTAAGACAAGAACCAACAAAGAAAAATTATACGATATTATTAAAAAACCATTAATAAGCGAAAAATCTATGATGGCAGTTCAATTGGGGCAGTATACTTTTGAAGTGAATAAAGATGCATCAAAAGTTGAGATTGCCCAGGCAATAGAACTTGCTTATCCAAATCGCAAAGTTAAGAAAGTTAGAACCGTATATATGCCATCTCATGAAAAAAGACTTGGTATGAAGTTCGGTAGAACACAATCAGGAAAGAAAGCCATCGTTACAATCGAGGGCGATCCTATTGAAGAATTGACAGGAGTATAGGTAAAATGGCAACTCGTAAAATTAATCCGACGTCTCCGGGACAAAGAGGCATGACAAGACCTGATTTTTCAGAAATTACAACTGATACACCAGAAAAATCATTATTAAGACCGCTTACTAAAACTGGTGGCAGAAATAATACAGGAAGAATAACTACAAGACACATTGGCGGAGGCCATAAAAGACAATACCGTGTTATTGATTTCAAAAGAGACAAAGTTGGCATTGTTGGTTTTGTAAAAACTATCGAATATGATCCAAATAGAAATGTTAGAATTTCGCTTGTAGTATATGCTGATGGTGAAAAAAGATATATTTTAACACCTGAAGGTTTAAATGTTGGCGATGTTGTTGTTTCAGGCCCTGAGGCTGATATTAAGACTGGCAACGCACTTCCTTTAGAAAACATACCTCTTGGTACTATGATTCACAATATTGAAATGGAACCAAAAAGAGGCGGTAAAATGGTTCGTGCTGCTGGTCAAGGCGCGCAGTTGATGGCAAAAGACGGTGACTATGTTACTGTTAAACTTCCATCATCTGAAATGAGAATGGTAAGAAAAGAATGCATGGCAACAATTGGCGTTCTTGGAAATTCTGAATACAAAAACTTATCAACAGGTAAAGCTGGTAGAACAAGATATTTGGGCATTAAACCTACTGTTCGTGGTGTTACAATGAACCCTGTAGACCACCCACACGGTGGTGGTGAAGGTAAAACCGGTCCTGGTGGACATCCTAAGACTCCTTGGGGTAAACCGGCTCTTGGCCAAAAGACTAGAAATGCTAAAAAAGCTTCAAGCAAGCTAATAGTAAGAAGAAGAAAAAAATAATAGGAGAATATAATTAGATGGCTCGTTCATTAAAAAAGGGTCCATTCGTACACGACTCTTTGATAAAAAAAATCGATAAACTAAACGAAACCCAAGAAAAGAAAGTTATAAAAACATGGTCCAGGGCGTCTATGATTATACCTGATATGTTGGGACATACAATTGCTGTGCATAACGGCAAAACTCATGTTCCTGTTTATATAACAGAACAAATGGTAGGCCACAAGCTAGGTGAATTTGCAAATACACGTTCATTTAGAGGTCATGCCGGACAAGATAAGACAGCAAAAAGAAAATAATTAAAAGGAAATAAGGACAATGCAACAAGCAACAGCTAAACAAACGAATATAAAGATGCCTGCAAGAAAATTAAGAAGGGTTATCAATGAAGTTCGCGGCAAAGTAGCCAGTGAAGCATTAAGAATTCTTAAATTTATGCCTTATTTTGCAGCAAGAGTTGTTGAAAAAAACTTAACAGCTGCAATTGCAAACGCATCTGAAAAATTTGAAGGCACAGCTAGTGCTCTTAAAGTTTCTGAAATATTTGCCGATGAGAGTGTGACTTATAAAAGAGCCAGACCTAGAGCGCAAGGCAGAATGTATAAAAGATTCAAAAGAACATCGCATTTAACAGTAAAATTAACGAAAAACTAGGAGATATAACTTTGGGACAGAAGACACATCCAACCGGATTTAGAATAGGAATAATCGAACCTTGGGTTAGCACTTGGTTTGCTAAAAGAAAACAATACGCTACAAATATTGCAGAAGATGCTAAAATTAGAAGGTTTGTTAAGAAAAAATTATACACAGCCGGTGTTAGCCGTATTATAATTGCAAGAAAAGCTCAAAATGTAAACATTACCGTTGTTACTGCAAAGCCTGGTATCGTTGTTGGTAGAGGCGGTCAAGGTATTGATGAATTAAGAGTTGCAGTACAGAACTTGATAAACAATAAAAATGTTTCAATTGATGTTGTTGAAGTTGCAAGAATTGATGTTGATGCACAGCTTGTGGCTGAGAATATTGCTCTTCAATTGGAAAAACGTATAGCATTCAGAAGAGCTATGAAACAAGCTATGCAAAGAACAATGAGAGCCGGTGTTCAAGGTATTAAAGTTATGGTATCTGGACGTCTAGGTGGTGCTGAAATTGCAAGATCTGAATGGGCAAAAGAAGGCAGAATTCCACTTCAAACTTTAAGAGCTGATGTCCAATATGGTTTTGCTGAAGCAGATACCGTAATGGGTAAAATCGGTGTTAAAGTTTGGGTATTCAAGGGTGACCTTATGCCTGGCGAAAAAGCTGACCAAAACATCAAGACAAAGAAACCTCAAAATGCACAAAAAGAAGGTGCTCGTCTTGGTAACAGAAGAAAACGTAGTGAAGATAATGCTTCAGCTGAAGCATAATGATATAGGAGCAAACAAAACATGTTAATGCCTAAAAAAACCAAATTTAGAAAGAAAATGAAGGGCAATATGAAAGGAACCGAGACCAGAGGTACTACTTTGGAATTTGGTTCATACGGGCTCGTTAGTGTTGATCCTGCTTGGATTACATCTAGACAAATAGAAGCTGCTCGTCGTGCAATGACAAGAAAAATTAAACGTGGCGGTAATGTTTGGATTAAAATTTTCCCTGATAAGCCTATAACTGCTAAACCTGCTGAAACTCGTATGGGTAAAGGTAAAGGTAACCCTGAATATTGGGTTGCAGTTGTAAAACCTGGTAGATTACTTTTTGAAATTGATTATTCAGTAAGAGAAGATGCAATTGATGCTCTTAAACTGGCAGCCCAAAAGCTTCCTGTTAAGACAAGAATTGTAGAAAAAATAGGTGAATAAAATGAAACTTAATGAAATTAAAGAAAAGACTGTTGAAGAATTAAAGGAAATGATTATCAATGCAAAAAAAGAATTGTTTTCTTTAAGAATGAAACATAATAAAATGAATCCGTTGGAAAATCCTGCACAGCTTAAAAAAGCAAGAAAAGTGATTGCCCAATTAAAAACTGTATTAAGACAAAAAGAACTAAATGTGTAAGATAAGGAAGCAATAAAATGCCAAAAAAAGTCAAAGTTGGAACAGTAGTTAGTGATAAAATGGATAAAACCATTGTAGTATCCGTTGCTGAACACAAGGCTCATAAAAAATACAAAAAAACAATGACATTTACTAAAAAATATAAAGTAAGCGATGTAAACGGCACATCTAAAATGGGCGATGTTGTTTCAATCGTTGAAAACAGACCAATTTCAGGTTCTGTTAGATGGGTATTGGATAAGGTAGTAGAAGCTGCTAAATAGCTTTGAAAACAGTTATAAATAAAGGTAAAAAGAAATGATACAACAAGAAACCAGATTAAAAGTGGCAGATAATACAGGTGCGAAAGAACTTCTTTGCATCAGAGTTATGGGCAGCTCAAATAAAAAATATGCAGGTGTTGGCGATGTCATCATTGCTGCTGTAAAGGATGCAGCGCCTGGTATGGTAGTTAAAAAATCTGATGTGGTGACTGCTGTTATCGTTAGAACTGTTGCAGATATAAAAAGAAACGACGGTTCAGTTATAAGATTTGACGATAATGCTGCTGTTATTATCAATAAAGATGGCAACCCAAGAGGTACCCGTGTATTTGGCCCTGTTGCAAGAGAATTGAGAGAAAAAAATTATATGAAGATTGTTTCTCTTGCACCTGAAGTTATTTAATATAAAAGGAACAACAAAAATGTCAAAGTCAGAAGAAAAGAAATTACATACAAAAGTTGGTGACAGAGTAATTGTTACCTCTGGACGCGATAAAGGTAAAGTGGGCAACGTTAAAAAGGTTGACACCAAAAAAGGCGAAGTACTTGTTGAAGGTGTTAATATGGTGACAAAAGCCCAAAAAGCAAATCCTATGGCAGGTATTCAAGGCGGACTTGTTAAAATGGAAGCCAGTATGGATTCAAGCAAGGTTATGGTTTATTGCCCATCTTGTGAAAAAGCCACAAGAGTAAAACATGAAGTAAAAGATGGCAAGAAAATCCGCGTTTGCAAAAAATGTAATGAATCATTGGATGTATAATTATTAAGCATTGAAATTTGTCAGACCCTGAGTTTTTGGGTAAAAATTTCAAAGGCAGGAAGGAAATAAGAAAATGTCAGCTAAGAAAACAACTGATTTAAAAGAAAAATATACAAAAGAAATCAGAAATCAATTAAAAGAAGAATTTAAACTATCAAATGATATGCAGATTCCAAGATTGCATAAGATAGTTATTAATATGGGTGTTGGCGAAGCTTCACATAATTCAAAATTAGCAGAATCAATTGTTGCACAGCTAACCAAAATTGCAGGCCAAAAAGCACTTGTTACAAAAGCTAAAAAATCAATTGCATCTTATAAATTAAGAGAAGGTATGCCGGTTGGTTCAATGGTTACTTTACGTGGCGAAAGAATGTTTGATTTCTTTCAAAAGTTAGTTTGCGTTGTTCTCCCTAGAATCCGTGACTTTAGAGGGGTTAGCGCAAAAAGCTTTGATGGCAGAGGAAACTATACCTTTGGTTTAAAAGAACAGGCTTTATTTCCTGAAATTCATTATGAAGAAGTTGATATTGTTAAGGGTATGAATATTTCTATTATCACAACTGCCCCTAATGATGAAATGGCAAAAAGCCTTCTTGCACACTTAGGTATGCCTTTTAAAAAGCATTAATTCAAAGGAGAATATAAATAATGGCTAAAAAAGCAATGATAAACAAAGAAGAAAGACGCGAAATGCTTGCAGCTAAAGGAAAATATCCTACTGTAAGACTCCATAACAGATGCTCCATTTGTGGTCGCCCTCATGGATATCACAGAGATTTCGGTCTTTGCAGAATTCATTTAAGAGAATTTGCACACAGAGGTTTATTGCCAGGCGTTACAAAAGCTTCTTGGTAGTAAAATTTTAAGAATATATCATTAAATGCACACTTTTAGAAATTAGTGTGCATTTAATTGTTTTAATATAAAATTATATAGGTATAATTTTATTATGTTAAATCAATTGTAACATTATTTCTTGATGGATTTTGCAAAGCAGCATATGCGGAAAGTACTTGTTGATATTTTGCGTTGATTTCTTTATCGCTTTCGGGAAGCTTATAAAAATAAACATAAGAACCTCCTTCTTTTGTTTTTAGACCATATTTATCGATTGCTTTTATATTATCTACATCTATGTTTGTTTCTTCTCTGTACCTGGAATTAGAATAAACCCTTATTTTGCCTCCAGAAAAACTTGCACTGCTGATTGAATTGATATTCATTTTCTCTTTCCCTTCTTTTGTTTTGGTATGGTATGGTTTAACTTTTGTTTTGTTGCGCATATAAGCTTGCTGATAAATTTTTTTTGCTACTTTTTTATTATGCTTAATAAACTTTTACAAAAATTTGCATTAAAATCATGTTTTATGTATCATTGACTTTGTACAAAGTTTTTTGTGCAAGGAATTACTAAACTACAAGGCTGAACGGGTATTTCCGGGTCTTGCAAGTAGAAAGGAAAAACAAATGACAATCACAGATCCTATTGCAGATGCACTCACAAGAATTAGAAACGCAAATACTGTAAGGCATTCTAATGTTGAAATTCCTGCATCAAAATTAAAAATTGAGTTAGTTAAACTTTTAAAAGAAGAAGGCTTTATTTCAAACTATGAAGTAAAAGAAAATGGAAACTTCAAAGTTATTGATGTTGAATTAAAATATAATTCAAATAAACCCGTAATTACAGGTTTAAAAAGAGTTTCAACACCAGGGCTTAGAACTTATTCAAAAGCAAAAAATTTGCCAAGAGTATTTGATGGTCTTGGAATTGCTGTTGTATCTACAAGCAAAGGTTTATTGACAGATAAGGCTGCTAGAAAAGAAAATACTGGCGGCGAAGTTTTATGCTACGTTTGGTAGCATTCAATTGTCGATAATTTATTGACACAAGGGTTGATTTGACTTTTTGGTCAACTTTAGACCAGAAGGTTGAAGCGTTCCCGCTTAATACACAATTGTGAGCACATTATTTTAGATAAAATTTATCTTTAATATGTTGATTCACACAAAAGCAAAAGGAGAAAATTAAAATGTCCAGAATTGGAAAATTACCAGTTGAAATTCCATCAGGAGTGGAAGTAAAAATTGATGGTAATCTTGTAACTGCAAAAGGCCCAAAAGGCGAAGAATCTATTGAAATAAGACATGAAATTGAAGTTAAAATAGATGGCAATCAAATTATTTTGACAAGAAAAAACGATGATAGAAAATCTCGTTCATTGCATGGTCTTTCAAGAACTTTGGTTCAAAACGTTGTAACCGGCGTTAAAGAAGGTTTTGAAAAGAAACTTGAAATTCAAGGTGTTGGTTACAGAGCCCAAATGCAAGGTACTGCAATCAATTTGCAATTAGGTTACTCTCACCCGATTGTTATTGAACCGCCAAAGGGCATAACAATTGCAGTTGAAGCAAATACCAAAATTACTATTACAGGTTCTAACAAACAGGCTGTTGGTGATATTGCTGCTTTAATCAGATCTAAACGTGCTCCTGAAGTATACAAGGGCAAAGGTATTAGATATGAAGGCGAATATGTAAGACGTAAAGCTGGTAAAGCAGGTAAAAAGTAATAAATAGTTAAATTGCCCGCATGAATCCTGCTGTAAAATTGCAGTTTAAGGATTTGGGTGAAAGGATAAAAAAATGATTAAATTAGTAAATAGAAAAGAACAAACAAGAAAAAGACACAGAAGAGTAAGAACCAAAATTTCAGGAACTCCTTCTTGTCCTCGTTTAGCAGTATACAGAAGTATTAAACATATCTATGCTCAGCTTATTGATGATGTGAACGGTGTAACCTTAGCTGCTGCTTCAAGTGATGCTAAAGATTTAAGAGATAAATTATCACATGGTGGCAATATTGATGCTGCAAAGATTGTCGGTGAAGATATTGCAAAAAAAGCTGCTGCAAAAGGCATTAAAGAATGCGTTTTTGACAGAGGCGGATTCTTATTTCATGGCAGAATTCAAGCCTTGGCTGATGCTGCAAGAGAAGCTGGTCTTGATTTTTAATTGAGTTCAAAATATTATTAAAACGCCCTTTCTCTTTGTGAGCAGGGCGTTTTTTAAAGTCATTGCAAGTTAAAATTTTTCTTATAGAATATCATTATGGGAAATGTTAAGAGTAGACGAGTTAAAAAAAATAAAAAAAAGAAGGGAAATTTTTTCCTATATCTTTTAATGATGGCTGTTTCAGCGGTTTTGGCTGCGATAGCTGCGTTTAATTTATATTTGGCATCTTTGCCGCCTATTAGTAATTTTGAAGATATAAAACCAAATCCTGTAACTTCTATTTATTCATCTGATGGTGAAAACATTAAAACCTTTACAGTGTTTCGTTTTGAAAAGGTTTCTATAAAAGATATTCCAAACAGCTTAAAATATGCAATTATTGCAACTGAAGATAAAAATTTCTACAGCCATAGAGGTTTTGATACCTTTGGGCTTTTAAGGTCTGTTATTGCAAACCTCAAAGCAGGTTCTTTTAAACAAGGTGCAAGTACTATCACTCAACAGCTTGCAAGGATTTTATTCTTATCAAACGAAAGAACTTTTGATAGAAAAATAAAAGAACTAATTATAGCACACAGAATTGAAAAAACCATTTCTAAAGATGAAATTTTAGAAATGTATCTAAATTCTGTATATTTAGGTTCTGGTACTTATGGAGTGCTTTCAGCCTCTAAAACATATTTTAATAAAAATCTCAATGAATTAACACTGGCTGAAGCTGCCCTTATAGCAGGGCTTCCACAAGCACCTAGCGTGTATTCGCCATTGCAAAATCCAAAAAAAGCAATAGAGAGAAGAAACCAAGTTCTTTGGCGTCTTTATAAAACTGGGCGCATTACAAAAGAGCAATATGAACGCTCAAAGGCAGAAGAATTGCACTTGAGCAAGAAGTCAAAGGTTTATTCTTTTAATAAGGCACCATATTTTATAGATTTTGTGTTAAAAGAACTTGAATATATAGGTTTTAGAGAAGAAGATATTTCTCATGGCGGTCTAAAGATTTATACGACTCTTGATTATAAATCCCAAGAAGCAGCAGATAATGCTATAAACAATCGTCTTGCAAGTGCAAAGTTAACTGGTGACAAGACTCAAATGGCCTTATTTTCGTTTTCTCCAACAACAGGCAAAATTTATGCTTATGTTGGCGGTAAAAATTATGAAAAGAGCCAATACGATAGAATTTTAAATGCTGTGCGACCACCCGGTTCTTCATTTAAACCTTTTGTATATGCTACTGCTTTGCAGCAAGGTGTAAAAGTTAACGATATTGTAAACGATGCTCCTGTTTCGTTTGGAAGATGGTCTCCAAGAAATTATGGCGGAAAATATAGAGGTAGAATGCCTGTTTGGCAAGCACTTGCAGTATCATCAAATGTAGTAGCAGTAAAAATGATTGAAAAAGTTGGTGTTCCAAACGTTATTTCTACTGCTCGTGAAATGGGTATTACCACACCATTACAAAGTGATATGACTATTGCCCTTGGTTCTAATGGTGTAAAGCTCTATGATATGGTAATAGCATACGGCGCTTTTGCAAATGGCGGATTTAGGGTGCGTCCTTATGCAGTTGAAAGGGTTGAAAACTCACGTGGAGTTGTTATATATGAAAATCCTGGGCCAAAAAATGTTAAAGTTATAAGTTACGACACAGCAGCTGGGATGACTTATATGCTGCAAAAAGTAGTTGAGGTTGGTACAGGGCGCGCTGCCAATATCGGTAGAGCTGTTGCAGGGAAAACAGGAACCACCGATGATTATAGGGATGCTTGGTTTATGGGTTATACACCTGATATTGTTGCTGGTGTATGGCTTGGAAATGATAATAATTCAAAACTGCCAGGTATCACAGGTGGTCTTTTGCCGGCTCAGGTATGGGCGGATTATATGAAGGTTGCACTTATAAATTATCCAAATTCTGTATTTGATTATCCAAAACCTGATGGGAAATCAGGAGAGGTTGAAATATTGGATGAGCCTACAGAAAAGATGGAAGAAGATGATGATATTGATTTAGAAATAGATGAAAATATAGATACAGCACCGCTTCCTGGGCAGAATGTAAAACAGAGTGAAGGCGAAAAAGCTTTAGATAATCAAAGCGATACCAAAGAAAAGAAACGTCAAAAGGATAAGGGTAAAGAAAAAGATAAAGATAAAGACAGAGAAAAAGAAAAAGAAAGTGAAAATAAACCTGCGCAGCCCGTGATACCTGCAAGCAATACGAAGCCTTTTGATGCCGAACAAGCACCTGTACCTTCTTCACCACCTTCTGTTGGCAGCCAAGATGTTCTTGTGCCACAGGAATAACGTTTATCTTATAAAGGCAAATTTTTTTCTTTTGGCACGTTTTATAGATGCAGAATCTTGAATAGTGATGCTATGGAAGTAAAATTTTTTGCCACCTGTGATTTTGGTAATTCAAAACCCCTTGCCATGGAAGAGTATGGCAAGGTTTGTGTTGATAAACGCGATACTGAATATGCAAATAATAAACAAGCAAGTGATGATAGGTTTTATTATTCTTATCCATATAAGAGTTTATTTAGTGCACAAGATATTGATTTGCAAAAAAATATAACAAATACTGTTTTAGAAACTGTAGATTATTCAAAATATGCATCGGGTGGTGAAGCTATGGTTTTTGAAATAGATGAATTTCCGCAATATGTTCTAAGAGTTAATAAAAATGCATACACAAGTGTTATTAAACGTGGTAATTTAGATGGCTTAATGATATGCCCTATAGTGTATGAAAATAATATTTTAACAAATAAGAATTTGGGGCTACCTATATATGTAATTCAGGACAATGCTGCTGATTTTAAAAAGAGCGTATTTTCTCCAAAAGAAGCTTCAAGATTAAAGGATAGTATAATGCTTCTAAAGAAAGTGCCTGGTGTGCCTATTACATCAGAATATATTGATTTGATGGGAGAATTTATGGGGGTGGGAGAAAAACCAAACCATATTCAACAGAAAAATTTTATGCAGTTTATGGATTTAATTAAAGACAAAAAACGTGCTGAAGATTTTTTAACAGATTGCAAGGAGCAAAATATTCCAGAGGGTGAACTTTTTTATAAAAATTATAAGAATTTTTGCGTAAGTTATTTAAACACACTTGATAAAATTGCAAATATGCCAAAAGTTGCCTACGATAATGCGATTTCTACTATAAAAAATGCTTATGGATATAAGTTTGATTTTATAAATTCCGATAATATTCTTGCGGATTTTGAAACTGGCGAGTTCAATTTTGTAGATTTGCAATTTGACCCAGGTGTTTTTGATTATTATGAATGTGAACATTTGATAGAATCATTTAAAGATGCACTTTTGGGTGGGAAATG
This sequence comes from Candidatus Gastranaerophilales bacterium, assembly GCA_910587815.1. Classification (GTDB taxonomy): domain Bacteria; phylum Cyanobacteriota; class Vampirovibrionia; order Gastranaerophilales; family Gastranaerophilaceae; genus MGBC122484. The sequence continues at coordinate 1,083 of CAJUNK010000014.1, read as the reverse complement.
TGCCTATGGGATAGAATTTAAAGAATTTGGGGAATTGCTTATCTATAAAGAAGATAAAGAAAAATATGAAAAATTAAAAAACGAAATTGAACACAAATGCGGCTGCAATTAATTTTTTAAAATTGCATCAACAATTTTTTCGAAATTATTTTCATTATGATTTACTATGTCTAATATTTTTGTATCATAATTTCCATATTTAAATTTTTCATCAAGTTTTTTGCTGAATTCTTCTATTAATCTTGGTGCAGTTGTAATACAAGGGTCATTTGAATTTTTTGGATAATTTGAAATAACTATTCCTAAAATATCTATATTTAGACTCTTTAAAGCGTGAACTGTCAAAAGAGTGTGATTTATTGTGCCTAAATTTGGCCGTGCAATGATAATGCAGGGTAAGTTTAATTCTTTTATGATATCGGATATTAATAATTCATTATTCACTGGCACAAAAAGACCGCCAGAGCCTTCGGTTATAACAACATCATTATTTTTTTTAAGTTTTGCGTAATCTTTTTTTACCTTGTTGATATCTATTTCTATATTATCTATTTTTGCTGAAATTGATGGCGTACAAGGGGTTTTTGTAATATATGAGTTTTTTGTTGTAAGTAAATCTGTATTTTTAGTTGTACAAATGGTATCTGCGTCAGATAATACATTTTCAATGATGCCACTTTGAAATGGTTTAAAATAGGCTGTTTTTTTACCTCTTTTTAATAATTCTTGTACAATTCCCTTGGAAACATAGGTTTTTCCAGCGTCTGTATCTGTTGCAGTGATAAAAATATTCATTTTCTTAATCCTCTAGAAGAATTTTACTGCTAAAAGATGAGGTGTAAACTTTTAAAAATTAATAATAAAAAAAGGGTATTGATAAGGTTACTAAAATCAATACCACAAAAAGTTGTTCATCTAAAAATTGCGTAAGCCAGGGTGAAATTTTGACGGGTGATGAACCCGGCAAAATGTAACTATTGATGAGCGACGTGGAAATCTTTGATTTCCTCAGGAGCCTTGAGACCGAACGGGCCTTTGGTATTCCACAGGCTTCCTGTGTCATTGCGAGGGAGGCCTTGGCCG
>CAJUNK010000013.1 GCA_910587815.1 Candidatus Gastranaerophilales bacterium | reverse complement strand
ACAAAGCTGCAAGCCACGCACGCCATCCCAATTCATCAAACCTGGCAAATTGGGCGAACCTTTTCTATCGCTCAACTGTCCATAAGCCTGCCAAGCCTGCAATTCCTTATAAGATGGCAATCTGCCCTGATACCTGGAATCCCCTGTCGGGTTCCAATTTTTACAAATTGCAGCAGCAGCTCTCCACTGACAAACAGGCCTATAGCAACCACCGTATGTCATTCCGTTTTTGCCCGCATTATCGCAATAACTTGGGTTTGCAGTCTGTTTTGTATCACTTGCAGTCGTCCAGCAACAGTTTGCACCATCACATTTTCCTGTACCAGTTGTAGATTGCGCAACATGATATTGAACATAAACAGTGGCATCTTCAGAACCATTGTTGTCAGTGTCGATTTTTATTGCTTGGCTACTAGAAGGAAACGGAGGCGCATAAGGCTGATTATGCTGTCCTGCATTATATTTTGATACACACAATGTACCTTTGCCGCCATTTTGGGCAGATGTAACAAACACACCCCAATTCCCGCAATCTGAGGAACTTTTAGGATGGAATGCAGGAGGCTCTGTATAATTTGCTTGGCCATTAGAACCGCCTCCGCCGCCGCCTCCGCCAACAAGTGTCACAGTCATTTTATCAACGTATTGATAAAAACTGCGAACAGAAGCCGCTGGCAAATTTGCATTGGCAGCACCGGTAACACCTGTAGCATCTACCAAAACTTTGTTTTGCACACTGCTTTGCAGCGAATTTACGGCACCAGCACCGCCGCCGCCGCCACCAACAATAATAGCATTAATACTGCCAACTTCTTCTGGAACAACAAAACCTGTATCTGTATCTTCCAAAATAGCAGTACTATCATCATTATTGATATAGCCCCAATAGCCTCTATCACCAATGTTTCCACTTTCAGTAAGTGAAGCCGGGGTGCCATCTGTGAATTTCTTTGTCATAACAGGGGCAAGAGCCGCCATCAACAAAGATGCAACCAAAAGTGCCATTAAAAGTTCAACCAGTGAAAATCCCGCTTTTTTACCATTATGGCAAAACCGTTGCACAAAGCGACATTTTTGGTTAGAATGGCTAGAATTTTTGCAAGGCGAACGCCAAGCAGCGAGCGCATTTGCACACGCAGAAAAAATCTCATTCATCTAAATTACCTTGTAACCTTTATTTACGATAAAACAACTATAAACTTAACATTAATATTACCATATTTAATTGTGATTTCAAGATTGAAACAAAACTTGAATATGTAAACAAAAATTAATGAAATATTGATGCTGGCAAAGCTTGATGGCACAAGGCAAAACGTAAAATTTTTATATTTTTAAAAAGGGCTAAATGGCAAAAATAAAAATTTACAAACAGCAAAATACACAAAGTTTCACACATTCTTTAGACAACAACAATATATTTATTATCGTTTTCTGTTTTAAATTTGGGGAAACTTTGTTTAAAAAAAGACTCTTTTTCGGCAAAATATAAAAAAGTAAAGCCTAAAAATGCATAAGTTTCATGCACATAAAATCAAAAAGAGTTTAGCTGTTTTTCAGGTTAAATAAGAGATGACAAAAAATGCATTTTAAAATCAATTCATTTCTTATCAAAAAATTCTATTCATAAACCTTTATACAAGCTTTTTTTAATCTACACATTGCTTTTAAAATAACAGGCCAAAATAATATTATGTGGTTTTGGCTGTATTTTGATGATTATATAAGCTCTTTTTATACCTCCTAAATATTCTACGCTTTATATTATGAAAGAAAAAATCATCTAAATGTATTAGACAGGTGGGGGATATTTAAAAGCAAAAGCCGAGGCTCCCAATAAAAATTGCGATGAACAATTTAAATAGAGCTGTATAATGGCTGTGAAAGCCAGGGTGAAATTTTGACGGGCATGACTTGACAAAAGAAAAAAATGGATAAATAATAATAACATAGGGGGAAGCCCCAAAGAAATTGGACTTCTCTGAGGCTTCACTTCATACCCTATAAGAAAAGACTAATTAAATTTAAAAGTGCTATCAGTACCTTGATGGCACTTTTTATTATTTCTTTTCTCATATTATCACCTCCTTTCCAAGCAATTCTTCACAAGATTGTCTGTGTTGGAGGAGGGTGGGTATTTACCCTTTATTTATTAATAGGCTGTTCAATATAAATGCCTTCGCCGCCAAGGTATTGAGCTTTTTTACCATCCAAATATAGATAAACAGGCGCTTTACCTGCATATAAATTTACAGTTTTAACAATTTGTTTTAAGCGAGCCTGAACAGACTGTGTGCCGCCGCCTTCGCCGAATTCTTTAGTTAAATTTATAATAATAGAACCATCTGTTTCATTTTTCTTAACAGAAATCAACCTTGCATTTGATGGAATTTCAGTAAAAATGCCCATTTCTTTTTCTTCATCACTTGGGCCTTTTATTAACAAACCAAGGGCAGTATAAAGCGTTTTATGACGCGCTTGACGTGTTACATATTTAATAGTATCCTCACCATCCAAAAATGCAATAGAGAGGCTTTGGAGTGCGGGATTTTCATTTTGAGCCGGATTTTCAGCATTGGCAGGGTTTTGCGTTTCCCTAGCAGGATCTTCATCTTGCACAAGCGTATTTTTAGCCTCACCTGTTATGTGTAAATTTGGGCTGTATCCTTCTTTTGAAAAATAAACCCAACCAAAATATCCTATACAAAAAATTAATGTGATTATGAGCGTACGTATAAAAATTCCCATAATTTAAACTCCTATGTTTGGTATACGGCTTTATTTGGGTTTTTTGTTTTACTGCACCCTATTTAAAGACTTTTTTTGGAACTATTTTATTATCGCGCAAATGTGCAATTGACACAAGATTATGTTCAAAAACAAGCATAATTTCATTTGAATTTGTTGCCTTTTGATGAGCATTTATAATTTGGGAGGATGAGTGCATTTGGGAGAGTTCATGTGTTTGAGAACCTTCTTTTACTTGAGAAGCTTCTTGTGTTTGAGGGCTTTTTTGTGCTTGAGGGCTTTTTTGTGCTTGGGGGCTTTTTTGTGTTTGAGGGCTTTTTTGCATAAAAGATACGCCGTTTAACACCATTTTATATTCATCTTCTGAAATTTCATAAACAGGCAAATCAAGCGCCATCATAGGATTAATGGCATGTTTTTGCAGGCACGTATCCTCAATTTGTATTGAATTTTCAATAGCAAAATTGCCAGCCATGGTACGTTTTAGGGCAGTAAGATATGCGCCCGTGTTTAATTTTGCAGCCAAATCCACAGCAAAAGAGCGTATATATGTGCCTTTTGAACAGAAAATTTCAAGTTCAACATCAGTTATTTGCAAATTTTCAGCTTCTAAAGGAATATTTTTATTTTTCAGGATGGCATTACTACTGGAAATTTCAAGTTTTTGATCATTAATTTCATATTTATTACCATCAATTGTTACAAAACTTAAAATTTTTACCTCATAAATTGTTACATTACGTTTAGGAATCTTAATACTATTTAACAAATCATTAGAATCAGTATTTGGCATAGATGAAAAATTTTGTTCATTTTGGCATGAATTATTTTGTGCGGCATCAGTAGCGCAAAGGCCCGTAAATTCAGCGTTAGAGGGGTTGTCAAAACGTGTTTGCAGGGTTTTAGCAGGGTCGTTTATGGGCATTGCAAGACGCGCTAGATTATGATTATTAGAGGTTTTTAGAATTTTTGCATTGTCGTTTTGGCTTGGATGAGAAAGATTTTCTTGTGATTGATTCAGGATTTCCGGCATGGGGCCTTGTTTTTGATGGCTATTTATAGATTTTAAATTGTGCTGATTTTCTATAGTTTTATTTTTTTTAGCATTAGCTCTTGCAAGGTCACAAAGCTTCTTCCCATCTACCTTTATAGCGCTATAAACAGGTGGAATCTGTTCTATTTGTCCGGTTAGAGATTTAATTGCAGCTAAAAGCTTATTATAGGTGAAGTTTGGAGTATTAACCGGGGTGATTTTACCCTCTGCATCGCCCGTTTCAGAAATATAGCCAAATTTTATATTTGCGACATATTTTTTATCAGAGCCCAAATAATCAATCAAACGCGTGGCCTGACCCACAGCAACCTGCATAACACCTTCTGCAAGAGGATCCAAGGTGCCCGAATGACCAATTTTCTTTATTTTTAGAAGTTTTCGAAGCTTGTAAATAACGTCAAAAGAAGTAATACCCTTGGGTTTCAGGATATTCAAAAAACAGCAAGGCGGATTATTTTGGCCGCTTTTATGGGGCAAATTCAAGGTGTGCGAATGGGAGAACGCCTGGCCTTCACGCTTTTCGGGTGTTTGTAAATTTTGGGGTATATGTGTCGTGGAAAGCATCTGATTTGATGCATTTTGGGAAGTTTGCATTGTAAAAAGCGTCTGGTTTTGCATCTTTTGGGGTATATGTGTTGTAAAAAGCACCTGGTTATGGTGCTTTTCAGGTATTTGTAAATTTTTTGACAAAGGATTGTGCAACTGCGCATTAGATGCATCTTGCACGTCAAATGCAGTATTGGCGGGTGTTTCAAGGGTATCTTCTTTAGAAAATACAGTATCAGCAGGGTTTTCAGGCTGATTATTTATGTTAAGCCCTGTATTTTCAGGCATTTTAGAGCTCACCTTTAGAAATTTGGTCAATTAGTTTTGTAATGCGCAAACCTCTCTCTAAGGATTCATCAAGGACAAAACGCAGCTCTGGTGTGTGTCTTAGCCTGATTCGCTTTCCTACCTCGTGACGAATTTTTGGTGTTACGTTCAAAATAGCTTTCTCAGTGCGTTTCCGCCCTTCTTCATCTGCCATCACACTATAAAAAACTTTTGCAAAAGAATTATCATGAGAAACCTCAACATCAGTAATAGAGACGATTCCAGCCACATTAGGGTCTTTTATGTCTTTTAATAAAATATCAGATATTTCTCGCATCAGGGCTTTTCTAACCCGCTCATTCCTTAGTGTCATGCCGCTTTCCGCCTTTTTTATATGTTATTATTTTTCTATTTTTTATTGTATTTTTGGGATATTTTCAAGAATTTTATGTAAGAATTTTGTCTTTTTTCACATATAGTGTATCAGAAAAATGTTATTAAACTTAACTGTTTTTCTTAGGATACGTAGAATTATATACATTCAAATTTGACTAAACAAGAGAGCTTCTTTCAACCTCTTTTGTAGTTGAAACCTCAATTATATCGCCTTCTTGCAGGTCATTAAATTTGGCAAAAGAAATACCGCATTCAAAACCTTGGGCAACTTCTTTAACGTCATCCTTGAAACGTTTCAACTGATTTATTTCACCTTTATATATTTCTACGCCACCTCTTTTGATAATTGCAGTTTTTGAGCGGACAATTTTGCCTTCAAGCACATAACAGCCTGCAATTTTGCCAGTTTTACCAAATGTAAATATTTGGCGCACTTCGGCTGTACCAAGTTCCACCTCTTGAATTTCAGGCTCTAACAAGGACAACATGGTCTTTTCTACATCTTCTAAAACCTGATAAATTATGTCATATTTTTTAATTTGAACATATTCTCTTTCAGCCGCAGCAAGAGCATTTGCGTCTTCTTTCACGCTAAAGCCCAGTATTATTGCATTACTTGCTGATGCAAGCATAACATCAGCCTCTGAAATATCCCCAACACCAACATGCATGATTTTTGGGATAACCTGAGAAGATTTCACATTCTGTATAGCTTGCGAAACAGCTTCAGCAGAACCATTTGTATTCGCTTTAATTATTAAATTTAAATTCTTTATTTCATCATTTACAAGAACTTCTTTCTTAACATGCGACACAGCCATAGCTTCAAGCCTATTTGTACGTTCCTGCTGCTTTCTTTCAGCCACAATTTGCTTCATCATTTTATCATTTTGAACAACTTCAAAGAAATCGCCTGCCTGTGGAACTTCATTTAAGCCTAAAATCTCAACAGGAGTGGATGGCCCAGCACTTTTTACTCTTTGACCAGAATCATCCAATAATGCTCTGACTTTTCCACCCACAGTGCCCACAACAATTGAATCACCAACCTTTAAAACACCATTCTGCACAAGCATTGTAGCAACAGGGCCCTTACCCTTATCAAGATTGGCTTCAATAATAACACCGCGGCCAGGACAATCTTTTACAGCTTTTAATTCCTGCATTTCAGCAACTAACAAAATATATTCTAATAATTCATCAATACCCTTGCCTTGAAGAGCTGAAACCTTCACACAGATAGTATCTCCACCCCAGGCTTCAGGAACTAAGCCATATTCAGTCATCTGCTGCAAAACCCTGTCAGGGTCTGCATCGGCTTTATCCATCTTATTTACAGCCACAATAATAGGTACATTTGCTGATTTTGCGTGATTTATAGCTTCAATTGTCTGCGGCATCACACCATCATCTGCTGCAACCACCAAAATAGCTATATCTGTTGATTTTGCACCCCTTGCACGCATTTGGGTAAAAGCCTCATGGCCTGGTGTATCAATAAATACAATTTTCTTATCATCTTGCCAAACGGTGTAGGCACCAATGCTTTGGGTAATTCCGCCAACTTCTGTTGATACAATTTTATGTTTTGAAGCACGAATACTATCCAAAAGTGTAGTTTTACCATGGTCAACATGACCCATAATAGTAACAACTGGCGCCCTTTTAATTAAAGATTTCTCATCAGCTTCAAGAAGAATTTTATTTTTTTCTTCTTTTTCAGTTTCTTCTTGAATAAATGCATCAATATCTTCATCCAATGGCTCAATGTCAAAATTTATAACCACTTTTTTAGCAGTATCGATATCTATAGGTGAATTCACAGTCACCATAATTTTTTCCATCATCAAGAACTTTATAATTTCCGCTGGTGTCTTATTGATTTTGTCTGAAAGCTCACCTACAGTCATTGGTCTGTTTATTACCACCTGGGTAACTTCAGCAACAGGTGCTTCTTCTTGAACATGCTTTTTATGCTTGGATTGTACAGTTTTTTCCAAGCTTATTCTTTCCTGCTCTTCTTCTTTATTTTTGTAATTTTTTTCTTTTTTCTTCTTTTTGTTTCTAAAATCCTGATTTGCATACATATCAGGTGAAATTATATGTCTTTTAATAGGTGTTTTTGGTGCATCAGCAGCAGGTTTTTGCTTTTGTGCAGTCTTATCTTTTGATTTTTCATCTGCTTTTTTTGGTTTAGCTTCTTCTTTTTGAGGCTGCTTGCCAAAATTTTTGCGGGTTAAAGATGCAATATCAGGAATCCTGTTTTCAACAGGCCTTTGAATGGGTTTTTGAACCTGTGTTTGTTCTGCCTTTTGCACAGAAACATCAGGGGCATTTTCAGATTTTTTTTCAATATGTTTGGGTGCAGGACGAACAATTTCAAGCCTTGGCCTTTCTTTAATAGTTTCCACAACAGGTGGTTTAGGCTTTTCTGTACTTGTCTTTACAACTTTAGAAATTGTAATTTTCTGCGGTTCTTCCTTAATTTCTTCTTTTTCTTCCTCAACTGGTTTTTCAACCTTTGCTTTTTTTACAATAAAAGCTTTAGGTTTTGCTTTTTTTTCAGCAGGTTTTTGATAAAGTTCACGAATTCTATCTATGTTTCCTTGCGAAACAGTAGCACTATGCGACTTGAACACAATTTCAAGCCTATCTTTTACGTTTTCCATTAATTCTTTGGCGCTAACGCCTAATTCTTTTGCTAGTTCGTGGACTCTCATTTTGCTCCAATTTTAGTTATTAACAATTAAACAATACCACAAGCAAAATTTTTAGTACAGTTATTCATAAATTTCTTGAATTTCAATTTTTTCAATAAAATTTTTATCCTTAAAAACATCATTTACAGCAGAAATTTGACAATTAGACAAAATACGCATTTTAATCACAATCTTGCTTACTCTGTCATCATTTATAATTTTTCTTTCAATTTTTTGAATTTTATCAAAATTCTTATCCACTAATTCTGCCATTTCCTCAATGTAAACTATTGGAGCAGAAAACCTAATCTCAAGCATTTTTTCTTCATTGGTTTTGCTGGACAAAAAATTTCTTTCAAAACGTCTGATTAAAATTAAAACAATTAAAGAAAAAATTGTTGCAGTGGCAGCAATAGCATACATTCCTGTACCACAGGCCATCCCTATTGCAGCGCACATCCATAAAGTAGCCGCAGTTGTGATACCATAAATGTTATTTCCATGGCGCATAACAGAACCTGCACCAATAAAACCAATACCAGTAATAATCTGAGCTGCAATACGCGCAGGATCATTCACTCCTGATAAACCTTCCACAATATGCATTTTAAAGCCATATATAGATAAAAGCGTAAAAACACAGGCGCCGGCACTAACTAAAATATGCGTGCGAAGCCCAGCAAATTTACCTGTCACCTCACGCTCCAAGCCCAAAAGAAAGGCAAAAAGAATGGAGGCGCCTATTCTAAGCAGTATTAAATATTCAAAATCTAGTGCAGAAAGATAATCTATCATTATTTACTTAAACTCCTCAAATTTTAGCATAGCACAAGGAAGGATGTCATGGCATGATTTGTAGGATATTCACAGAAAATGTCCGGTTTTCTATGACATCTTATTAGTGTTTTTGACTTTCTTTTTCATTCCAAACATTTATAACAAGAACACAGGCAAAGCCCAGGATTAACTAAAAGCAAAAGTTGATAAGATTACATCACCTTGCTTTTGGGATCTAAAATATCGCGAATTGTATCTCCTATTAAGTTATATGACAAAACCGCAATAAAAATTAAAAATCCTGGAACCAAAAGCCATGGCCTGTATACAATATTTGCAAACTCTTGCGCTTCCTTCAGCATGTTTCCCCAACTAGCATCAGGCTGCTGAATTCCAAGCCCTAAAAAACTAAGCCCGGATTCTGCCAAAATATAGCTTGGAATGGATAATGCAATTGCAATAATTACATAGCTTGAAGTTTGAGGGATTATATGTTTCAAAATTATCCTTTTTTTGGAAGCACCTGAAACCTCTGCCGCCCTTATATAATCTTGGGTTTTGATGGATAATACCATGCCGCGTACTACACGGGCAAAACCCGCCCAGCCTATAAGTGCCAAAATAACAGTAATTAGCGCAAACCTCTGCGAGCTTGTCATTCCGGATGGTAAAATGGCAGCTAAAATAATTAAAAGATAAAAACTTGGAATAGACATAATGGCTTCAGCAAAGCGCATCATAAGAGTATCAATAAAGCCCCCTAAATATCCTGAAGCACCACCATACAAAAGACCTATAGGAAAAGATATAAAAAGAGCCAAAAAACCAATAGTAAGAGAGATTTGCCCGCCATATAATATCCTGGAAAAATTATCCCTGCCATTTATATCAAGGCCAAGCAGATATAATTCCCCTCCATCTTCTACGCTTATAAAATGGCGCGTGCAAGGTATTAAACCCAAAAATTTATATTCAAAACCTTTTTTAAAGAATTTTAAATAATATTTTTTTGTCCTATCTTGCCTATATTCCACACTTAATGTGTCTTTATTAAGTACCCTATTATAGTTGTAAGTATATGGTTTTGTAAATCTACCTTCTTTATCTATGAAATAAACATTTGAAGGTGGAGCGTATGATAATTTTCTATTTGAATATTCTTTAGAATATGTGGCAAAAAAGCCTGCAAAAAGTATTGCAGTATAAAGAATGACTAGCACAAAAAACGCGCTGACACTAATTTTATCTTTTAAAAATTGCCTCATCTTGGGGTTTTTAATCATAATTTTACCTTGCACTAGCCCACCCTCACCCTTGGATCTGTTATTTTAAGGAGAATATCAGCCAAAATATTTCCCAAGATAAGCATAAATGAACCTATCATAAGGCTTGCCATAACAAGGTTTATATCAGATTTCAAAACAGCCTCCAAAATAAGGCGACCAAGGCCTGGATATTGAAAAACATATTCAGTAAGTGCTGCACCTGACAAAAGACCTGCAAATTCAAACCCTAAAAGGGTTACAAGGGGGTTAATTGCATTTCGAAGTGCATGTTTTATTATCACCTTTGTTTCCGATAATCCTCTTGCACGTGCGAATTTAACATAATCACTATCTAAAACATCCAATAGATTTGCCCTCATTTGACGGGATAACCCCGCAAGGGAAATCGTCGTCAAAACAAGGGTTGGCAAGAAAAGATGGTGGATTACATCAAGTGTTTTTTCAAAAATATTCATGTTGTAAAAACCAGCTGAAGTAAGCCCGCCTATTGGAAAAAGCCCGGTTTTTTGCGCGAATATTAAGAGCAAAATGGCAAAGAAAAATGATGGAATTGCCATACCGATTGATGAAAATATGGTAAGAAACCTATCATAGACACTTCTATAGTTTAATGCCGCAATAACGCCAATTGGAATTCCGATTATCCATGTCCAAAAAAGTACGCTAAACGATAATAGTAGGGTATTTAGCATTCTTTCCTTTATTTTAGATGAAACCTTTTCACCTGTGACAGATGTTCCCATATCCCCTTTTATGAAATTTTTCGCCCAATAAACATATTGCATATAAATAGGCTTATCAAGCCCAAGGCGCTGCTTTTCATATTCTAAAGTTTCTTTTGAAATTGCAGGATTTAACTTTAATTCAGCCAATGGATCTACAGGAGACAGCCTTATTAGAAAAAAGCTAATGATAGAAACCATTATAATAATTGGTATACTTTGAAATATTCTTTTTAAAATAAATGCCCACAACATAGCTAAATTTTATACATTATAATCATTTTTAGATACCGCCCTTTTAGGCTATTTTGCTATTCGAAAAGATTATTCAATCTATCTTGAATTTCAGCAGGGTCAATTTCATTTGTGATGCTATTTATATCATAAGCAATTTGGAAGAATTTTGCAGCTTCTACCTTTTCACCTTTTATTGAAAGCGACCTTGCAAGATTATAATATGCAAGCGCATAATTAGGATTCGCTTCAATTGCAGCCTTGAAACATTCAGTTGCTTTTTGAATATGCGCTAAATCATCAAGATAAATTACACCTAAATTATTATGCGCAATAGCATAAGTATAATCGTATTTTATTGAAAGTTCGTATTCTTTAATAGCTTCAGATAATTCACCCATACCCCAGTATAAATATCCCAAATTGCAGTGAATTTTGGCATTATTTGGTTCAAGTTCAAGTGCACGCCTATAAATAATTAAAGAATTTTTATAATCCTCTTTATCATAAAATGCGCTGCCAAGACTGATGTAAACATCTAATTCTTTAGGTGTTAAAAGATAGGCAGACTGAAAAGCTTGAATAGCGGCATCGGTATTTTTAATAACATTTTGCTGCACATACCCTAATGTTTGTGCCACAATACTTGTCCAATCTTGTTTTGGATTTAAGGTAATAGCGCTTTGATAATGTGACACTGCCTGTTCGTATTCACCTTTCATAAAATATAAATTTGCAATATTGCTATGTAAAATAGCATTGTTTGGGTGAATTGAGATAAATTTTGTATATGTATTTATGGCGTTATCATAATCGCCCATTTCTTCATAAGCCTGAACAAGTCCTGAATAAGCAGAAAAACATAATGAATCAATCCATCTTGCCATTTTGTATTCAATAATTGCTTCTTCATGTTTACCTATTGCACGATAAATATCCCCCAAAAGGCAATATAATGGCGTAAACCCCGGCACTTTATCAATCATTTTTATATAGCATTCAATAGCATTATCAAAATCTTTTATTTTACAAAGATAGAATGCCTTTACTAAATCAGGAAAAATAACAATAATTTTTAATTTTTGAACAAAATCTTTCTTTGCTTCTCTATCAAAAAGCAAGAAAAGATAAGACAATAAAAGCTCTACCCCGCTTTGAAATTTTGTTTTAAAAGATGAAAAAAATAAAACCTTTAAAAGCCTATGTTTTAAATAATGTATTCTTGAAGATTTAAAAAATGTAAATTTCAGCGCCATATTTGCTTCTTCAAGAGCATCTGTATATCTATCTTTCTTTTTAAGGCACTGTGCCATCATATAGTGACATTGCGCCCTATCTGCACCATTTTTAATTGCAAGATTAAAATAATTTATAGCACGGTCAAGTTCGCCTTTATGAAAAAAGGCAAACCCTATTTTGTAATAAATATCCCCGTTATCAATCAAAGCCTCTGATGCTCTTTGATACTGGGTTATGGCTTCATCAATATATTGTTTTGCCTGATAAACATCTAAATGCCAATCCATATAAAGGTCGCCAAGACGCACATGAAGGTCATATCTATTTGGTTCCTTTAAAAGGATAGTTTGACAAAATTCAATAGCCTTTTGAATTTCGCCGTTTTTCTTAAATTTATTAATTTCTTTATTTATACTTCTAATATCAGTGCTCAAAATATTTTCATCCAAAATAAAATAGAATAATTTAATTTTAATTTACATAATAAAAACATGCAAATTTGTAATTATTTTTAAAACTTTTCATTTGCTATAATTCAAAATTTCAGATATTCTTCAGGTGCTAAAATTGATATCATACTTGGGTTTAAAAGATATTTTTCAGCCATTTTTGAAACATCATCACCCGTAACAAGGTTTAATTTTTTCTTATATTTTTCTTCATAATTAAGCCCAAGGCCCATAATATAATCATATCCTGCAATGCTTGCTATCTGCATATTTGTTTGTGAAAAATATTCAAGCCTTCCTGTAATATTTTCTTTTGCCCCCTGGATTTCAACATCACTTGGCGCATTAGATACCAGCTTTTGAACCTCATTTTTAAAACCTAATAACGATTTTTCAATATTTTTAGGTTCAGTTCCTATGTAAAAATAGAAAAGCGAAGAATGCGCTAAAGGCTCAAGTGCACTCCTTACAACGTATGCAAGCCCTTGTTTATCGCGAAGTTCCACAAATAATCTGCTGGATAAACCTGATGAACCCAAAAGATTATTCATAATGGCAATTTTTGGATAATCTTCACTAAATTGCGTATCCACAATATACCCCTGGAAAACCTGCGCCTGTTTTGCATCATTTTTTACTACTTTTACAATTCTATCTTTGCCATTATCGCCAGAAAAACTTTTAATACCAGGAATTTCAGAAACTGTTTCATTAGTCTTCATAAAATTGAAATTTTTAACAAAATATTCAACAATACTATCTTCATCAGCAAAATCACCCACAATGGATATTACTTTTTTCGCACTCATAATTTGCGTCAAAACATCGGCAACATCCTGTTTTTGTATTTTATCAAGATCAGATAATATTTTTGCATAAGAATTTCCATAATAATGATTTTTAAAAATTCCTTCAATAAAAACATCAGATGCTTTCATTTGCGGTGAATCTAAATCTGCAACAATTTCACCCTTTAATTTAAAAACTTCCTTTTCAAATTCATCAAATGTAGAATTTTGCAAAATATCAGCCAAAACACTAAGCGCTAAATCAAAATCTTCATTTAAAAACAAGGTAGAAACTTTTACATAATCCTGTTTGCATTTTACCGATGTTTCAATTCCATTATTTTCAATAATATCAGCCAATTGCTGAGCAGAACGCGTTTTTGTACCCTTTAACAATAGTTTAGCAAAAAGTGTATAAACCCCTGCATATTTTTCAGATTTGTCGATTGAAAAATATGTACAAACTGCCATTCTAGGTGTATTTTTGGCATTTTGAATCAGTATATCAATTCCATCTTTTTGGATTAATTTCATTATAATTTCTCCTTAAAAATTATTTTTCCATGAGCATAAAAGCCAGGACTAATTTTGTTCTTTTGGCATCAAGATACTAATAGAATATTTATCTTTTGATAGATATTTACATGCAATATCTTGAACATATTCAATATCAATTTCATTCAATAGTTTTAAATACTTATCCGCCAGCGCAACATCTTCCATTACAGTCATATAATGGCCTATAGTTTCTGCAATTTCAGATACAGTTTCTGCACTTTCAGCAAAATTTACTTTCAAACGTTTCTTTGCTTTATTCAATTCTTCATCAGTAATAATTTTTATTTTTTCAAGCTCTGCCATTATTTCAGGAACAATATCATTATAAGATGCTGCATCAAAATTTCCTTCAATGTAAAAATTATCCCCATCACGATATTGATAATGGCAGCTTTCAATTTGATAGTAATGCGGCTTTTCAGGTGTTTCAATTAAATTTCTGTATAGTCTTGAACTTTTACCTTCGCCAAAAATAACAGATATTAAATCAAGCGCAATACTTTCTTTTAAATTTTTTGCAACATCAGCCAAAAAACCAAACATAATATACCCTGTCTGCACTTCTGCTTTATCTTCAACGGTTTTGGGATTTTTAATGCAAATTTCAGGCGTCCTATCATCAGGAGACAAAAGCTTCTTTGGAATTTCATTTTTAAATTTGAATTCTTCCTGAACAAATTTTATAATCTCATCCTCATCAAACTGGCCTGCAATAATTGTTGTCATATTAGAAGGAATGTAATAATTTTGATAATATGCCATAATATCATCACGACAAATACCGGCTATTATTTCCTTTGAGCCTATAACTGTTCTTTTGTATGGATGCTTTTCATACATTGCATCATTTAGTTTATCGAAAACTTTGCGCCAGCTTCTATCTTCACACATTCTTATTTCTTCAATAACAACGCACCTTTCGCGCCCATCAACAGGTGGTTTCCCATTAATATCAAATGTAGAGCCAATCTCTTCATTGGGTAGCACAGGGTCAATCATCATGTCGGCATGCATGTGAAGCGCCAGTTTTAAATGCTCCTTTGGAATTGTGACATAATAAAATGTATAATCCTTACCTGTTGCCGCATTTGTAATGCCACCCTTGCGTTCCAAAGTACAATCAAATTCACCTGCTTTATATTTATGTGTTCCTTTAAACATTAAATGTTCTAAAAAATGTGAAACACCATTGTTATCAGCATTTTCATTAATAGAACCTGTTTTTACCCAGCTGCTTATATTTACCATTGGGCTTTCTTTTTTTGCAAGCACAAGCTTGTGGCCGTTATCAAATGTGATAACTCTTAAGGGTTCCGTCAAATAAGGATATTCGACCAATTTTTTTTCAATTATTTTTGCCATAATATTTCCATCCAATTTTATAGTTTTACACCACCGTCTTCAAGGTCACCCCTTAAAACCTTTGCACCTTTTAAATATATATGCTTAATATCATTTTGGGCCATACTTGTATTTGTTACAACAAGAACACGAAGACACATTTTTATAGAATCAGGCACATCCAACTCTTGATAACACATCATAGGAACCATTTCAAAGCCGCAATGCAAACGTGCAAATTTAGCAGGAAAAGCTGCGTTTAAATCCTTTGTAAGGGTAAAAATAGCAAAGGCAATATCTTGCGTAGATATTGAATTTCTGGTTAAAATTTCATTAGTTAATTCAACCGTTGCATCTTTAATATCTTCTGACGTATTAGCAGAAACAATGGTAGCCCCCCTGATACCACGTGTCATTACTGTATTTTGAGCCATATTTTTATCTAGCATCCTATTTTCTCTCCGCATTTAATCTTTGAACCCAAAGACCAGCTATATGCAGGCATTTCACCTTTGCCTTCAGGCTTTACGGTTTCAATTAGTATTGCACCATCAGCACATTTTACTGTCATACCGCACTTTTCTACTGATATAATTTCTCCAGGTGCGTAATTTTCACAGTTTGTAGAATCACAAAAATTTGTCTTTAAAACCTTAACAATCTTATTATTGTACAAAAAATGACAGGTATTTACACCTTTTAGAGCGCGAACTTTATTATGAAGCGCACAAACAGAATTTTCAAAATTTAACTCTTTATCTGCTTTTTGAAGTTTTTTTGTAAATGTAGCGCAAGAATGGTCCTGCGGAGAGGGTTTTAATGTATTTTCATATAAACCTTTTAATGTTTGTATTATTAAATCAGGAGATTTTTGGGCAATTTCATTTGTAAGACAAAGAAAATCTGTATTATTATCAAGTTCAATACGTTCAGTTAAACAAATATCCCCAGCATCAAGCTCTAAAACTGTTATCATGGTTGTAATCCCTGTATATTCATCCCCAGAAAGAAGTGCCGTGCATATTGGATTAGCACCTCTATATTTTGGAAGAAGGCTAGCATGCAGATTGATTGTATGAAATTTGGGAATATCAAGAACTTCTTGGGATAAAATCTGTCCAAATGCAAATGTTACAAAAAAATCCGCCTCATAAGATTTTAATTTTGAGATAATATCGGGCTCTTTTGATAATTTGCAGGGCTCTAAAACTTCTATCCCGTATTCAAGTGCAAGCTTTTTTATATTAGAATCAATAATTTTTTTGCCGCGTTTTGCAGGTTTCGGCGGCTGTGTAACAAGGGCTTTCAGTTCAAATTCACTACTTTTCAGCAACTTTTCAAATGAAGGAAGTGCAATATCAGGGCTTGCAAAAAATACAACTTTAATAGCCACCTTAATTAGCGCCTCCATTTTCCTTGCTATTTTTCATTTGCGATTCTTTTTGTAAAATAGCATCTTCTAATTCTGTTTCATCTAAAAGCTTATCTTTTTCCAGCTGGGGTAGATTATATTTTTGCAAAGCCTCTGTCGCCTCAAAGATATTTCTTGAATGATCAACAAATAAAACTCCATCCAAATGATCATTTTCATGCTGTATGGCGTATGCTAAAAGTTCACCGTTGTGTGCCTCCATTACAAAGGGTTTTCCGTTCATATCAAGCGCTTTCACCATAACATCAGAATAACGCCTCACATTCACATAGGCTTCAGGAAAACTTAAACAGCCTTCTTTAACGCAAATTGCACCTTCTTTTTTGATAATTTTAGGATTTACAAATACCATAGGCTTATATGGTTCATCATCTTTTGATACATCAATTACAAAAATTCTTAAATTTTCCCCAACTTGTGGCGCAGCAAGCCCTACACCATTTGCAGCATACATGGTATCAAGCATATTTTCAATCAGGGTTTTTATTTTTTTTGAAATCTTGGAAACCTCTTTTGCTTTCTGTCTTAAAACAGGGTCTCCATATCTTAAAATCTTCAATATAGCCATATTTTTAAATAAAATCCTTGCAAAAATTTTTATACAAAATAAAAGTTTTATAAAAGGATTTTACCATAAATTTTTATATTGGGCTAATATTGACGCGCAACATCCTGAAAAAACTAATGTTAACATCATTAGTTTACGGCAGATTGAAGCATAACTGCCACCCCAAGTTGTTTATCTATAGCACTTGCACTGAACTGACCATCTGCCACATATTTTCCTCCCTTATAATTTGTCGTTCCAGACCAAACATAAGGAGATGCTAATCCCTTATTTCTGTATCCAAGGCCATTATAATGTTCTGCAAAATCATAATAAGTTTTTACATCACCTTCTACCACAGTACCATATTTATCGGTAGAAAGTGCATCTACTGCTGAACTTTCCCAATCATAGAAAAGTTTTCCTTGTGGATAGTGTGTTGTAGGACTACCTAAAGGATCACCGTTGTGCATATAAGTATTAAAGTTACCGCTAGATTCCCTCCAATGCAGCGCTGCTATTAATTCAGCAGGAATTCCTGTTTTATCAGCCACTGCCTGGTATCTTTGCTTGTTTTGTTCAAAATTTCCTTTGAACTTTGCAAGTTCAGACTTTTGAGCATCGGTCATATTTTCTTCAAAATCAAAATCTAGTGAAGATTCAGCCTTTTTATTTTTTGCCTCCTCAATTTTTTGTTCCAACTCATTCATTTCATTAAGCTTTGAATCAAGAGCAGCCTGTTCGGTAGTTAATTCTTCACTCTTTACTTTTTCAATATTTTCGCGTGCTTTTTCATAAGCTTCAATTGCAGCTTTTGTTTCAGGGCTTGCATCTTTCATTTCTTCTTCTAAAAGTTTATTGCGCTCAGCCTCTAGTTTTTCTTTTTCAGTTTCAAGCTCTTTTAATTCCCCTTCAAGGGTTTCAAGGTTTTTATTTAATTTTTCAAGCTCTTGTTTTTTAGTCTGAATTTGGTTTTCTAATTCAGCTTTTCTTGCCTTTAATTTTAAATCCTTTTCTTTATCTTCTTCTTTGCCTGTCGGTTTTGCAAGAGAATTCAAAAGTCCTTCTAAATTTGAAATAGAAGCTTCAGCGTTTGAAATTGAAGATTTTGTTTCTGATATTTCAGACTCTTTTGATGTAATATTTGAAGCGTTTTCGGTTAAATTTTCTTCAACCTCTTTTATTTTTTCTTTTGTTTCTTTATCGATTTTTTCATCATTTTCAATAGCTTCATCCATTGCTATTTTTGCTTCATCCATATCTTTTTGTGCTGCCTGCACTTTTTCTGATGAGCCATTTTTTATATTTTCAATATTTGTTTTGTGGATATCAATTTCTTCCTGAAGGGCTGTTTTTTGTTCTTCTAGACTTTCTGCATCATTTCCATTTATTGTATTTGCAAGGTTTTGCAAGTTAGAATCATTAAAACTATTCGATGATACAGCCCTATTGCCGCCGTAATTTCCATATCCGCCATTAGCTGCACCACTGTTTGATATTGGCGCAGAGCTTATTTGCTGATAATCAGGGAAAAGTTCTGTTTGCTGCATATTCTCGGCTTTTTGCAACTCTTCTTGAGCAGCCGCAGCCAGTTCTTCCAGTTTTTTGGTAAAATCTGCTATTGAAAGACTGCTTTCATTGCCGTCTAATTTTTTAATAGAATCAATAAAATCCATAATTTCATCATCAGAAATTTCACCATCACCATTAGCATCTATTTCATTTCTGACTATACTGGATGAAAATAATTTATCAAAAAATTCTACAATTTTTTCAAGCTCAGAATCTTCTTCAGTATCATCGATATGATCGTCATCTTCTTTATTTATTTTATCAGTAGAGTTTTTAGATTCTTCTGCCTTGTTGGCCTTTTTAGATGCGAGAGCTTTAAATTCTTCTAAATTTTCATCAAAAACATCTATATCAATATCTAATTCTTCAACAAGATAATCTTCAAAATCCTTAGCACTTTTTAAATTATTAGCAGTCACAAAATCATCATGAGTGCCATTAATAGCATTTAACTTTCCTAAATATTCATTTTGAAACCCGATTATTTTGTTAATACTCACTTTTAAAACATCCTTGTTCTTACACACGATAGAGGTTCTATATAAATCAAAAAATTATCAGCAGCACTATTTCAAAAGATTAAGAATTATTTACATTTCTTAAAAAATATTATACTTTCGGGCAATTAAATTTAGAGGAAAATCTGAAAAAATAAAAATGAAAAAGAAAGGAAAAAGGAAGTATGCTTTACACAATTTTAAGGTGGTTTCTTTATTCACTTATTATCCTCTTTATTGCATGGCTCATTCCAGGTATAAGCGTATCAGGAATACAATCTGCTCTAATTGCAATAGTAATTATAGGGTTGATTAATGCAATTTTAAAGCCGCTTGTGTACTTAATTACACTACCAATTAACCTTCTAACTCTAGGTCTTTTCAGTCTAGTTATTAACGCACTTTTATTTATGCTTGCAGGGTATTTAACGCCAGGGTTTGAAGTATCAAGTTTTTGGAGTGCTCTTCTAGGTTCATTAATACTTTCGGCTCTAAGTGTTCCTGTCAATAAAATAGACGGAGAATAAAATACAAAGAAGCTTTCTTACCTTAAAACAAAAAGAATTGCCCTTAATATCTTTGCTAAAAAAGTAGAAGACAAGGGCAATTCTTGACTTTTAAAGGTTTTAAACATATATTAAAAAAGCAAAAGTTTAGTTTTGGATAATAAAATTGGATAGCAAAAAACCAAAAATTACAATTATTACGGTTTGTTACAATGAAAAAAATTTAGATAGAACATTAAAAAGCATTGTAAATCAAACCTTTCAAAATTTTGAATGGATTGTAATGGATGGCGGAAGTGACAAACCCACCATTGACACATTTGAAAAATATAAAGATAGAATTGATGTATTTATAAGCAAAAAAGATAACGGCATATATGATGCTATGAACAAAGCAATAGAACTCTCCAAGGGCGAGTGGCTAATTTTTATGAATGCAGGCGATACTTTTTATGAAAATAATTCACTAGAAAAGATATGCACAAATCATAAAAATGCATTCAAAAAAAATGATATCTTATACTGTGACAGCCTTTACCATAATAAAGATAACAGCTCATACATTCCAAAATTTCCAAATAAAATTAAGGAAGAATTTTGGAAAAGAAGCTGCCTTTCACATCAATCCACATTTATTAAAAAAGAGCTTTTTGAAAAATATGGAAATTATGATGAATTCTATAAAATAAGTGCAGATTTAGAAAAATGGTTGTGTTTTCAAAATGCAGGCTGTAAATTTAAACATATAAAAGAAATTGTTTCAAACTATTATGTAGACGGACTTTCATCAAATGCAAAAGGCAGAGAATATGAAAGAAAATTAATTCTTGATAAATATTTTAACAAACAAAGAAGACCAATCTATAGAATAGCTTTAATTCGCGACTTTAAAATATACATAAAGCATTTTATAGAAAAATTTAAAATAGATACAAATAATTTTATAGATAAAAGCGCCATATCAGAATTTTCAAAAAAAATATCTGCATCAAATAAAAAAGAAGGCTGTATCGTTTTTGCAAACGGACCGGATTTAAAAGATACATTAAATGATGAAAAAACATTATCTTTCATACAAAACAAAAAGAAATTTTGCACAAATAATTTTCCTGCAACAGAATATTTTTATAAATTAAAGCCTGAATTTATAGTATTTATGGACCCTTTCTTTTGGGCAAAAGATTTATATGAAGAAAAAAGAAATTCCTATCAAAAAATATATGAAAACCTAATGCAAACAGATTGGCAAATTACAATTTTTATGCCAAAAGCAGCCCAAAATTGGAATTTTTTCATAGATTTACCTATGAAAAATGAAAACATAGATATAATTTATGTAAACGCCAGTGAAAATAAATATAAAGGAAAAACAGAATTTAGAGAATATGCACTAAATCTTGCAATGCCAAATGTTTTAAATGTCACTATTTCAGCATTATTTTTAGGAATCAATCTTGGATTTGAAAAAATACACCTATACGGTGCAAATCATTCAAATATCACAGATATCAAAGTGGAAGAAAATATTTTATATGAAATAAAAAAATATTTTTATGAAGATAAAATGTATGAAAACCTAACACCATGCTATAGCACCCCTGATAGAAAAAAAACAAAAACCATTAGTGAATTTTTATACGATTGGTATTTAACATTCAGCGCCTATGAAAAATTAGAAGAGTATTCAAAATATATGGGCGCAAAAATTTATAATTTAAGCAAAAATTCTTTCATAGATGCCTTTGAAAGAAAAATAGAAGGATAAAAAATAATGCCTGAAGTATCAATAATAGTCCCTTGTTATAACGTTGAAAATTATCTTGAAGATTGCATAAGCTCTCTTTTAAACCAAACATTTAAAGATATCGAAATCATCTGCGTAAATGATGGTTCAAAAGATTCCACCCCAATGCTTTTAGAAAATTTTTCACAACAGGATAAAAGAATAAAAATTATAAATAAAGAAAACGGCGGATTATCCTCTGCAAGAAATTCTGGTATACAAAATGCAAGCGGCAATTTTATCACATTTATTGATTCTGATGATTGGGTGGATAATAATTACATAGAAAAACTATATAGTGCAATAATAAAGAATGATTGCGCAATTGCCGTAAGCGGAATGATTAGAAAGCGCCCAAATAGCGAAAAATACAGGCTGCATTTCAGTGAAGAAAAGGTGTATGAAAATCTGCAAGATATTGTGGATATTTGTAGAATTCCTGCCTGCTGCTATGCCTGCGGAAAACTTTTTAAAAAAAGCCTGATAGAAAATTCGCCTTTTAAATTGGGTATGTATTTTGAAGATGTTTTATGGATTCCAAATATTTTAAAGGCCGCAAAAAAGCTTGTTACAGTGCCTGATACTTATTATTATTACAGAGTAAACAATAATTCCATTGTAAAAACTATTCAATCCATAAAAAAACAGCATGATAGCTACATTGCAAAAAGCGCCATTGTAAAGTTTTTTAATGAAAATAATTTGGTTTTAAACAAAAAAGCCCAGCATATTACAAAATATATAAAATATATTTTTGGTGCACCCGTTTTAAAGGTAAAAGAATATAAAAATACAGAAACTACATTGCTTTTTGGATTTTTGCCAATTTCAAAGAAAAAAATCACATCAAAAAACCTGTATTACAAATTCAAAAAATATAAAAAAATGTTTTTATATAAAAGGCTAGATAGCCATATATACATAAATTTCTTTGGCATCCATTTAAGCTTTAAAACAAATGACAAATTTTGCCCGGATAATTCAATATCACCAGGGTTAAATGAAAATAAAAGAATACCAAGCCTTATTGTGTCTTTAACATCCTTCCCAGGGCGCATAAATACAGTTCACCACACCATTGAAACACTTTTAAAGCAAACATTAAGGCCAGACAGATTAATCCTATGGCTATCTGATAATCAGTTTCCAAACAAAGAAGATGATCTGCCAAATGAACTTTTAAAATTAAAAGAATTTGGACTTGAAATTTTATGGTGCGAAGATTTAAAATCCTATAAAAAACTTGTGCCTGCACTAAAAATGTTTCCAAATGATATTATTATAACAGCAGATGATGATATGTATTATCAAAAAGATTGGCTTCAAAGCCTTTATGAAAAATATCTTGAAAACCCAAATAATATCTATACAAGAAGAGCTTGTAGAATAGAAAAAAAGGGGGATTACTTTATGATTTTGCCCCATTACCTTGATAATAATAAAAAAATTGATTTTTCAAACCAGTTGATGGGAGGCGCTGGAACCCTCTATCCGCCAAATTCTCTACATTCTGATATTTTTGATAAAGATAAAATCTTGAATTTAATCCCAACCTTTGATGACATTTATTTTTGGGCAATGGCTGTAATGGCCGGCACAAAAATAGGCCTTGTGCAAAATAAGGATTTAAACTTTTACAATGTTGAAAATTCACAAAACGAAGCTCTTTGCAAAACAAACGGCAAAAGCCAAAATATGAATGACATTGAAGCATTTAATATAATTTTTGAACAATACCCTCAAATAATTCAAAAGCTTGAAAATTAAGTTTTTGCTAAAAACCGGCTGCACAGTGTTCAAAAATTGACTTTAGCCCTTTATTTGATACCATAAAATAAGAGTTTTTAGAGCGGGATTTTAATAAAAATGGCACAAATAAATCAAAACGATGATATTCCTGTACTTTCCGTTCTAATGCCTGTTTATAATACAAAAGAAGAATCTTTAAAAGAATCTATTCAAAGCATTTTAAACCAAACATTTTCTGATTTTGAACTTATTATTTTAGATGACGGTTCCAAAGATGATATTGAACCTGTTATTAAAAGTTTTAATGATGACAGGATAAAATTTTACAGAAATGAAAAAAATCTTGGTGTTTCAAAAACAAGGAATAAATTACTTGATTTGGCAAAAGGAAAATATTCAGCGTTCCAGGATGCAGATGATATTTCACTGCCCGAAAGATTTCAAAAACAGATAAATTTTTTAGAAAACAATTCTGAAATTTCTGCCGTAAGCGCTTGGGTGGAAAGATTTCCGCACAAAAAAATTATAAAAAACCCATCCAATCCAAAATTTTTAGATTTTCTTGGCGGATGCAAATTTACACAAGGATGCGCTGTGTTAAGGCTTAAAGATTTTAAAAAAAATAATCTAAAATATAATGAAACCCTTCCTACATCTGAAGATTATAATCTTTGGACGTGCGCAATGCTTTCAGGGCTTAAATTTCATAGCCTGCAAGAGGTTTTATTAATGTATAGAAGGGAAAATACATCTCTTTGCCACACAAAAGGAAATGATGCCGCAAAAGCCGATAAAGAAATTAAAACAATGATAATTTCAACGCTTACAGATGATAAAATCCTTCAAACAAAGATTTTAAATACAGTTTCCAACCATTTTAAAAAGAAGGGAAACTTTTTTGAAAATATTTTTTCAATCAGAAATGAATGGCAGGGTGATAAAAAATTTAAAATAGCAACCATACTTGGCGTGAAATTCAGACTGCAAAGAAAGACAAAAAACAATGTTTAATAATATACTCAGATATTTAAAAACAAAACAAAGACAAAAAAAACATAAATATTATGGCCACTGCTATTTGCCAAATTACAACACAAGAGCCCCTTTTGAAGAAGGAGATTCAAACCTCTATAATGAATTTGGCGAAAAACTTGAAATATTTTTTATAAGAGATAAACACTACCGCACTCATCCATACCGCGATTCAAGATATTTTATGTGGGATAGATACAATTTTTCACATAAAACCCATTTTTATTCTCATGAATCCATGCTTGAAACACAAGGGATGCCTGATAGAAAATATGGCTTTTTAACAGAAACCCCTGCCATTGTGCCAAAATCATATAAACTTTTTGATAAATTTAAAGGTTTAGAAAAAGATTTTGACCTTATTTTTACATACTCAGAAGACATTTTAAATAAAATTGACAATGCGCGTTTTGTGCCATTTGGCGCAACCCTTTACAATGGCACAATGGCTCCTTCTGATATTTATAAAACAAAAAGCAAAAATGTTTCAATACTATCATCGGATAAATTGATGTGCAAACTTCATAAATTCAGATATGACCTGGCCTGGAAATGTAAAAAAGAAAATCTCGCCGATACTTTTGGAACATTTGATAAGGGTTCTTTAGTCACAATTGATGACACCCTTCGTAATTACAGATTCTCTATCTGCATTGAAAATTTTATAGAACCATACCTTTTTACAGAAAGATTAATCTGCGCACTTGCAAACCAAACAATACCAATATATTTGGGTGCAACAAAGGTAGATGAATTCTTCAATCCTGATGGGATTATTAAAATCACAACAAAATCTGATATTGAAAAAATATTAAAACAATGTACAAAAGAAGAATATGAAAACCGCCTGAATGCTGTTTTAGATAATTATAAAAGAGTTCAAAACTACACAAAACCTTTTGATTATCTGTACAAAAATTATTTGGAGCAAAAATGATTTCAATTATTATCCCAACCATGCAAAAGCGTATTGATATTCTTAAAAATTTAGTTAAAACCCTCAATGATGATAATTCTGTGGGTGAAATTATCATAATAAACAATGCAATTAAACCTCTTGAATTTTCTTATGATAAAATGCGGATAATAACACCCGATGATAATATTTACGTAAACCCTGCGTGGAATTTAGGAATTAAAGAAGCAAAATACGATACTGTTGGCATTTTAAATGATGATATTATAATTGCAGACAATTTTTGCACATCGCTTTTGGCCGCATTTCCAGAAAATGCAGGCGTTTTAGGGTATTCAAGCAAAGCTGTTATTCCAATAAATAATACAATCAAAAAACCTGAAAATGCTGAGATAAAATTACACCCTATTGATTTTATAGATTTTGGTTTTGGAATTGCAATATTTCTTCACAAAGCTTCATACCCAGTCATTCCTGAAGAATTAAAAATAATGTATGGTGATTGTTATATTTTTGATGAATTAAAGAAAAATGGCTATCAAAACTACACAATAGAAGGTCAAAAAATACTGCATTTTGGAAGCCTTACAAGTTCTTCAAAAAATTTAAGCCCCATTATTAAAAAAGATAAATGCACATATAAAAAATTAACCACAAAATGGTATGAAAATATTTTTTCAATAAAAGAATATACCAATTGCGTAAAAATGCGCTTTTTGGGTGTAAATTTAAGACTTTGCAATAAAAAATAATTTAAGGTGATAATAATGTTTTCAAATAAAATTTATAAAATAGATAAAAATGGTAAAAAAAGACGAGTATTTTGGGTGCGTGGGCTGAATATAAAATTCCACGGCAAGAATGCTGAAATAATACTATATGAGCCCTGTGTCAGATTCAGAAACTCAACCCTTGAATGCACAGATAATGCAAAAGTTATTTTTAAATCTTCAAAAACAAAGTTTAGAAAAATATATATTTCTGCTATGTCAAAAAACGGCACAATAGAAATAGGTCACAATTTGCTGCCAAATACAAATTGTAGAATTTTAAACTACAGAGAAGAAAACTTGAATATAAAAATAGGGGACAATTGTATGATGGGTCCAAATGTTATAGTACAATCATCCGATGCCCATCCTATTTTTGAAATTGACACTAAAAAAATAATAAACAAGGGTGCAGATATTGAAATAGCAGATAATGTTTGGATAGCAACAAATGCCACAATAATGAAGGGTGTAAAAATTGCAAAAGGATGCATTATAGGGGCAAACAGCATTGCTTCAAAAGATTGCCTGCAAGAAAATTCAATCTACACAGGCACACCCTGCAAATTAATAAAATCCAACTGCACCTGGACACATGAATTTTTCTAAGGAGGAGTTTTGAGAATAGCACTGTTTCAAAATATTATAGATTTTATTCGTAACAAAAAATATGCTAAAAATACAACACTTCACCAAGCCAATCTTCAAATAACAGATGAAGATTTGAAAAACATTAGAGAATACCTTGAATACAAAAACACTCGCAAGGCAAAATCTGTAATTTATACCTGCATTACAAATAATTATGATGATATAAACACAATAAAAACTTATAAATACATAAATAAAGAATGGGATTACATCTGTTTTACAGATAATGAAGAAGAAATCAAACAAAGCCAAATCGGCATTTGGGAAATCCGCCCGCTTCAATATACAAAATCAGACAATACCAGAAACAACCGCTGGCACAAATTAAACCCGCACAAATTATTTCCTAATTACAGTGAAAGTATTTATATTGATGCAAATATAAACATTTTGACCCCGCACATTTTTAATCTTATAAAAGAAAAAAATCTGCCATTCATCTTGCCAAAACATTATATGCGCAACTGCATATATAAAGAATACAAAGAAGTTTCAAGGCTAAAACTTGATGAGGATATGCTTATTAAAAAAGAACTTGAACTTATTAAAAAATCAGGCATGCCAAAAAATTATGGTCTTTGCGAAAACAATATTTTATACAGAAAGCATAATTTGCCTGAAATTATCCACATAAATGAAGAATGGTGGAATATGGTACTAAACTATGCAAAAAGAGACCAGCTTTCACTTGTGTATCTATTTTGGAAAAATGATATTAAAATTAAGGATATAACATTCAAAAATACACGAACTGATAATAAAAATTTTTATGTATTTAAACATGCGAAAGGCAAATAGATGAATATTTTAATCACAGGCGGTGCAGGCTTTATAGGCTCTACCCTGGCAGATAAACTAATAAAACAAAACAAAATCATTGTAATTGATAATTTTAATGATTATTACGACCCAAAAATCAAAGAAAATAATGTAAAAACAAATATGGATAATCAAAATTATAAATTATACAAAGGTGATATTTGTGATGAACACCTTGTTGAAAAAATATTCAATGAAAATAACATTGATTGTGTGGTACATATTGCAGCACGTGCCGGTGTGCGCCCATCTTTAGAAAATCCCCTTGAATACATTAAAACAAACATTTATGGCACAACAAACATTCTAGATAAAATACAAAAAACAAATGTTAAAAAACTTGTTTTTGCATCGTCCAGTTCTGTTTATGGAAACTGTAAAGCTGAAAAATTTACAGAAGACCTAAAAGTAACAGAACCAATTTCACCTTATGCTGCAACAAAATCTGCCTGCGAACAAATAATATACACTTATTCAAAACTTTATAACATTCAGGCAGTTTGTTTAAGATTTTTCACAGTCTATGGTCCAAAACAGCGCCCAGACCTTGCAATTAGAAAATTCACAGAATTAATTGAACAAAATAAACCAATCCCAGTATATGGCGATGGCACTACAATGCGTGATTATACATATATTGATGACATTATAGATGGCGTAATATCAGCTATAAATTATGACAAAACCCCTTATGAAATCATAAATATAGGTGGTGGTTCACCTGTAACTTTAAATGAAATGATTAAAACTATAGAAGATGTTTTAAATAAAGAAGCAATAATAGAAAGGCTTCCAATGCAGCCTGGGGATGTGGATAAAACAGTAAGCGATATTACAAAAGCAAAAAATATTCTAAACTATTGCCCTAAAACAACATTCAAAGAAGGAATTAAAAAATTTATAGAATGGAGAAAAAAGTGAAACCTCTATATATAACAAAAGCCTCTGAAAAATACTACACAGATTATTTTGAGGATAAAGAAATAAAAAGAGCGCTTCAAGTAGATGAAATTGAAAACGGAATAATTTTGCCGCTCATTGTAATAAATGAATACAAAACTAATGAATATCATAAAGGCGGTGTAATAGACAGTGATGGAAATTTTTGCAAATTAAGTGGAACCAAAAGACTTGGTACCGATTTTAGAATGTTACAAGAA
Organism: Candidatus Gastranaerophilales bacterium; assembly: GCA_910587815.1. Lineage (GTDB taxonomy): Bacteria > Cyanobacteriota > Vampirovibrionia > Gastranaerophilales > Gastranaerophilaceae > MGBC122484. Next base: position 49,648 of record CAJUNK010000013.1, on the reverse strand, counting down.
GGTTATACACCTGATATTAAACCTGAATATAAAGATGAAACGGTAATATACGGTGGTGTTTTATATGAATTTTACGGACACGTTTTGATTGAAACGATGGCAAGGCTATGGTATTACATCAGCCACAATCCTAATAAATACAGGGTTGTTTTTGATGTGATGCCAAATGCAAGAGGAAAATTTAAAGAATTTTTTGAACTTTTAGATATCCCATATAATGATGATACTTTTATTACAAAGCCAACTCAATATAAAAAAGTAATAGTACCAGAACTTGCTTATAATTACTCAACAAACTGGCATAAAGAATATACTGCGGTTTTTGACTATATGAAATCAAAAGTACCTGCTGCAAAATATGATAAAATCTGTTTTTCTCGTATGAAAATTTCAAGAGGCCCCATAATGAATGAAAAAGAAGTTATGGATATCTTTAAACAAAACGGATACAAAATTTTATTCCCTGAAAAAATGTCTCTAAAAGAACAAATTGCAGTTTTAAAGGGGGCAAAAAGCTTTGCCTGCTGGGCAGGAACTCTTGCCTGCCAGGTGCTATTCTGTGATAACGGTACAGAACGTATAGTTTTAAACAGAAGCTTTGAACCATGCGAACACCATGAAATATTTGATCAATGCAAAAAATTGACCACATATACAATAGATTGCTCACTAAACCCATACCCCTCAACCCATGTTTTTGGCCCCTGGCTTGCAGGCTTTACAGAAGAATTAAAAGAATTTTGCGATGATAAAGGTTTTAAATATAATAAAAAGAAAAAAACAAATATCGTCCCATCAAATTTTATCAGCCCATTCATAAAAGATTGGGTAGGAACAAACAAAAATTTTAATATTCCATCAGATGAATTTGAAGCAGCGGCAAGAAAAATCAAAAAAATTAAGTTTAAACGTACATTCTTACAGTCTATTTATAGTATACTATCTATGATAACAACAGGCAAATTAAAACAAAAATTAAAACTGAAAGGCAAAGGAGAAATATAATGGCCGATAAAAATATACAGCTTTTTGTACCCACATTTCGGGTTGAAGAATGTTTAAATGAAATTAGAGAATGCTTGGAAAAAGGCTGGACGGGCTTAGGCTTTAAAACAGTTCAATTTGAAGAAGCTTGGAAAAATTATACAGGATTACCTTTTGCGCATTATCTAAATTCTGCAACAGTAGGCCTTGATATGGCAATAGATATTTTAAAAGAAACAAAAGGCTGGGCTGATGGCGATGAAATTATAACAACACCTATGACATTTATTTCAACAAATCACGCCATTTTATATAATAATATGAAAGCTGTTTTTGCAGATGTTGATGAATATTTATGCCTGGACCCAAAATCTGTTAAAGAAAGAATAACAGATAAAACAAAAGCTGTAATTTTTGTAGGCCTTGGCGGAAATACAGGTCGTTTGAAAGAAATTGAAAATATATGCAAAGAAAATAATCTTGCCCTAATTTTAGACGCTGCGCACATGGCAGGCACAAGATACCAAGATGGTACACTACCTGGAAAAAATGCAGATGTTATAGTTTATTCTTTCCAGGCTGTAAAAAATTGTCCCACAGGAGACAGTGGTATGATATGTTTCAAAGAAGAAAAATGTGATGAAATTGCAAGAAAAAAATCCTGGCTTGGCATAAATAAAGATACATTTGCAAGAACAGCAGGCACTGGTGCTTATAAATGGAAATATGATGTAGAATATTTAGGACACAAAAACCACGGAAATTCCATAATGGCATCAATCGGTCTTGTTTCATTAAAATATTTAGACAGAGATAATTCCTACAGAAGAACGCTGGCACAATGGTATGATGAAGGTTTTAAAAATTTTGATTCAATAAAACCAATTAAAATGGCACAAGATTGTATTTCATCAAGACACCTTTATCAAGTTATTGTAAATAACAGAGATGAACTTTTGCTTGCATTAAATGAATGCGGCATATACCCAGGCGTGCATTACCGTGATAATACAGAATATCGTATGTATTCTTATGCAAAAGGCACTTGTCCAAATTCTCTAAAAGCATCAGAAAGCATATTATCTCTGCCAATACACATGCACCTTACTTTTGAAGACGTTCAATATATCTGCGATATGGTGAAAAAATATGCAAAACCATCCTGCATCAATGGGGGGGGGTAATAAGAATTTTCAAATTGCAAAAACTTGCCGCCGCATAAAAAATAATCAAAACACAAAGGTAAAAATAATGTTAAAAAATAATGATATAAAATTAAGACCATTAGAACTTGAAGATTCTGATATACTGCGCAAATGGCGCTTTTTTGAAGATAATTATGATTATTTTTATGAATACACACCAAATAGCAGCTATTCTAATAAAAGCTGGGTTCAAAACTGCTTAAATAAAACAAATGAAATCAATTTTATAATCACAGAAAATGATTCCAATATAGATATTGGTATGATATCTTTGCTTGATATTGATTTAAGAAATAAAAAATGCGAAATGGGAAGGGTTTTAATTGCAAATGATTCTTCAAGGGGTAAAGGCCTTGGTACACAGGCAATTAAGCTTATCTTAGAATACGCTTTTAATCACCTGAATTTAAATAAGGTATATTGTGAAGTTTTTGCAGATAATTTAAGGGCGCTAAATTCTTATAAAAAAATCGGTTTTGTTCAGGATGGATTATTTAAAAATCATATTTACAAAAATGGCGAATATAAAGATATAGCTCACCTTTCAATAGAAAAAGAAAATTTTAGACAAGGAATCAATAAATGACCTTTGAATATCAAAAAGATACTTTAACTTCTATAAGCATTCAGAATGGAATTATTTTACCAGAAATGCACGAAAACAATATCTCAAATTCTTGCGTCTGTACACATGACGGAAAAATTATAGATATTTCATACACAAGAACAAGTTTTGATAACAACGACTTTTCAATTAGAAACCCAAATATACCATCAAATATGCCATTTATAAATGAAACAGTGATATACGGTGGCTGGTTAATGTCACATTATGGACATTTTATCCTAGAAGGAACAACCAGACTATATTATTATTTAAAAAATAATCCACAAGACTATAAAATAGCTTTTTCAATTCTTAATAAACCAGCACAATATATGGTAGATTTTTTTAATCTTTTAGACATTGATAAGAAGAATATAATTTACATAAATAAACATACTCAATTTAAAGAAGTTATAATTCCTGAAATGTCTGCAATGTACTTAAAATATATTGTAAAAAACGAATATTTATATCCATTTGAATATGTAGCAAATAAAGTTCAAGCTAAAAATACAAAAAAAATATATTTATCGCGCACAAACTTTAATGATTCCAGTATTAACGAAGAAGAATTAGAGAAAATCTTTAAACTTAATGATTTTAAAATACTGCACCCGGAAAAAATGTCTTTAGAAGAACAAATTTCTTATTATAAAAATTGCACATATATGGCAGCATTAAATGGAACCTTGCCATTAAATGCAGTATTCTGCAAAAACAATGCAACGATAATTCAACTAGAAAGAAGTGGACGCAATTTACAGCAAGAAGAATATTTCAAAAAGAAAGATACTATATTATACACAATCAATGCTAATGTCAATCCGCTGCCTGTATTACACACAGTCGGCCCGTTTTTAATCACAACAACTAATGATTTACGTAAATTATTTAATAAATTAGAATTCAAATTGCCAGATAAAAAAATAAATTACAGAAAATATTATTTTGATTTTATAGTAAATTGGCTATCTGCTTATTCAGATAAGCAAAAATACAGTTATATAAAAGATGATGTCGATACAGACAAGCTAAATCAACTTATAGTTAAGTTTATATATCCAAAAATTAAAAATATAAAATATAAACAGCTAATATATTTTTTACTAAAAACATTATGCTGCATACCAAAATACCGCAAATATTTCAGAAAACGATATAGAATCTATAAAACTGTGAAGAGACTGGAAGTTTGAGAATTTTTAAAATGGGGTAAATTGCTTATACAATAGGAGTTTTAGGGGTGTTTTGAGGTTTGAGAATTTTTTCAGTTTTTACCATTTTTTTACAGAAAAATTACAGGGTTTTTACTCAATATTTACAGGGATTTTCAAGATTTTTACAAAAATAATTAAAAATACTGGGGGACAAGTTGGGAAATATGCATTTTTCTTAAAAATCAATGTTTTAAATTTTTAAGAACTTTTTAAAAAGATTTTAAAAAAGTTTTAAATTTTCCTTAGAATTTATGTCCGAAATATGCAATTTAAAAACTTTTAAAAGAATTTTAAAATAGGTTTTAATTTTTTAAAAAAAGTAAAAACTAAGTTATTTTCTACACAATTTTCAAAGATAATTTTATTAAATTCAAAACAAAAATAAAAGGTGGTGGGGGACAGGTGAGGGACAAAATTCATTCTTAAAAATATATACTTTATATATCAAAATACACAACAAATTGTTTATTAAACTAAAAAGAAAAGACGGAATCCGATTTTATCATCCGTCTTAAGTTAAAAGGTATTTAGGTTTTAAAATGGAATTTCGTCATCATTGATATTTTGTTTGCGTATCAAGTGTTCAATTTTTAAAATTAAAAAATCGTTATATGGATGTTTAAAATGTAATCTTACAGCTTCCCTGTAGGCAGTTTCAAAAGACCAATGGACAACCCTTGGCTCTCTGCCTTGCGGGCAAAATACATAATAACCCATGTTTTTCACAAGTTTATTTGTATAATTTAGATATTTTAATGTTGCAATTAATAGGATTAATAAAATAATTCCAAATATTATCACTGTACTTCTCCTTCACTATTTATAAAATCCAAGTGTCCTTGCCCATCGCAGGGTACTTGCTTTTTGTTTTGCACCAAAAGGTCCCTTATATACCATTCACTTGTTTTAAAATCCCTGCAAAGACGCCGTATTAAAGCTGTGGTTGGTGGAAATTTTTCAAATGCCTGTAGTATAAGTCTCTTTTCTATGTTAGCCAAACCGCGAGCAGGAACCTGAATGATATTACCAGGCATATTAAGAAGCAATTCCATAGCGACATTTACGCCACATAATTCAAAAATTTCTCTAAAAACTTCTGTTGGCATATCATCTACAGTTAGCTTTTCGGTGTCGACTTCAATACCTCCACATTTAATTATTGTCATTTTCCCTCCTAGCTGATTAATGCCGCAATTTCTGCCATATTGGGCTCGATTGAAAGCTTGTCTTCCTTGATTATTGATACACCGATTTTTGTTAAAGTGTTTGCATCCAGTTCCTTTAACTTATCTTTTTCGATTTCTTCCTTAATTCTTAAACAAAAGTCTAAATTAAGCGCCTTTATTGCCTTAATAACAGTTGCAACACAGGGGCAAAGGACTTTTTTTGTTATTTTGTATGACAAGGTTCCAAAATTAAGCTTTTTGTTTCGTTTGTTGACAAAGGAATCCTTATTCTGTTCACAAAAACGGCTAATTTCTTTTTTGATATCCTCGGCTTCTTTCTTTATAGCAACACCTTTGGTTGAATATTCTTCCTTCAATTCATTAATTTTTATGGTTAATTCACCATCCAACTTGGTTTTTTGAATTTCCAGCTCACCTAGTTTTTTAAGTGATTTATCCACTTCATCCCATGACTTTAATACACTTTCCTTTTTCTTAGCCATTTTTAATCTTCTCCTTCTGATTTTGTTCCATAACCTGAATAGCTTTTATAACCTTGCTTATTTCATTTTGAGTTAAAAAGCTTAATCTTTTTTTGCCTGTAATTCTTTCTATGAATGAATTTAAAGCCTTTTCCTTAGCTGTATCTGTAGGCTGATTTGAAATATTTTTCCACATAGCATCGATTTTTCGAAGTTGTGCCGGTGTTCCCATTCCGTATCTGCCAGACATGTTATTGTATTTAGTGTAGTGGCTGCCTGTTTTTGACTTATATGCTCCAATTTCTGCAGCTTTGCATTTGAGGCTTTGGAGTAATTCTTCAGCTTGGCCCCTGGTTAAATCTTTGCTAGAATCTACACCATAGCTTTGCAAAATATCTAAATATGTTTCAGTATCTATATTTAACTGTTTCCTTAGAAAACCTATAAATTGACGTTGTTTTGGCGTGCTTTTCATCATATTAAAAGCTTCTCCCTTGCAGCATCAATTACATCGATATCAAGTTCAATGTTTTCGGATTTTACAAAATCAAAACAAAGGTCTAACAGGTTCTGAATTGAACGGGCATTATAATTTGTTGATATGGCAATATATTGAACTAACCTATCGTTACAAGATGGAAAATATTGATGCACAAGTTTTTCAATGTCGTTCATTTTAAGCGCATCAAGTTTCTCAAGATACCCTATTCGGCTTGAAATATATGGAAATCCACTTTGTACCTTTTGCAAAAGTGCGCGTAATTCATCTGTACCAACAAATAAAACACCACAATTATTTTTTGTTCTGTCGTGAATTTTTCTAATGGTTTTAAAAACCTCTATTTTCAGGTTTTCAGCCTCATCAATAATGATTATGTACTTGTTCTTTTCAAGCTTTTTAATTACGTTTGAAGTAAATTCATCGAGGCTTGTATTATTTAAGTAACTTAATTTGAGGTGATTTGCTATTTGTTTTAAAACTTCTCTGGCACTTGACTGTTCAAAAGGGTCGACCACAATAACACCTGAAGATGTTTTTTTGTATTCGTTGATAGCTGTTGTTTTACCAATTCCCGGAGTTCCATAACATACACCCATTTTACCCTTTAGTTGACACATATTTGCAGCATGGAACAGTCTTTTTGCAATCGTTGTTTCGACAAAATCAAGGGTTTTGTTTTCGGTATTTTCTTTTTTACTAAACAGGCTTAAATAATTTTTTAAATCATCCTCAAGTGCCACCACATCCCCAGTGTATTTTCCTGAAATATACAAACTAAGGGTTGATGGGGATTTGTTTACGCCTTTTGCAATAGTTGAAAGATTGAGTTTCTTTTCATCAATTAGCTGTTTAATACTGTTTTGAATTTCTTTGTTAAATTTTACTTCCATTAATTCTGTCATTTTAACCTCACATTTCTATCCTTCTCTTTTCAATTTGCACTTTGTGCAAATCTTCATATATAGTTATTTCAAGTTTGCGTTTTGATTGTCTATTTTTTATGGGCACGGTTTTTTCCTGCGCCCATTCAATAGAATTAAACGCATTAATAGGATTTGAAGCATTTATTAAAGCTTTTGTTTTCTTTTTAGTTGAATCAATAAGCGCCTTTTGTTCTTTTAATTTGCGCCTATATGTATAAATATCAAACGTACTGCCCGTTTCTCTTGCAAGTGCGTTAACAGGAACAACGGTTTTAGCTTCCCCTATATACTCGCCTTTAAGGGAATAAATTTTAATTTTTGAAATATCAAAAAGGCTGTATTTAACAACAAATTTACCGGTTTTGCCATACAAAGCAGTTGTTTCATATTCCTGGTTGAACATCCGTATAGTATTGCGGCGGGCGGTTCTAATTTCAGACGACATCATTAATTCATCAAGCATGTCGATATCCACACCGGTACCCCGGGCATCATTAAAAGCTTCGCCTATAGTTCTACCTTTAACGTGTTTACAAGGACGGGTACGATAATATTCAAGCCAGGATTCGATAATCATTTTTGCTTGTTCAATGGTTGGAATTTTATCATTTTGATGCAGATTTTTATGAAATTCCTCATTACGCCTCAAATGTGCCGGACGATTTTCAATAGAATTCCCAATATACGATGAAACTGCCGGTGGACAGGATTTTACAAATTCACCGAAAAATCTTTCAACAACTTTGGCCCTGCCATTATAGGGTTGGGCAAATTTAACCGTAATGCCAAGATTTTGATAAACACCTTGAAGTCCGGTTTCTTTAAAGTTTTTAACACCGGTAAAATATTGGCTCTTGAAGGCCCCGCCGTTATCCAAGTACACATACTTTGGAATTTTCCCAAGTCTTAAAATAGCATTCCTTAAAGCTGAAGATATTGCTTGTGTATTCTCTGTAAGCATAATTTCAGAACCGGCAACATCCTTTGAAATCCAATCATAAAATACAATCCATATAGCACGGCAGGGTTTCCCGGTAAAAGGATTTAACACCTGAAAATCAAGTTTGTTACCATCAGCTACAAGCGCATCACCTACACCTATAGAAGATAAATCACGCCTTAAATAAGGAGCTACAGTGTCTTTAAGCTTCTTTTCTCCGTCTCTCGCTAAAATATGGACATCATTATGATTTTTTTGTATAAAGTTTATAAAGCGCCTATATGTAGCCTCTGATTTTACTGCTTTACCGTCTTTTTCAAACTGAAATTTTAAAATATTATATGCGCTTTTTAAATTAAATTTGGCATCGTTATAATATATATTAATAAAGGCAAGCTTTTCTTCATCCGTTAGAGAATTTGTTAAGATAGATTCACCTTTATAATTATAGTTATTAATTAATGCAGTATAATCACCGTTGTTTTCAGACAATGTTTTTTGCCACCTGTAAAGGCTGCCTTTTGAAACCTTGTCCAAGATATTAAACAAAGGGTTTGAAATAATTCCTGAATTAAACCCCATAACAAAATCATTATCAGCTTGTTTTTTGTTACTATAATTAATTCTATAATCCTGCCAAAGCGAAAGAACATCCACTTTTGCAAGAGCAATTTTTTTAGCTGAATCAGGGATTACAGCTTCTTGATTTAAAGAAAATGCAGGAAGACAAGATAAGCCCTCCTGCCTATCACCATATTTAGTATCCGTAGAGTAAATTTTTTCTTGAAGTTCTTTTTCTAAAGATGAAACAAGAATTTCGTATTTCTGCCCGGACTTACCGCCCCCAAGTTTGTTTTGTGAAAGCTTATACGTGTAACGACTCCTTTGGCAGCGCTTTTTTAAAGTTTCTGTAGAAACTCCCGTAAATTCAGCAATTTCTTTTATACTTAAATATGAAGTTTTTGAAACATTCTGAATCATTATTTAAAGAAAATCTCCAAAATTGCTTCTGTAAAATAAAAATAAAAGAATCCTGCAATTATAACTAATGCAAAAGATTTAAATTTAAGTGAAAAACCCCAAAGCAAATATAGGCTTAAAAAATAACAAAAAATTTCCGTCATTCTACACCCCCAAATTTTCTTTAAGCCATCTATCGACCCGGCTTATTTTTGATAATCCGAAAATTGCCCTATATACGGCAGTATCAGAAATATTCAAAGCTTTTTTAATGTCTCTTTGTGTAAGACCGGCAATTTTTAAGCGATATTTAATTTCATAGGCCCGCTTAATATTTTTTAAGTTTCTGTCGGATTTAATTTTTGTTTGTGTTACCATTTTTTTACCTTTAAACAAGTTAAAAATTAAACTTATGAAATAATTATATAGAAATTTCTATATAATGTCAATAGAAATTTATACATAAATAGCCAGAAAAATGGAACTAATCGAAAGAATAGCATATATACTTGAAAACAATCAGGTTAAACCTGGAATCTCAGAATACGAATTTGCTAAGTCCTTAAAGGTTAGTCCTTCTAAATTTTCCGAAATTCGCTCTGGAAAAGTGAAATCAATATCGTCATCTTTAGCATTAGAAATTTCTAAATATTACAATGTTGATTTCAAATGGCTTTTAACAGGCGAAGGCACCCCCTTTAGCAACAAGGATGAAGATTGTATCACTCTCGAGCGTGTGCACATAACTCCAAGTTGCGGCATTGGTACTGTTGTTTTAGATGAAGCGGAGGTTACACCAATTACCCTTGGCAAAAAATTAATTCAAAATATATTTAGGGTCGGGAATCATAGTAATCTAAAAGTTTTTACGGCAACGGGTGATAGCATGGAGCCTACAATATTTAGCGGTGATGATGTACTTGTAAATTTTGGAGATTGTAATTTTAATAACGGTGGCGTCTTTGTCATTGAAAAGTTTGGCGATTGGTTTATAAAAAGATTACGATTGAGGTTTGATGGTAACCTTGAAATAATTTCAGACAATAATAAATATGAAACAGAAATTATTAAATATGATAGTGGCACCGTAGTTAATATAAAAGGCAGAGTAATTAAAAATTTAAGCAGAGGTTTATAAAGAAAGGTTACAAAATGAATAAAGGTGTGAAAATTACTTTATTTATATCGGTAGGAATTGGTTTATTTTTTATTATTGCAATTTTCATTCTATATATAGATTTTAGAACATCACCGAGATATTCTGCTTATATGCTTACAATGGCAAATAAAAATCTTGATTCTAAAACTGCACTTGAATTTCATAATATTAATAAAATGGTTGAATATGCTTTGATGAGAGCTGACAGTGAAATGGATGATGAAGGCAACCCGTTTTTAATTGCTGCAAAAGCTAATTTACTTGCAAACTTGAAGGAAACTTTGCCATTAACATATAAAAAAGAACTAATTAAAGAATACGAAACAAGAGATGAGAAGGTGGCAAAAACTTCTAAACTTAAAATTTTCTATCTTACATTTACCGATAAACCCATTAGCGCTAAAACATTAAAAGTTGAAAAGATATCAAAGAATAAAATCAAGCAAAGTTTTTGCAGCGATAATGACAAACCTTGTTATATTAGGACATTTGAAAAAGAAGGTAATATTTGGAAGGTTTCAGATATAGAAATCAGGTAAAATGGGCAGAGAAATTCTGCCCATTTATTAAGGAGAAAATGACCACAAAATATATAAATATGAAATTGTCAATGTACAATTTTGCTCACAAAGCTGGTACATTTTTGGCAAAACAAGCTATTTGCCAGGTGCACCTTCCATAAGCATTTCTTCCGCCTTTATGTAAAGTTCTGCCCAAAGTTCGTCTTTTCTGACATCATCCATTCGCATAAATTCACGCTTTTTCATTGTTTTATTACGTTTCAAGCTGCCGTTACCGCCAAAATTATGCAGTGCTGCATAAACTTTATTTGTTCCAACCATTGCAAAATCCTTGCCGGATTTTGCCCTGATATCCCGCCTCAAATGACCGTCAAGCGTCATAATCTTCCCGCCTGATTTGCCGTGTTTTAGACGCCATTTTTTATATTCTTCACTCCATTCAGGCCATTTTTCACCTGTATGAGTGCCTTCTGTTTCAAAGTTTTTATTAACAGTATTTTTAAGAAAAACCCGGGCAACTTTCATTAAAGGGCTTAAATCTTTAAATTGTTCCACCTTTTTCTTTAAAAAATCAACTACATTCTTGCAATCAAAACTCGCCTTAAAAAACTTATCTGCCATAGTACACCTCCGCTAATTTACACCCTTTAGCTTTCCAGCCCTCATTTATGCATCGTGTAATCCATCCGACAGTTACGCCTAATTTATTTGCACATTCGCTTCGCGAAGTATAAAAAACATTTTTTGTTATATTATGTATAGCTTTAAGCCTTCCGTCCTTTATCTTTTTTAGCTTTATAAGGCTTGAAATATACTCGTTGATTTTATCTAGATTATTTTTTTCTTGTTCATTTAATGCAATAAACTTCTGCCAGTTGTTGTAACAGTAATTAAAATCTTCTTTTTTTATTTCATTTTTTAATGTTTGATTAAATTTCATTTTATCTCCTTGCGTAGTGCTTATTTTTCAAGGCTCATCGCCTTAAAAAAATCGCACCGGCTCACGCACCTCTTTAAAAGTTTTTTAAATTTGTTATAATAAAAGTAATAGAGTAATTGATAGTCCAAATAAATCGTATATGGCGGGGTAATTCCTGTTATAGGGCATGACGAACCCACAATTACTCTATTTTTTTGTAATCTTTTCCAGTAGACAAATTATAGTAATTAACTTTTCCAATGGTGGTAACCCTAGAAATTGGATACTTGATTTCTTTCCTTTTGCTTTTTTGATTAAAACGCACACATACTTTAATACATTTATTGCTGTTTGGAATTTTATGTATAAAAGCAATTTGTTTCCATTTTGAATTAGTGTAATCCCAGTAAACTTCATCAGGTTTATTTACAATATTGTAAATTTGCAAGTATTCTTCCTTTGTCAAAGCTTGCGCAGCCTGTTTATGCATTCCGGAATGTCCTATTTGGTCATTTTGAATTACGACAATTGGAGAGCTTGGTGTTTTATCTATTTTTTGAAACAACTCAGGCTGAATCCAGGTTAAAGTTTTTTCTTGTAGAGTATTTTTGAACCCATTCTTAAAAATATTTTCTACCCAGGTTGTATATGCCTCCTTTTTGTGCGGATTTTCGGCCATTTTGGCTATAAAATTATATTTAATTTGTTCGGGAAGTCCTTCAACTTTATTCCAAGCTTGAACATCAATACCCCAGCCTTTAACCCCTAAATTTGTTCCCCATCCTGCACCGGGTGTTAAATTTATTATTTTACCCGCACTTTCAAAGGTATATGTTTGTGTAGGCATTTCTTTACCATCCACTATTACTATCGAAGGCTTAATTTTGCCATCCGTAGATTCTACCTTTATTCCGAGCTGTTCTGCCTGATATTTTGTGAGGTTTATAACATAACACCTGCAACCCCAGTCCAAGGGCGGAATAAAAACAAGCCAAAATGTATCATCTGCCCTATACGCCTTATCGTGCATTGCTGCGTGTGCAGGACGTTCTCTGCCGTCTGCCATTGTTTTAAATACCCAAATTGGCGCAACATCAATTTCTTCAAGCATTTCGCGATATCGTCCAACCGCATAGGCTGAATTCATATTGCAGTCATAAATCAGCTTCATACGCCTTGGTGTGCCAAGTTCCGCCTTTATTATTTCTCCGGTTTTTGGGTCTTTTAGTTCTTTAAATCCGCTCCAGCCTTTTTGACTAAAAAGTTTTTTAGCATCTTTTTTAAAGGTTGAAAAGCTTTCACCGTTTTCTATTGCGCGTTCTAAAAGCTTTTTTGTGTCGGATAATAAGTCAAGCTCAGTCATTTTGGCCACGGTAAAAGCTTTGGCGTGTGCATCTTCATAAACCTCATGCCAGTTGAATGAAGTTTTAAGCCCTTTTTGTTTAAAGAAATCAACAATTTCTTCTGGCTTCATATAAAAAGCGGCTTCAAGTTCTTTTTCTTTAATTGCCATCTTTAAATCTTTCATCCATCCTTTTGCGGTGTTCCTGAATGTCAAGCCTGCCCTTAAGCTCCGAAATAAAAATAACTTTAGTAAGCATTTCTTCAAGCTCTTCCGTGTTTAAATCCGGGTAAACTTCAGCCAATTTTTCTAAAGCTTCTTCAGCATTTTTGTTTTTTTCAAAAAATTCAATAATAGGATTTAAGGCGGGTGTTATTTGTTTCTCAAGATTTTCGGCACTAAAAAAATCTTTGCTTTCAGGCGCTTTATGCGCTGAGTTATCTTCATCTTCGGCATCACTGAAATTTATCCCCGACAGGTTTGTTTGCTTCGGTACAATTTTAATATCACCTTTTTGATAACCGTAAGTTTTTAAAATATATTCTTCAGAAAACTCAACACCTAAAGATGAAACCTTAATATCTCTTTCGGCTTTTTGAATGCCAAGGTCTTCATCCTCAACAAAGGCAAATTCAGGCACTTCATCATCATTAAAATTAATGGCATTTATAATTTTAATAAAATGATTAACCGTTTTTTCAATAAGCCGCATATCTGCATTTACGATATCTTCTCTTACGCCCATGTGCGCTGTGCCTAAAGCATAAGAACCACTTTGACCTGATTCTGTGCTTAAAGTTTGACCTAAAATAGATTTTGCAATATTTGCCTCACATTTATTAACCAAGGCAAGGTGAATATCGGATGAACCGGTGGAACCTGTGGGCACAATTTCAACCCTTGAATCATCAGGAATTATGCCTATTGCATTTTGTGCCATCTGCATTAGCTTATAAAGAAAATCTTTTTGCTCTGGTTCTGAAAGTTGTCTTTGATAACGCCCGAAAATCCACGGCATACCAAAGTGCTCCGCAAATTTAACCAAAAATTCCATACCGCCGTTAATAAATGCCACATTCCAAAAGCATCGGCTTAAAATTGCCTGCCCGTATGGGTTTTGAAATGTAGCTTTATGACGGGGCAAAAGAAACTTAAGCCCGTTTTCAAAATCAATAGGGCGTTTCCCACCCATATTTTTATCCTTAAAAAAGAATTCACCGTCTGAATTAAAATGAAACCACTCCTGCGGCTTTGAAGTTAATTTAACAGGATAAAGATAGCTGCCATCTTTTTCATAGGAAATCTCAATTGGATTGTAGCCATATAAAGGTGTATCTAAAATATCTTCAGTTAGTTTGTAGATATCAAGTGTTTTAAAAATTTCATCATAAAAACCAAAATGGGCTTTGTTGCAGTTATTTTCCCTTAGCTCCCATTTATTAGATAATGTGCCAGATTTCCTTGAATCAATACAGGTGCCTACCTGGTAGTGATTGGTCAAAGTTCTTAAAACACTCAGACGTTTCCCAGCATTTTTTAAAACCACATCAGGGTTTGGCAATATTTCAATTACGCTCATAAACCCTTCTACGGTTTTTGTATTTGCCCAGTCATCTAAAATTGATTTGTCATTTTTTATAAATTTATTTTTTATCTTATTAAAAAACATTACTTAAATCCTTTTTAATTTCCCTTTAATCCTTTTTAAAAGCCCTGTTAAATATCTTTTATATACAAATTATTGATAAGTTAATTAAACCCTCTTGAAAGCCCGCCTAACCCGTTTAAATTTAATTCACCGTTTAAACCCTTGTAAACATTAGGTTTAGCGGATAATATAACCGGTTTTTGATAGGGTGCATTTGTGCCGGCATAAACAGCAAGCGCAAAACTCCAAAACCTGTCTGCGTGCCCGTCTGTTTCAGACCTTGAAACGTCAAACCTTATAACGTTTGACACATCAGTTGCAACTCTTTTAACGGAATGTAGGTCGTTTTTAATCGCCTCATCATCTGGAATTCTAATGTTTTTATCCTGAAAAGCGTATAAAAGCTTATAAGCCATCTCTTCTTTTGCTTTCGGCGTAAAGGTCACAGGTTCAACAAGACGGGAGCCGAATTCATCCTTCAATTCTTCTGCCATTTGGTTACCAATCCCTGTATTATCTATTGCAAGCCTTCGGCATTTTGGATTTGATAAAATATAGCTTATGAGGCTTTTTTGGTCAGAATATTTGACATTTTTTAATTCATAAATCTTTCTTAGATAAAAAACGCTTCCCAATTTTTCAAAAATTGAAATTATGGAGAGGTCGCGTTTTCTTGCCACATCATAACCGACATAAAAATCATTTGTAATGCTTGATAAATCTTCAAATAATGTATCTTCAATACAGGTATTTATAAGTTCATAAGGTAAAAATGCGCTCCCTTCATCCACTGCAACACAGCAATATTCTTGCTGCCAAGTTACCTCATCACCGCAGCCTTGCCTTTCTTCTTCAATCCAGGCTTGCCTTTCTTCTTCGGTTAATTTTCTGTCTAAAATCTTATCTGCAAGCCCTTCGGCTACGGCTTGAAAGATGTCAACCTTATGCAAAGACCATTTCAGCTGACCTTTTCTAATTTTTTCTATAAATTTATAAAACAAATTGTTTGTGCCATTTAATGATGAAATTATTCTTAAGGGATAACCCCACGTTATTACAGGCTTTGCCGCTTTCCATAATTCAACCGGGTTTTCGTGAAATGCAAATTCATCAAGAACAACTTTGCCGCCTTTAGAGCGGAACCCTTTGGGGTTGGACGTTAAAGCGTTAATTCTCGCACCATTTTTAAATTGCATTGATAAGGCTTTTATATCTTTATCTTCATCAATAATAATTTCACCAAGCGGTTCAAAACTTGCATTAACAGCTTTTGCCCAACCTTCGCAATACAAAATATATTCCACTGCAGCCGAAGCGTTAGCCGATGAAAACCAAGTATCAACAGGTTTCCCGCGAACCAAAAGTGTATTTGCATCTTTTACATCTTCAAATGCTTGTACCCAAGTAAAACCCGTACGGCGGGATTTTTCAGATAGTTTAAAACGGGCGGTATCAAGCAACCACCTTTTTTGATAGGGTAAAAATAAATTAAAGCTTGATGCTAATTCAATTCCCATCTATCCCCCAATTACAGCATCAAAGAATTTCTTAACCATTTCTTGGGTATCAGTTTTTTGCGTTTCGGGTTGTTGTTCCCCGGTTTGTGAGGTCAATTCTTCAATTCTTTCGGCTGCTTCCTGTTTTTCATATTGTTTTAATTTGGCTATTTTATCGGTCATCGCCATAATAAAATAGCAGGTCTTCTGGTCCGGGATTGTACCGTTCATCCGAAATTCATCAAGCGCATTTTTAGAAATTGCCCCCAAAAGTTCATAAAGCGTTTGGTTTGTGGAATACTGACTTTTTAAATAGCGCTTGCGTTTTTCTTCCCAGCCGCCTGCTTTTTTCCAATTGTGAATGGTCTTTTCAGACACATCAAGCCTTTTTGCAATCTGACTTACCGTCATTTGCATTTCAACAAAATATTGCGCTGCTATAGGTTCATATTCGGGCTTTTTTGTCATAGCTATTCTCCAAGCGCTTCTTTAACCTGTTTAAGCTTCTTTTTACATTCAAGAGCTTCATTATAGATTTCTAAAATCTCACATCCAAGCTGTCTGATTTCTGCCGCTTTTATATCTTCAATTTGTTCAAAATACGGAATAACCCGGCTTGAGATATCATTTAAGCGCATAATAAGCTTAAGTTCCAAGTCCTTTAGCTTCTTTTCCTGTTCTGTTTTCGTGATTTTTAATTGCATAATCGCCGGATTCATTCAATAATACTCCCCTGCTTTTCATCGTGACTCATTTTTTTAACCATTGGACACCACAAATTATTTGAAACTTTGGTATCAATTTTTTGTAAATATGTAAGTTGTAAAATATTTTGTTCGATAACTTTATCCAAAAGTTTGAACATATTGTCATTATTACCTTTAAGCATTTCGGCATTTGCAGTGCTAATGCTTTTGAACATTTCGGCGCTTGATTTATGGTAAATGTAAAAAGTAAAAAACATAAAAGCGCCTATTCCTGCAAATTTTAAGATTTCAATAAACCATTCAGGCATAAGTTTTCCTTTCTAGTGTTACAAGCAACATACCAAATCGCATAATTAATTACATATAAGTAATTTATTTAGTAACTTTCTAAGCTTCTTATATGAAAGAGATTTTCAAAAAGGGTATGTTAGAACCATAAAACAATTTGACACAGTCTTACCAAGTATTTATGTAACGAAAGGCAAAGTATGAACTAATGGCAAAGTGGTGTGAAATTTTTAGAACAGGTCAACATAAGGATTCAAAAGGCAGACCTTTTAATTGTACACTTTTAGACCTTGAGGTTATGAAAACAAAGTATGAAAACGTGCACAACCAGGTTCCTATTTGCTGCGGACACCCGCAAACAAATTCACCAGCCTACGGATGGTTTGACCAACTAAAAATTGCACCAAACAACAAGGCAGGATACAGTCTATACTCCACATTTAAAAATGTGCAGCCGGAATTTATTGAGGCAGATAAAAAGGGGCTGTTTAAAACCCGTTCATTAAGCTTTACCAAGGATGGTATTATAAGGCATTTAGCTTTTTTGGGCGGGGGGACTCCTGCAATTAAAGGGTTAGAACAATTTTGCTTCTCTGATTTTGATGAAGAGAATGATTCAATTTTTAATTTTGAAGATTTTGAAGATAACGAAAATAACGAAGAAAAGGATTTTTCTATGGGTAATGAAGACAAACTAAAAGAAGAGCTTCAGACAAAAAATGACAGAATTGCCGAGCTTGAAGCTGAGCTACAGACTAAAAATACAGAGCTTGAAACAAAAACGGCAGAATTAAAAGCTAAAGAAGATGAAGCGGACAGAAAGGATTTTGCAGACTGGACGGACACAATGATAGCAGAAGGTCGCATTCTTCCTGCACAAAGAAGCGATGTAATAAACATCTTGACCGCAGTCAACGACTCAGGTTTTGAGTTCGATGATGGCGGAAATGGCGAAAAAATAGATGCCAAAGGAAGTTTTAAAAGGCTTGTAGGTTCAATTAAACAGCTTGATTTTAAAGATACAAACAGGCGTGATTTTAAAGACAACGACGATGATGCCATCAATTTCAGCGATGCTGAAGATGTTGCAACTAACATTAAAAAAATACAAAAAGAATACTTTGAAAAAACAGGTATAGAGCTCAATTCAGCTCAAGCTTTGGCGGAATTAAAGAAAGGGAATAAATAGATGACGATAAAAAGCTATCAAGCTTCCAGTGCAATACCAGCATATAGCTTTGTTAAATTTAACGATGAAAAATCTATTAAAGCCGCAAGTGTTGCAACGGATAACATCATAGGGGTTACAGACAGCACTAACACTACTGAAAATGACATAGCAGATGTGTTTATGCCGGGTGAGATTGCTTTGATTCTGGCGGGTGGTACCTTTAGTGCAGGCGACGCTTTAACATCTGATGAAAACGGTTATGCCATTAAAGCAGATGCCGGAGATAATATCGGCGCAGTTGCACTACAAGATGCTGTTAGCGGTGATATTATTCAGGCAATTGTTACCATAAACCGCACATTTGAAACATCAAACACAAATGAAGGCGGTGATACAACACCCACAACAACCCCTAACGGAACAAGCCCCAATAGTGAAACATCAATTCCAAGCGGAATAGATAATTAAATAGGAGAATAAAATAATGTCAGGAGAAGAAAAATTTCAAATAGAGCCTGAATTAACAGGTGTCGCACTCGGATACACAAATAAAAAGCTTATAGCTGATAAAATTTTCCCTAATGTACCCGTAGCTCAGGAGTCTTTTAAACACTTGGTTTACAAGGATATTCTAAAATCATCTATACCTGAAACAAGAATTGGCGACAAAGGCGAAGCAAACATGATGGAGTTTGGTTCAGAGAAAGTAACTTCATCAGTTGAAAATCATTCACTAAAAGATATGATTCCAAAGACAAAAATAGTCAGTGCGGCAAAACAAGGCACAGATATTAAAGCCATTATGACAATGCAACTTGTAAACTCTCTAAAAACTGCCAGAGAAGTTGACCTCAGCAAAAAACTTTCGGATGTAAACAACTATTTGACGGGCAACACTTACAATCTTGGAAAAGATGAAAAATTAGGCAGTGATAAGTCTATGGCTGTAGATATGATTGAAGAATACAAAGGAAAGGTTTTAGGCGGCGCTAATACAATGGTTCTTTCTGAACGTGCGTTTTCTAAATTACGTCGCGATAAATCTGTAATAAAATCCTTAACCCTTAACAAGGGTGTAAGTGAATCAGAAATTTCCGCAATGATAACTTTTGAAGCAATAAAAGAATTATTTTTGTTTGAAAACATTTTTATTGGCCAAAGCAAGATGAATGGCGCAAAAAAAGGCCAAAATGCGTCTATAAAATCTTGTTGGGAAGATGACATAATACTTTTAAATATCGACCCTCTTGCAACAACCGATTACGGTATAACATACGGATATAGTGCCGTGTATAAAGATTACACGGTTGGAACATATTTTGATGAAGATAAAGGCTTAGAAGGCTGCGAAATAATAAGGCCTTATGCATCTTACATCGACTTAATATGTTGTCCGGCCTGTGGTGCTTTGCTTAAAGGAGTAGTCTAAGTGTCTTATTGTACCTTGGAAAATCTCACATCCTTAATTCCAATGCAAGAGCTTATCAATTTAACAAACGATGAGACTCTTGCCCGGGATGTTAAGGAAATCAATACAAAACAGGCTGAAAACGCTATTTCTTACGCAGATGAAATCATAAATTCATATCTTAGAAACAAATACAAACTGCCCTTAAAGTTTGTACCGCCGATTTTAACACAAATAGCAGTTGACCTTACGGCATTCAGACTCTATTCAAGACGACCCCGCAAGCTGCCTGAGCATATAAAAGACAGCTATGATGTTGCAATAAATCTTTTAAAAAACATCCAAAAAGAAACAATGATACTGGATTTGCCGCACGAACACCCGGACAAAGAAGTATCAAAACCCGCACCAATGATTTTAACCAACAAGGGCGCCAATTCAAAAATATTTTCAGACGACGTTATGAAAGGCTTTAGACTTTGATAGATACAGTTGAAAACAGAATATCTCAAACTTTGGAAGAGAAATTCCCGGAATTTGATGTTTTGCCTTTTCCTGTAAATTTTGAAGAATTTCACAATACATCACCCACCGGATGTTTCTTAACCCGTTTTGAAAATATGGTTTTTCAGGTTCAAAACACCCTAACGGCTGTAAATTGCAATACTGATTATAATTTCACGGTATTTTTCTCGGCAAGGTATCTTCAAAACCACAGAGAAGCCTATGAGTTTCTTAAAAAATTAGTAAAGACTTTAAACGGGCTTGATATCTTAAACAAAAGATTGACGCTAAAAAAGCTTGTTTTTGAAGATGAAATCAATGGCGACCTTTGGTATTCACTCAGTGTATGTGTGAATCTGCCAGTGGTCGATGAAAATAAAAATTTAAGCATATCTGAAGATGATTTAGATGTGTTATTTCCTAGAAAGGCAGTATAAAATGACAGATTTTTTACACGGTGTTGAATCAAAAGAAGTAGAAAGCAATAATTTTACCATTCAAGATGCCGATATATCAAGCGTTGCAATTATAGGCACAATGCCTGTTTACGCGGTTGAAAACCCTCAGAAGGTTACAAAAATCGTAAATTACAATTACACCGGTGATATTGGAAATAATATTGAAGGCTTTACAATCCCTGAAGCGGTTCAAACCATTCTTGATTTATCGGGTGGTGCAAATATTTATTGTATAAACGTTTTTGATAACGATAAACATACGGCATCTGTTGATAAGTCAATAACATTTTCAGATGGTGTTTGCGCTTTATCTGAAAAGGGAATTCAAAATCTTGTATTAAAACAGGGTGAAAATGCACTTGAAATTGATAAGGATTTTGAATTCGACCAAAAAACAGGTAAAATCACGGTTTTAGAAGACGGGGCGCTTAAAGAAAGCCAAGAAAATGTAACGGCAAGTTATAAATATGTTGATTTTTCCAAAGTAACAGATGCCGATATTATAGGCGCTGTTGATAAAGATAACGTCAGAACCGGCTTGCAGGCCATTTGGGATATCGTAGCAGAATACGGTGTGGTTCCCGGTATAATTATCGCCCCCGGATTTTCATCCAAAAACGTTAGAACTGCCATTGAAACAATATCTGAAAGGCTTCGGGCGTTTTCTTATCTTGATGTTCCAAAGAGCACAAACGTTAATTTAATGGAAAAAGCGCGGCTTAAACCTGTTAATAGCGTTGACCTTACAACATCATCAAGGCGCTCAATGTTATGCGGCCCTTGGACGGAAAGATACAACCAATACGAAGATAAAACAACTTCAAAACCTTTAAGCCCTGTGGCAGCAGGTTTAAGGGTAAAGCTCGACAGAGAAAGAAACTGTGCAAAATCAATCAGCAATACCCCGATTTCAATTGCAAAGGGTATGGAATTCCCTATTTCTTTTATGCTTGATGACCCCACAACGGATTCTAACCGTATCAATGCTCTTGGTATTGCAACAGTTATTAACTATAAAGGTGTTTACTATTTCTGGGGCGCAAGGAATTCAAGCTTTCCTTCAAAATCAGGTATAAAAACTTTTGAACACTGCCAAAGAACGACTGATTTTATCATAAAAAGTATTCAGGATTCACAGTTTGTCTGTGTTGCAGAAAAAATCACCCGCGGCTTTATCGATGACATTGTAGCTAAAATTAACGATAAATTTGCAGCTTGGGCAAGCGGGGATGACCCTTTGATTTACGGGGGCGAAGCATATTTTGATGAAACTTTAAATACGGCAGAAAACATTTCAAACGGGCATTTATACTTGCCTTGGGATTATTGCCCTGTTGGATGTGCCGAGCGCATTACAAACCTACCGCATTTGGATATAAAAATCATTACAAAAAGCCTTGTTGGCTAAATAGTCAGGGCAAAAGGAAGGATTTAAACAATGGTAACAGTACTTACAAAATCAAATATATATCTTGGAAAATCTTTATTTGGTATCGCAAACAAAGTAACAGCGCCCGATATTGAAATGGAAACCGCTACAATAACTCATGGTTTTGGTAGTTATGATGTAAACACAGCTTTTAAGTCAATGACCAGCAACATTAATATTCAGGGCTTTGATAAGGATGTTTTTAATGCAATCTCAAACCCCTTTGGATGGCTTAATTTTACAATTTATGGTGCGCTTGAAGAATATTCAAATGAAAGCCTTGTAGGGTCAGAACAGGCAAAACTTATCATAAGGGCTTCAAGCAAAAAATTCAGTCTTTTAGGCGAACTAGAACAACAAAAAAATCTTGATTACCCTATAGATTTTAATGTTTCCGCTGCAAAACTCTATATTAATAACAAAGAAAAATACGTGATTGATAACATTAATCAAATATACAGGATAAACGGGGTTGACTTGCTTGCAAAGGTAAGAAAAGACCTAGCATTACAGTAATACGGAGAATAAAAAATGACAAAAGCACAAACTGAAAACTTGGTAAAATTAACACTTTCAAACGGTGTTAAGGTAGAATTTGACCCGGCAAAAAGCAACGGGCACGCATTAATGAAGGCAAGAAAAGCTTCAGGCGGCTTCGGGGCTGTAATATATTTAATTGCCGAAATTGCCACATTTGATGGTGAAAAAATGCCTGCTGAAGAAGTTTTGAATTACAGTGCACGAGATATTATAACTCTTGAAGAAGCCTGGGACAGTGCAAACCCGGGAAAGTAATACCTGATACTGAGATGATGGTTTTTATAGCCCATTTCCTCCATTTCTCAAAAAAAGAAATCTATGAAATGACATTTGATGAAATCATTTTTTGGTTCAATGAAGCTCATTCTTTATGGAAAAAACTTAACCTGGAACCTGAAAAACATAAGCCGTAGTGTTCACTGGCGTAGTGCTTTGCGGCTTGCTCATCGCAACCCGCACGCACCGCCTCACGGAACACCGGTTCGCGCAATTTAATCTCATAAATTTTCCTTGATATTAGGGGCTTTTGCCCCTTTATTTTTAGCAAAGGATTAATATGCCCGCTGATATGAAAGTAAATCTTTATCTAAAAGCATTTGACACAATGAGTGGTGTCGTAAAATCAGCCTGCACACAATCTGATGATGCTTTTAATAAAATGAATAAAAGCCTTGAAGATACTGCAAACAAGTTTGATAAGGCAGGGCAAAAGGCAGCAGTTTTTGGCGGGGCGCTTGTTGCGGCATCCGGATTAAATGCTAAAATTGCAGGCGATTTTGAAGCCGGGATGAACAATGTTTCAACCCTTATTGATACCGAAACTGAAAGCCTAAAAGCCATGGGGGATGAGGTTTTAAAAATTGGTAAAAATTCCCCAAAGGCCATATCAGATTTGACAGACGGGCTTTATTCCATACGTTCTGCCGGCATATCCGCAGATGAGCAGTTTAGGGTTTTAGCGGGTTCAGAGAAACTTTCTGTTGCGGGGCTTTCAACCACAGCGGAAGCCGTTGACATTGCAACATCTGCTATAAATGCCTTTAATCTTAAAGGCAAAGAAGCAGACGGTATTTACGATATGTTTTTTAAGGTTGTAAAATACGGCAAAACAAACATATCAGAATTTGCCCAAGGCTTTGGTTCTGTTGCAGGCGTTGTATCAGCCGCAGGAATTCAGCTGGATGAATATTCAGCTTCTATAGCCGCTATGACAACTTCCGGCCTAAAAGCAAATATTGCCCACACACAAATGAAGGCTGCCATTGCAGGTTTGTCCCGTGGCTCAAAAGAACAGATGGAAATATTTACAAAGCTTGGTGCTAAAAATTTTCCTGATTTAATTCAAAAATCTGGTGGGGTTGTAAACGCCTTTGATAAAATCTACAAAGGTGTTAATGGCAACCAATCAAAATTGATTCAGCTGGTCGGTTCCGTTGAGGGATATAATGCTATTCTTTCTTTAACAGGGGCAAATAATGCAACCTATCTTCAGACCCTAAATGATATGAGAAATGGCGGAGATTCACTATCAGAAGCCTACAGAAAACAAACTGACGGGCTTAATAATCAAATGGCGATTATGAAAAATAATGCCCAGGCTTTAAGTATTAAATTTGGTACAGCACTTTTGCCTGTCATAAAGGCCGCAGGCAGTACATTCCAAACAGTATCTAGCATTATTGACAAAATGCCACCAGGGCTTACAAGTTTTGTTTCAATTGCGGCAGCTGGAATTGGTGTTGTAAGTCTTTTTGGCGGCACAGCATTAATGGCTGTTGGTGGCATTATAAGAAATGTAATTTTACTTAGAAAGGTTATGCGCGGCTTTTCTATTGTAACCTGGGCAAACCCTGCGCTATTGCCCATTATGGGTGTTGTTGCAGGAATAGCCTTGCTTGCTGCGGGCACTATTTATTGTTATAAAAAATTTGAAGGCTTTAGAAATATTTGCCAGGGAACGTGGGCAGTTGTTAAAGCCGGCGGAGCTTGGCTTGCTGTCTTATGGCAGGGCTTTTTAACCGGCGCCGGTGCCGTTTGGAACTTTATAAAACCTGCTGTTTTGTTTGCTGCTAAAATTTTAGCCTGGACAACCCCTATAGGCCTTGCAGTTAAGGCCATTCAAACTTTATGGGGATGGATTGGTAAATTAATTAATAAAGCAGGCGGATTAAGAGGCATTGGCGGAAAACTCAAAGAATGGGGTGATGAACAAAGCAAAAAAGCGGAAGAGATTAATAAAAACATTAAAAAAGACAGAGCATCACAAGTGGACGGAAGCCACGCTAACGGCCTTGATTATGTGCCGTTTGACGGATACAAGGCGGAACTTCACAAAGGTGAATCTGTCTTAACGGCGCCTGAAGCTAACCGCTGGAGAAGAGGCAATATAAACAATAATTCAAGCGAAAGCATCAAAATCGATTTTCACCCCACAATCCATTGGGGAAGCAATGTTTCAAACTCATCAAAACAAGAGTTCCTGGCACTTCTATATAAATATAAGGATGAGCTTGTAAAAATTATACTTGATATTTTAAGACGCAGAGAGGCAAGGGTTTACTAATGTTTGAAAAATGGAATATGCTTAAAATCCTTAATATGATTGAAGCTCCGTCAACTAAAAAAGAATATACCTATAATCAAATGCCCTGTATAAATTCAAAGCCAGCTCTTCAAAGGGGTAATGAAAATTTGCTCGAATATGCTGTTTTTCTGCCTTTGCATTTTTCTTTTTGTAACCCTAAAAAAGTAATTGAAACAATTAAAAAATGCGCCTTAAATGGGGATAAAATCGACTGGGTATACCAAAAACAATATATGGGGCAGTTTGTAATAAATTCTGTTGAGAAAACTTTAACCAAAGCTCTTAAAGGCACGATTATTTATGCAGAGGTTAATTTTAATCTGCTTGAAGTGCCGCCCGACCCTGATTTTAAAGCCGAAGGCAAAGGCTCTATGATTGATGAAACAAAGGCGGTGAGTGAAAAACACCCCAAAATTAAAGAACTTGCCGCAAAAGCAAGGGTTTCAGCTGTGGAATCGTTTAAAGAAAATGTTAATACTGCTCTTTTAAATACATCTTTAACAGATATGGGAAAAGAGCTTGTAAGGACAGTTTCAAACTCTGTTGCGACAGATTTAACCGGAGTTAATGTCGGGGATTTATATAATACGGTGGGCGCTTATGCAGATGCTGTTAAAAATAATGATAACTTAAGCCCTGCTGAAGCTTTAAATGTAGCTCAAAGCATCAGAGCAATCCCTGAATTAATGCTTGATGGCTCATTGCGAGGAGGGTTCTAAAATCATGTCTTATATTTTATACACAACCGGGCAAAATGAAAGATGGGACACAATAGCTTATAAATTCGGCTCTACTTATAATATTTTACCCATAATTGAGGCAAACCCGCACGTTAAAGTAAGCCCTGTTTTACCTGAAGGTATAACTTTAAAAATCCCTGTTCCTGAAATGAAAGCAAATAATGATAAAACGAGGCTTCCTGTATGGAAACAGTAAATTCAACAAATAAAACACGAAAGCCTGTTGTAACGCTTCTTTGTAACGGAAAAGATGCAAGTAAGGATTTTTCAAAGTATTTAAGGGAATTAACCTTTAATGAATTTGAAGATGAACAATCAGATGAACTTACGCTCACTTTAAACAACAATGACGGATATTTTTCAGACCTTTGGTATCCAAATAAAGGTGACAAATTAAGTGTTACAATTCAATACGGTGAAGATGTTTTTGAACCCGGAGCTTTTACAATTGATGAAAATAGTTTTAACTGGGGTTTATCGGGCGACACTATTGAAATCAAAGCACTTGCAACCTCAACAAACTTTTCTGTTCGAACGCAAAAAATAAAAAATTGGAGCGGATATACCTTAAACAAAATTGCTGAAATAATAGGAAAACAGTACGGGTTTAAGGTTTTGGGCAACACTGGAAATGTAAAAATAGGTGTAATTGTTCAAAAAAATGAATCGGATATTGCTTTTTTGAAACGTATATCAAAGCTTTATGGGTATATTTTTAATATAAAAGACGGATATTTAACTTTTACTTCGCTTGCAGAGCTTGAATCCGGGGAACCGTTATTTACTTTATCAAAATCTTCAGATGTTGAAAGCCTTAGTCTGAATGATACTGTAACAAAGATTTATGGTAAAGCAAAAGTGCAATACCTGGATTTAAAATCTAAGACGGTAAAAACTTATACAGCAGTCGGAAATACTGAAATAACAGACACTTTAACCGTTTACAAAAGGTGTTCTTCATTATCTGAAGCAAAAATCGTGGCACAATCTGCCCTAAAAAATTCCGCAAGGGAGGTCACAGGAAGGATTCAACTATCTAAGCCAAATAAGCTTTTTATGGCAGGTGTAAACTTTGATTTGACCGGAATTGGCAAGCACGAAGGCAAATACCATATTAAATCACAAACTTTAAAAATTGATGAAACGGCAAAATTAAGGCAGGAAGGAGAGATATCAAAATGCTTGAATTCGGTACAATAAAAGAGATAAAAGGCTTGGAAGCAAAGGTTCATTTTGAAGCCTGGGGATTAGAAGACTTGTGGGTTAAAGTGCCGCAGAAATTTACCGTAACAAAAAAATCGAAAATAATGCCTGAAGCAGGACAGCTTGTTGCTGTTATTTTAACAGACGATTTGTGTGACGGGGTTGTTTTGGGCGGCATATACAATGAAATTGACCTGCCTCCTGAAGATTTGGGGGATAGTTTTATTCAATTTGGTGACGGTTCTTATTTTTCTCACACAGAAGGCTCTAAAAGCTTCAATTTAGAGGTTGAAAACCTTTATGTAAGTAAAAACATTATAGCAGGCGGCGAAGTGCAGGATTCAAGAGGCACGCTTGATTCAGTGCGGCAGCATTCAAATAGCCACGCTCATACAAATGGAAACAACGGCTCTAATACAGGAGCTCCAACAGCCACAGTTTAATAGAAACTTAATAAGTTCCTTATATGAAATAAAATTTTGAAAATTAAATAATAGGAATATGGAAAGTTATCAACACAAAAGAAATTCGCTCACTGAAACCGTTTCGGGCAAAGAAGATGTTAAACAATGTGTTAAAACCATTGCATCAACTCAAAAGGGTTCTGTCCCTTTCATGCCCGAATTTGGATGTGATTTATTTCCAGCTGTTGGTGAAAAATCTCCCCTTGCAATTGATTATCTAATAGGAGTTTACACACGGGAAATTTCGCTTCAAGAGCCAAGATGCGAAATTTCCGAGGTTGTTGGTGATTTCACAGAAGATGGACAAATAAAAATGACAATTTATTTTACCTGCAAAGAAGATGAAAACAGTGATTTTGTGGAGGTTTACGTATAATGATGTCAGAACGTAGTGTTTCAGGGCAAGGCTCAACACCTTCCCCTTTCACACCGGCTCACGCAGCCCTTGAATTTATAAAAATTGACCCAAAAGCAGATGAGGCACATTTAATTGAAAAGTTTGAAAAAGACACCGATACAAAGGTGCAGATTGCCCATGATACAAGGATTTTAATTGAGTTAATGGTTTATTATGCAAACCTTGTTAAAGCCCAAGTTAATGATGCTTGTAAACTTAACCTTGTAGAACACTCAAGGGCACCAATTCTAGACTTTTTAGGCAATCAAAAAAACTGTCCGCGCCTTGAAGACGAGGAAGATAAAGACTATATTCAAAGGATTTTATTATCCCCTGAAGGGTTTTCCGTTGCGGGTCCTGAGCTTGCATATATTTATTTCACAAAATCTGTTGATTCTTTAATTAAAGATGTGCAGTGCGAAGTGCCTGAAGATGATATAAAAATTAAAATCGGTGAAACTGAAACCGTTATGACAACGAATGAAATAACAACGGCTCTCTTTAATATCGTTTGCAATTATAAAGAGGGTGAGGTTGAAATCACTTTAAATCAGGCGCTTGAAGCGGGTTCAAAGATTAAAGTCACCGTGCCGCACCCATATAGAACATTTTTGCATATTTTAACGCAAGATGGCACAGAAGTTGAAGGGCTTTTGGATAAAGTTTCAGATGCCTTAAAACCCGTTAAGCCGCTTTGTGATTACCCATTGCCACAGTTTGCAAAGATTGAAGAATTTGCAATAAACGGCAAAGTTTATCTTAGAAAAAATGCGGATGAAGAAACTGTTAAAAAGAATGTTAATGAGCTTTTAAATAAGTATTTAAGCGGTGTTAATCTGTTTTTAAAAAAATCCGTTGTTAAAAATCATATAGTGTCTTACATAAATTCTATTGACGGCGTTTTTGATTTTAAAGTTACAAAGCCGACTTCAAACATGCTGGCTAAAATTGATACGGCATATAAGGGTACAATCGGCAATATAACTTATGAAAGGGTGACAGATGAGTAATAATTCATTGCTGCCTCAAGTGTTGCAGGATAAGCATAATTTAGCTCTTGAAAGTTGTATGAAAGAGGCTTTTAAAATTGACCTTAAAAAACTTTTACTTTGCCCGGTTGAAAATGTCAACGAAACCTTGCTTCCAATTTTGGGCAAGGAAAACCATATTATGGGATATGAAGGATGGAATTTAGCAAAAACAAAGGAACAAAAACAAAATTTAATCAAAAATTCACCTCAGCTGCACGCAGAAAAAGGCAGTATCCCGGCACTTAAAAAAGCTTTGCAGACTTTAAACATTGAAGCTGATATCAAAGAATGGGACGAATATGACGGACGTATCGGGCATTTTAGGGTGGAATTTCTAAATATTTATGATCGGGGGTTAGATGATAACTTTGAGGCTGAAATTAAAGAAATGATTAACAATTATAAGCCTTTAACCAGGATTTTAGATGTAATTAATTATTTTTTATGTTCAAAGGCAAAAGTTTATATCGGTGCAAGGGTTTCAACCCTTGAAACCACTGTTATAAAGACAAAGGAAGTGCAAATATGACAGAACAATTTTATGCAGTATTAACCACAGAAGGTATGATTGAAGTCTTAGATTGCGTTGCAAATAACCGGAGTTTTGAACCTGCTAAAATGGCGGTGGGCGATAGTAACGGCAATTATTATGAGCCCGAAAAAACCCAGACCGCTTTAAAAAACCAGAAATACGAAGGTAATATCTTTGCACAAGGTAAAAAACCGCCAAAGGGTAATGCTTCAGGTTACTTATATTTTTGTTTTCAAATTCCGCCAAGCGAAGGGGATTACACTATAAGGGAAGTAGGGCTTTTCAGTCCTGAAGGTAAACTTTGGGCGGTTGCAAAGTATCCTGAAACCTTCAAAACCAAGGCGGATAGCTCAAGCAATAAAACTTTGAATATTGAAATTCAAATTGAATTGTCTGATATGATTATAAACACAATTATAATTGATGATTCAGGCAATTTGGTTACAAGGCAGGTATTGGAAGAGTATCAGCTACTTGAAGAAAAAGGCAAGGCAGGCGGATATGCGCCTTTGGATGATGAAGCTAAGGTGCCGTTAGAACATTTACCATCAACCTTTGTTCCCTTTTGCTTTAATTCCGGTGCAGTGGATGAAAACGGGAATGCAGCACTGCTTCAATTAAGTACAGTGACGGAAACTGTGCCGTCTGAAGAAAGCGGAGCCGGTGCGGTGACATCCGATGAGGATGGCACAAGCACTACGCAGGCGGCGTGGAACGATAGTTCCCCAGGAGCTGAAGATGAAGAACCTGTAACAATTTCAAAAAGAATAATCACCCTGAAAGCACCTGCCATATATACAGATGGAAACGGGAAAACTGTTACAATCACAGAAGATTTAACATTGGATGTAACTGATTATGAACCTGGGGAATATAGTTTAAGGGTTGCAAACAGAAATGGTGAAATTGTATTCTTTGATGTTGAGGGTGGTAAAACTTACAGACAGAAGAACCCGCCTAAAGACCCTAACCTATATGATTTATGGCAAGATTTATCTGTTGCACCATATTGTACTTATTGTTTAGAAGAATATGGTGCAACATTAGAAGATGACCCAGGTTTAGCTTGGCAAATAACAGATGAGGTAGAGGCAGGGGTTTATACTGTGTCTGCCACACTCGCCGAAGGAGATGAAAATTCTGAAACCGCACCAATCGGGGGGGGTAAATTAGTGACAAATTCGTATAATTTATCCCAAAGCAGTTCACCAGATGTAGGGTTTGAAATAGGTATGCCAATTATTACTTTGTCAAACACCCTAAATGATAATGAAATATGGCTTGAAGGGGCGCAAATATCTAAAACTACATACTCAACATTATATGAAGTTTATGGTGATACCTATGGAACCCCTGAAAATTCTGATGATTTTGTATTGCCTGATTTTAGAAATAAAACAATATGGGGTGCATCTGATTTTGGATATATTGAGGCAGGGTTGCCAAATATTACAGGTACGCTTAACCAAACTTATGGTTCAAGGGCTGATTATTTAACCGGTGCCTTTCTAAAAACATTGGATGGCAGCCATGCAAATGTTTCAGGAGGCGGGGGTGCATGTTACAGGGCATATTTTGATGCAAGTAACTGTAACCCAATCTATGACAATTCTTCAACCGTTCAACCCCCTTCAATAAAGGTGAGGGTTAAAACTAGGTATAAGTAAATAATAAAAATAAATAACAAATAAGGAGAATTAAAGAATATGCGCATATATCATTTTGATAAAGATACAAAAGAATTTACATATTCAACAATGGCAGAATGCAACCCCGAAGAAACAAAACTTAAGGGCAGATTTGTTCCGTTAATCCCAGCCAATGCAACAATCGTTGAACCACCTAAAATAAAGGAAAACGAGGTTCTCATTTTTGATATTAAAAACAATAAATGGAAAATAGAACCTGATTATCGTAAAGACTTTAAGCTTCTAACCACAGATTTTAATATCCGAGATATTAAAAAAATCGGTAAAATTCAGGATGGTTTTGTTGTTCCAAATGAACTTGCAGAATTAATAAAGCAAAATCCATCTAATTTTAAAATCGGGAATGGAAAAGTTTTGAAAAAAAGCAAGGCTGAAATTGAACAAGAGAAGCTTGAAACCCAAAACCAGCAAAGAATAGCTGAAATTAAGCTTGAACTTGAAACAATAGACAAACAAAAGATTAGAGCCATTACTGAGCCTGAAATTAAGGATAAAACAACAAATGAAAGCTGGCTTGAATATTACAATAATAAAGCCAAAGGATTAAGGGAGGAGTTAAAAACATTAGATAGTGAGGTGGGTAATAATGAGCAATGAAATAAATAATGAAGTTAATAATGAAATATCAAATACAACAACAAATACATCAACAAATAAAAACCCATATACTAATCCATATAACTACACTGTTCTTGACAAGGAACTATCTGATATTAAGGATAATTCTTTAATTAAGGATGATAAGGAAAGGATAATAAACTGGTTGATGCCAGATTACAGTGCAGGGATAGATAAAGGATTAGAATTCATATCGGATGATTATTATCTAATGTATGTGTCACCTGTTTGGAATTTAGTACAGAGTGGCTCAAAAGGATGTAATGTATTTATCAATAATGAATTGGTTTTTAATATTGGAACTAACTATGGAGAAAAAGGACATACACCAATTTATATTAAACCTAATGAAGCAATAAAGATAACCTATGATTGTTCAAGTGTAAGTGAAGTGTGTTATCCGTTGATGGGGAGGGTGAGTGAAGAAAGAAAAGAATAAATAAAAGGGAGCAATAACACTAGAGCATTAGAGATAAATAGAAACAGTAATAAAAATAAAAGCAGGAATAGTAAAAGAAAAACTAAGCAGGAATTAGAAAGGATTAATTAATAATTATGCTTAAATACGTTCAAACAATAGATAAAGATACAGGATTATGCCATGGGGTTAGTATGGGAAATAATAAAAGATTCTATATGTCAAAGAGGATGAAGAAAGTAGATGTTAAACAATCTGATATAGATGGCAATTGGTATCTGACAGATAAATGCCCTATGAAAACAGAAGACGAAAAAGAGCAGAAAAGAAGAGAAGCAAGAATAGCTGAAATTAGAGTACAGCTTGATGAGATAGATAAACAAAGCCAAAGAAGTTCAAGAGCAATTTCTCTTTGCATTTTAAATGAAGAGCCGCCAAACCCCGAAGATATCGAAAAACTGATGGATTATGAAAACAAAGCCGCGGTTTTAAGAGAAGAATTACAGGTATTAATTGATGATGAAATACTGTTTTAAAGTTTAATCTTTGCCGGGATTTCAAAGTTTTCAAATTCTTGTTTTAGCTTTTTAAGGCATTCTCCACAAATATTAATGTTTGTAAACGCGCCATTATGCGATGTTATATGAATATCAAAATTAGCGGGTGCATCACATATAAAACAAGGTATATCAACTTTTTTGCCGTATTTAAAAACTTCCAACATAACTTAATTTTAATATAAAAATAGAAAGGATTTAAGAAGTATGAAATTTAAAGAAATTATTATCAAAAAAGCAAATCAATGTTTTAAAAACTTAGTACAGAAAGCAATAAGGTATGCTGAAGATTTATTAGGTGAGGGTACAGGCGCCGTAAAAAAGGAAATGGCTATAGATTTTTTACTATCAAAGCTTCCAATTTATCTAAAACCATTGATTCCATTCTTTCGCGAAAGCCTTATAAAGCTTGCAGATGGGCTTATTGAAAAAGCCATAGAAAAATGTGCTGATTACAGAATAAATAAAAATTATGTAATGCCAAACATTGGATAAAAGCACAGAAAGGACTTTAAGAAAAATGAAAAGAATAATACTGCATTGGACGGCTGGCACATACACCCCAAATGAAGGTGAAAAAGCACATTATCACTATCTGATAGAGTATGATAAGCAGCACAGAGCAGCTAATGTCAAAAATGGAATCTGTAAACCCGAAGATAATCTAAACTGTTATGATGGTAAATATGCAGCACATACAGGAGGAGGTAATACAGGAAGTATAGGTATAGCCTTATGTGGTAATGCAGGTTTTAAATCTCCATCCAATCAAGGTAAATACCCATTACAAAAGATTCAGTTTGAAAAAATGTTTAAACTATGTGCTGAACTATGTAAAAAATATGCAATAGTAATATCTCCAATAACTGTATTAACTCATTATGAATTTGGTATACAAAATCCAAAGACAGAATCAAAAGGAAAGCCTGATATTAATTTTATTCCATATGAACCAAACCTTGCAGCCCATGGAGTGGGGGATTATATCCGAGGGAAGGTGCAGTGGTATTTAGAAAGGTTATAGGTGAAAAGGAATGAATAAAAGTTTTTGGATATGTTATTCCATTAATTTTCTATTCTGCATAATTGCAATATTTGTATTTTGTTTTACCCAATCAAATATTGCACTTTGTATTGGAGGTATAAATGGAATTATACTCATATTCTTCACTGAATGTTTGATATCAGCTAAACGATAATTCATTGCATATTGACATTTATCATATTTGATATTTAACAATTTAATAATCAAACCCGTATTAACAGGGTTTTAAACATCAATTAATGCGGGTTTAAATTACTTTTTATTGAACATTGAAAATTGAATATATATACTGTGCTGTATTTGCATTCATTGATACTTAAAAGTGAAGCAGGCAAGGGGCTTTCGCCCCAAGTTCCCATAACAGCGGCAACTACTATGGGAATAGCTATAGTACCATAGCCGTCTTGGATTATTGCGGGTTCACAGCCTTCAACAGGCTGTTCACAGATAGCGTTCGGCTTCGCCTGCCACGCCCCGCCAAAATCCGCTCCCCACATAAAAATCATATCAAAAATTAAGAAAGGTAGCTGAATTATGAATAAATATAAATATTTAATTTCTTGGATTGGCGGGAAACGTCTTTTAAGAAAGAAAATCGCTGAATTAATCCCTAAAGATATTGAAGGATATATTGAACCCTTTGGTGGCGGGGGCTGGGTATTATTTTATAAAGAACGATGGGCGGAATTAGAAATCTATAACGACCTTGATAACAGGCTTGTAAACCTTTTCAACGTCGTTAAGTATCATCCGTGTGAATTAGCACGTCAAATGTGCTATATGTTATCAAGCAGAACACAATTTGAACAACAGCTTAACTTTGATGGCATTACGGATATTCAAAAAGCTGCACAGTTTTTGTATGTTATTAATTATTCTTTTGGTGCAAAAGGAACAACATATGCTGTCAGAGTTAAATCTGCAGGGGGCATAATAGAGAGAGTTATGGAGATTTCAAAAAGGCTTGATAAGGTTAATATAGAGAATAAGAATGCTCTTGATTTAATTCAAACCTATGATAACGGACAAAATTTCTTTTATCTTGACCCACCATATTCAAAGGGCGAAGGTTACGAGGTTTGCTCTACAAAGGACTTTGAACATGAAAAACTGGCTGAAACACTAAAGAATATTAAAGGAAAATTCTTGTTATCTTATGATGATTCAGAATCAATCAGAAAGCTTTATAAGGGCTTTTATATTATTGAGGTTTCAAGGCTTAAGGGAATAAATGGTTGTTGCCCGAAAGGCAGAGAATACAAGGAACTTTTAATTAAGAATTATTAGTTTTTTTGTGTTGATGTTTAGGCAAAAGCCAAATAAAGGTTTTTGCCTTTTATTTTCAAAAAAACTTCAAACTTTAATTAAAAAATAATTTGATATACAAAATATATACTAACCAGGCAAATAAATAATTTGAAATTGAAAAAATTCTCAAACTCCCTGCAACTTTTTTCTCAAACCTCCTGACGCGTTACAAAAACACTGTATACCAAATTAGGACATAAAAAAGAAGTACTGAAATTTCCCTGGGAATTTATGGAATCATATACTTTTGAAAGCTTAAACACAGTATATACAAACAGCGCAACCGAGAGAGAGAGAGAGAGTAAATATAGCTCGCAAATGGCTGCTTAATTTTAACTCAATATCATCAATGCAAAAGAAAAGAGCAGCCTAATGAAAATATTCTCTAAGTTATTTAAAAATCAACCTAAAAACCCCATAGAATATGCAAAATCTTTAGGGGTAAAATTAGGTAAAAATGTTAGTATAATTACAATTCATAATTTTCCATATCTTTGGCCAAATTTTGGTTCAGAACCATATTTAATTGAAATTGGCGACAATACCAAAATATCCTTTGATGTAACATTTTTAACCCATGATGGCGGTCATTTTGCCTGCAAAGATTTAATTAAAGATGTAGAAATTTCAACATTTGGAAAAATTAAAATTGGAAACAATTGTTTCATAGGCTGCAAATCAATCATAATGCCAAATGTCACAATTGGCAATAATTCAGTAATAGGTGCGGGTTCTGTTGTTACAAAAAATGTCCCGCCGGGTGAAGTTTGGGCTGGAAATCCTGCACATTTCATTAAAAAAATAGAAGATTACGCACTAAAAATCCAAAACCAAAGTAAAACAGAAGAAAAAATTACCCTAAAAAACATTGTTGCAAACAAAAGACAAAAATCAAATTAGATAATCTATTCTGCTTTTTCTTCTATTTTATACCTGTCATCCATTGTATAAAGATAAATTACACCAGCAAGCGCCACATAAAACAATAATTCAAATCCCTCTTCAAATATGAAATTATTATTTGTAGCCTTTTCAGCTATAGCTCCGCAAAAAGACGCTATGCCCATAAAAATTAAATTCCAAAATGGTAGTTTTGTTTTAAAAACTAAATTAAACCCATCTTTGAAAATTCCTTTTATGATAAATAAAATTGCAATAAGTGCAATATATGCACCATACACAAAATGTACGCATTTACCTATTGGAAAGCCCATTTGCTCATTTACATAGCTCCAAGGGTAAAATTTACCAACTTCACCAGGAATAGGGAAAAGTATTGTCCTGCCAAGGTTTATCTCTCTTAAAATTATAATTAAAAGTGCAAATGCTGCATACTTAAAAATTCTTTTATTATTTTTTGCATAAACACACATAGCTAATATCCAAAATAAAACAAGCATTTGAAAATCTTCCAATAAACCGTTTTCAAAGCCCCAGTCCTGCGGCAAAAAGGCCAGCATAGCAGGTATCAAAAGAAGAATAACAAGCGCTAAAACACTTACAAAATGAAATTTAAAACTAACATGTTCTTTTATAAAATCTAAAATTTTCATCTAAAATCCTTCTTAAAATCCCACTACCAATATTAAAACTCCACATCTTTATATCATTAAAACACACTAAAAGCAAGTTTTTCAGTTAATTCACACAAGTAAAAAATTCGCGCCCAAGAAAAATTGTACTAAAAACACTTGCAAAAATTTTAAAATAGTGTATACTCAAATTTATGGAAACGATAACTTTAAATTTAAATAAACACCAATTGCGCCGTCAAAACCGACGCTTGGGCCGTATTTTGGCCGGTTTTGGTGTGTAAAATATTTTAAAGTTTAACATAAATTTTTAAAAAAGCACCCTAAAGCCATTTGGCCAAAAAACGGGTGCATTTTTGCATATTTAATTTGTCTTTGTATAAATTTTAAGCCCTGCCATACTGCATTTTGGTATACAAGGCTTTTAGTATACTACAGCTCTTAATTTGCATAAATTTCGCATACAAATTTTATATTAAAGAGCACAAAAACAAAACTAGCCAGCAAGAAAATTTACTAGATAAAGGAGAAAACAATGTCATTAAAACACTTGAAAGGAAAACATTTTATTAACCTGGAAGATTTTACCTCAAACGAAATTGAAGAATTGATAAATCTAGGTATTGAACTTAAAAAAAAGACTAAAAACAACAAAAATTTAAACATTTTAAAAGGAAAAAATCTTGTAATGTATTTTGCAAAACCAAGCCTTAGAACAAGATTAAGCTTTGAAATAGGCGCAAAAAAGCTTGGTGCTTCATCTTTTGTTATAAAACAAGACGAAATTATTCTAGGTAAAAGAGAAAGCATCGAAGATACATCAAGGGTAATATCAAAATATGTGGATGGCATCACAATAAGAACATTTAACCATAGCGATGTAGAATTATTTGCAAAATTTTCTGATATTCCAGTAATAAATGCTCTTACGGATCTTTCGCATCCATGTCAGATTATGGCAGATTTAATGACAGTAAAAGAAAAATTTGGCAAATTAAAAGGATTAAAACTTGCCTATGTAGGCGATGGAAATAATGTAACAAACAGCCTTTTAATAGGCTGCGCACTTGTGGGAATGGATATTTCAACAGGTACACCAAATGGCTATAGACCAAACGAAAATCAGATAAAAATTGCAAAAGAAATTGCCCAAAAAACAAAAAGTACAATACATATCCTGCAAGACCCAATAGATGCAGTAGAGGATGCAGATATAATCTATGGCGATGTTTGGACAAGTATGGGACAAGAGGCAGAAACAAACGAAAGAAAGCAAATTTTTCAAAGTTATCAAATAAACGATAAATTAACAAAAGAAGCTGCAAAAGGCCATATAATACTGCATTGCCTGCCAGCACACAAAGGCGAAGAAATAACAGTGGCCAGCTTTGAACAAAATGCACAGCACATTTTTAACCAGGCGCAAAACAGAATGTATGCACAGATGGCAATTCTTGCAAGCATAATGTAAGTCAAAAATATTAAGAAATATAAAGGAGAAAAATTATGAAAGAAAAAGTTATTTTAGCATATTCAGGTGGCCTCGATACAACGGTTATCATCCCATGGTTAAAGGAAAATTACAATTATGAAGTGATTGCAGCCTGCATAGATGTAGGCCAAGGTACAGAAACAGAAGGTCTTGAAGAAAAAGCCCTAAAAACGGGAGCAAGCAAGTATTATCTTATAAATTGCGAGGAAGAGTTTATAAAAGAATATGCATACCCAGCAATAATGGCAAATGCGGTTTATGAAGGTAAATACCTGCTTGGCACAAGCATTGCAAGGCCAATAATCACAAAAAAATTGGTTGAAATTGCAAAAAAGGAAGGTGCAAAAGCAATCTGCCATGGCGCCACAGGCAAAGGAAATGACCAGGTAAGGTTTGAACTTGGCATAAAAGCACTAGCACCGGAGCTTGAAATCATTGCCCCTTGGCGGATTTGGGATATTCAATCAAGGGAAGATGAAATTGAATACCTTGAAAAAAGAGGAATAGAAGTGCCTATGAAAAAAGATGACAGCTATTCAAGGGATAAAAACCTTTGGCACCTTAGCCACGAAGGTTTAGAGCTTGAGGACCCTAGCGTAGAACCCAATTACAATAAGCTTTTGCACCTTTCTATAACCCCGGAAAATGCACCTGATGAGGCCACATACATTGAAATAGGCTTTGAGAAGGGATGTGCAGTTTCAATAGATGGTAAAAAAATGAGTCCGGCTGAAATTGTAAAAACATTAAATAAAATAGGGGGCAAAAACGCAATAGGCATAATAGATTTAGTAGAAAACAGAGTTGTCGGTATGAAATCAAGAGGAGTATATGAAACCCCGGGCGGCACAATACTTTACGCTGCACATAAGGAACTAGAATACCTATGCCTGGATAAACAAACTCAATCTTTTAAAAGTATTGTTTCAAATAAATTTGCTGAATTAATATACTCTGGAGAATGGTTCACACCACTGTTTGAAGCACTTTTAGCCTTCATTAAAAGTACTCAAAAAACAGTTACAGGCACTGTAAAATTAAAACTTTACAAAGGTAATATAATCCCGGCAGGAACAAAATCGCCATATTCCCTATATAATGAGAGCCTTGCAAGTTTTACAACCGGGGAACTCTACAATCACAAAGATGCAGAAGGCTTCATAAACCTCTTTGGCCTGCCATTAAAGGTTAATGCACTTGTTAAAAAAATGAATAGCGAAATTTTATAGAAAGGGCAAAAAATGCAGCAGTTATGGGGTTCCAGGTTTAATAAAGCACAAAATAAAATGGTTCATAGTTTTAATTCATCTCTTTCAATCGATTGTAAACTCTATAAATACGATATTGAAGGTAGTATTGCACACGCTAAAATGCTTGGCGTACAAGGGATTATAACAGATGATGAGGCGCAAAGTATTGTAGATGCACTAAAAGCTATCAAAAACGAATTTGAGGAAGGTAAAATTCAATTTAATTTTGAATTTGAAGACATCCACACAAATATTGAAAAACTTTTGATAGAAAAAATCGGCGAAAACGGCAAAAAACTGCACACCGCAAGGAGCAGAAACGACCAGGTAGCCCTGGATATCAGGCTATATTTGAAAGATGAAATTAAAAACATCCAAAAACAAATAATAACATTGATTTCAACTTTATTACACCTGCAAAAAGAGCATACAGAAACAATTATGCCCGGATACACACATCTGCAAAGAGCGCAGGCAGTAACTTTTGCCTATCATCTTGGTGCCTATGTCGAAATGTTCAAAAGGGACTTTGACAGGCTAAATGATTGCAACAAAAGGGTTTCAATACTCCCACTCGGCTCTTGTGCTTTAGCTGGAACTCCTCATAAAATTAATAGAGAAAAAACTGCACAGCTGTTGGATTTTGCGCAAGTCGGCCTGAATTCTATGGATTGTGTTTCGGACAGAGACTTTATAATTGAAACTTTGTCCGCGTTATCGCTAGTAATAATGCACCTTTCCAGGTTTTCAGAAGAGATAATTTTATGGGCAAGCTTTGAATTTAAATTTATAGAACTTGATGATGAATTTTCGACAGGAAGTTCAATTATGCCTCAAAAGAAAAATCCGGATATTTTGGAACTAATTAGAGGAAAGACCGGAAAAGTCTACGGAGCACTTGTTTCCATCCTTACAACAATGAAAAGCTTACCCCTTGCCTATAATAAGGACATGCAGGAAGATAAAGAACCCCTGTTTATAGGTGTTTCAACGGTAAAAGGATGCCTTGAAATATTACCTCCGCTGCTTTTGAGTATGAAAATAAATAAAGAAAATATGTTAAAAGCTGTGTATGGTGGTTTTTTAAACGCAACAGATGTAGCAGATTACCTGGTAGAAAAGGGTCTGGCCTTTAGAGAAGCTCATCAAATATGTGGAAACCTAGTAAAACACTGCGAACAAAATGGTTTGACACTGAATGAACTGCCTATAGAACGCTACAAGCAAGAATTTGAAGGATTTGAAGATGACATATACACCAAAATAACGCCCACAACTTCTATATATTCTAAAAATTCTTTGGGCGGATGTGCTCCACAGGCAGTAAAATCAATAATTACAATAAACGAGAAATGGATAAAAGATAATGAAATCAATTAAAACAGCGATAATAGGAATGACAGGATACGCAGGCGAAGAGCTCGCAAGGTTGCTATACGCACATCCCAAGGCACATATAGAAATTGCAACATCCAAAAGTTATCAAAATCAGTGTTTTTCAGACATATATAACAACTTCACACACATATCAGACAAGGTTTTGACGGCAGAAAATTTGTATGAAATTTCAAAAAAAGTTGACGTGATATTTTTAGCACTGCCCCACGGAATTGCAAGCAGTGAAGTCACTTCCGCCGTTTTGAAAAACTGTAAAGTGATAGATTTAGGTGCAGACTTTAGATTAAAAAGCCAAAATACCTATGAACATTGGTATAATACCGAACATCATGCGCCAGAACTCTTGCAAGAAGCGGTTTATGGACTTTGCGAAATTCACAGGGAAAAAATAAAAAATGCAAAACTTGTTGCAAACCCCGGATGCTACACTACCACAAGCATTTTGGGGCTTTATCCAGCTGTATCTGAAGCCCTGATTGATTTTGAAACCATTATAATAGATGCAAAATCCGGAGTTTCAGGCGCAGGAAGGGCGCAAAACCTTGCTACACAATACTGTGAGACAAACGAGAATATGAAAGCCTACAAAATAGCATCTCACAGGCATACATCAGAAATTGAGCAGGAATTATCATTTGCCGCAAACACAGATATAAAGCTGATTTTCACCCCGCACCTGGTGCCTATGAACAGAGGAATTTTAACCGCAATCTATGCAAAATTAAAACCAGGCGTAAATTATAACGACGTGAAAGCCGCTTATGATAAGCATTTTGGGAATGAATATTTTGTAAGGCTGATGAAGAAAGGAAATTTTCCTGAGACAAAATGGACAAAAGGAACAAATTTTATTGACATAGGTTTTCAAATTGATGAACGTACAAATAGCCTGATAATCCTTGGCGCGCTTGATAATTTAGTAAAAGGTGCAGCAGGCCAGGCGGTGCAAAATATGAATTTAATGTTCGATTTAGATGAAAAAATGGGCCTACAATATGCAGGAATTTTCCCTGCATAATAGAACCCGTATACGTAAAACGCCAACACAAAGCGGAATGCAGGCTATTAAAAAGGCAAAACCAGTATTATAAAAGGTTTCAAGACGTTAAAGGAGATAAAATGAATACTATAATAAAGGAAGATTTTAAAATAATAACAGGCGGAATAACTGCCCCAAAAGGGTTTCAGGCAGCAGGAAATCATATAGGAATAAAAAAATATAAAAAAGATTTGGCTATAATTTTTTCCAAAATTCCTGCAAATGCAAGCGCAGTTTTTACAAAAAATAAGCTGAAAGCCCCGCCATTGCTGTGGTGCGAAAAGTTAATAAAAAATGAAGAAAAAATTCAGGCAATAGTCATAAATAGCGGTAATGCAAACGCCTGCACAGGGCAAAGAGGGTATGACGATGCCGTAAAAACTGCACAAACACTAGCACAAAGCCTGAATATTAACCAAAATTCAATCCTTGCAACATCTACAGGCGTTATCGGTGTGTACTTACCGATGAAAAATATGATTGAAGGTATAAAGGCAACTGTCCCAATGTTATCAGACGATAAAAAATCTGCAAATGCCTGCGCAGAGGCAATTTTAACCACAGACACTTTCACAAAAACAATAACTCTTGAAATTGATATTGAAGGCACACCGGTTAAAATTGCAGGTATAGCAAAGGGTTCAGGGATGATTCACCCAAATATGGCAACGATGCTAAATTTCATCACAACAGATTTAAATATCTCAAAACCCTTACTAGATAAGGCTTTTAAATCAAATATCGAAGAAAGTTTCAATATGATAACAGTAGATGGCGAAACAAGCACAAATGATATGGCAGTGATTTTAGCCAATGGATGCGCCCAAAACCCAATCATAGACAAGGAAGACATTAATTACCATAAATTTAAAAATGCACTTCAATACATTTTAATATACCTTGCAAAAAGCATCGTAAAAGACGGCGAAGGCGCCACAAAAACGATAGAATGCACTATTGACGGGGCAAAAAGTAAGGAAGACGCCAAAATTTTATGCAAAGCAATTTTGAATTCAAACCTTGTGAAAACTGCATTTTTTGGCAAAGATGCAAACTGGGGTAGAATAATATCTGCTATGGGCGCCACCTGTCTTGATTTTGACCCTAATAACGCAAAAATTAGCTTTATAAGTGCAAAAGGAAACATAACGCTCTTTGAAAACGGCACCCCTGTTGAATTTGACGAGGATCTAGCATTGCAAATACTTTCTGAAAATGAAATAAAAGTAATTGTAAATCTGAAAGATGGAAATGCCCAAATCACAGGCTGGGGAAGCGATTTAACCTACGATTACGTAAAAATTAACGCAGAATACAGAAGCTAAAAAATAAGGAAACAACCATGCAAAATTATATAGAAAAAGCGGCAAAAAAGGCTGATACACTAGTAGAAGCAATGCCATACATAAATAAATTTAATAATAAAACCGTGGTTATAAAATATGGCGGAAGTGCAATGGAAGATGAAAAAATTAAAAGCAGTGTCATAAATGACATAGCTTTTATGAAGATGGTGGGCATAAACCCTGTCATAGTACACGGCGGCGGCCCTGGAATAAATAAACAGCTAAAATTATCCAATATAGAACCAAATTTTATAAACGGCATCAGGGTGACGGATGAAAAAACAATGGAAACCGTTGAAATGGTACTATCCGGGCAGATAAACAAAAATCTTGTTTCAGAATTTCAAAAGCACAATACAAAGGCCGTTGGAATTTCAGGAAAGGACGGACTTTTAATAGAAGCACATAAAAAACCTACTGATGGAGCAGATTTAGGACGGGTGGGTGAAATTAAAAACATAAACCCCATCCTTATAAATACACTTACACAAAACGGCTTTATCCCTGTTATATCGCCTGTTGGCGGGGACAAGGAAGGAAACACATATAATATAAACGCAGATATTGCAGCGGTTGAAATTGCAATTAAATTGAAAGCTGCAAAACTTGTATTTTTAACAGATATAGATGGCATTAGGGAAGATGAAAACGACAAAAACAGTCTGATATCAAAGATTAGTCCAAAAATTGCCCAAAATTTAATAAAAGAAGGCAAAATAAAGGGCGGGATGATTCCAAAGGCAAATTGCTGTATAAAAGCTGTGCAAAACGGGGTAAAATCAGTACACATAATAAACGGAAACATAAGCCAT
This sequence comes from Candidatus Gastranaerophilales bacterium, assembly GCA_910587815.1. Classification (GTDB taxonomy): domain Bacteria; phylum Cyanobacteriota; class Vampirovibrionia; order Gastranaerophilales; family Gastranaerophilaceae; genus MGBC122484. Next base: position 5,597 of record CAJUNK010000013.1, on the reverse strand, counting down.
TCAATACTTTTAGAAATTTACACAAAAGATGGCGTGGGAACATTAATGGAGGAAGAATAATGAACATAAAAGATATAGCAGATAAATATGTAATGCAGACATATTCAAGGTTTCAGGCAATATTTACTAAAGGAAAAGATGTATATTTATTTGATGAAAAAGAAAAAAAATACCTTGATTTTACAGCAGGGATTGCGGTAAATGCACTTGGATACGGCAATAAGGCTGTAATAAATGCTATAAATACACAAACAGAAAAGCTTTTACACGTATCAAACCTCTATTATACAGAACCTATGGCGCTTTTAGCAAAAAAACTTGTTGAAAAAAGTTGTTTTGACAAGGTTTTCTTTGCAAATTCAGGCGCAGAAGCAAACGAAGCCGCTTTCAAGCTTGCAAGAAAATATGGACACTTAAAGAAAAACGGCGCATCAAAAATAATTTCTATGAAAAATTCTTTCCATGGAAGAACAATGGCAACGGTTACATTAACCGGCCAAGCCAAATACCAAAACGGTTTTGGGCCAATGATGAATGATATTTTATATGCAGAATTTAATAATATCGATTCAATTAAAAATTTGATAGATGAAAATGTTTGCGCAATTTTTATAGAACCAGTACAGGGCGAAGGCGGCCTTTTGCCCGCAGATAAAACCTTCATGGAAGAATTAAAAAAACTTTGCACAAGAAACAATATTCTTTTAATTTTTGACGAGGTACAAACAGGCATAGGAAGGCGTGGAAAGCTTTTTTGCTATGAAAATTTTGATATTGAGCCTGATATTTTAACCCTTGCAAAAGGGCTTGGGGGCGGACTGCCGATAGGAGCAGCCCTTGCAAAAGAAGAAATAGCACAATGTTTTAGCAAAGGAGACCATGCATCCACATTTGGCGGAAACCCTATTGCCTGTGCCTGCGCAAATGCAGTTTTAGATGAAATAGAAAATAAAGATATATTAAAAAATGTTAAAGAAAATGGAAAATATTTAATCAAAAAATTAAAAGAGATAAATTGCCCAAATATCAAGAATATCAGAGGATTAGGCCTTATGATAGGAGTAGAATTTGATTTTGAAATAAACAGCATCATTCAAAAATGCTTAGATAAAGGACTTTTAATAATAGGTGCAGGCAAAAACGTTATCCGGTTTGTTCCACCGTTGATTATAAACAAAAAAGAAATTGATGAAGGAATAGAAATTTTAAAAAATTGCCTACCGCAAGGTTAAACTTGCAAAACCAGGCCTTTCCTGCCCCATGGCTTATATTATGATATAATCACATAAAAAAGGTGGAAAATTTATGGAAAAAAGAATTGAACAATGGATGAAAGAAGGGCTGATAGATGAAAAAACCGCAGCACAAATGCAGCAAGACATTAAAGCCGAAAAGGAAAAATTAAGAAAAACAAAAATTAATATTTTAATCTACACAATAGCAGTTATTTTAATAGGTACAGGGGTTATCACCTTTATCAGCGCAAATGATTGGCTTTTAGAATTATTAAATTCAAATAACATCTTAAAAATAACCCTGATGACGCTCATCACCATTGTATCATTTTTTGGCGGATACATACTTGCATACGAAAAAAAGAATTTTCCAAAATTGGGCAATGCCTTAATTTTTCTCTCATCTATTCTAATTGGGGGCACCTATGCACTCATTGGCCAAATTTATAATATTAATGCAAACAGCGCTTCTTTAATGTTTTTATGGATGATAAGTATTTTACCCTTAGCATACCTTTTTAAAAGCAAGGCAATAAACATTGTTTCAATAATCCTTGCAATCCTTGGAATAATATATTTTTATGAAAACCTGGCGCTTGATAAAGGCTACATTTGGACAGTATTTATCCCTGTTTTATCAGGAATTATGTTTTATAGCATAGGAAATATTCATTTCATTTTAAATAAATACAATGATTTTTCTCTATCCTATAAAATCACAGGTGCATTACCTATTTTTATAACACTTTTAGTCTTAACCTGTTCTGTTGAAAAATCCTACCATATAATTTCAGCCTATTATATTATCCCCATTGTTTTATTAATATTATTAAATTTAATTAATTTTTCTATACAAAAAAATAAAAATATGCTTTTAAAGATTGAAACATTTTCTTTAATCACATTTCTTATTCTTTTATTATTACTGCTTACCCTTCCAGGTGTTTCCGTGCCTTTTGTTATGATAATGGCAAATTTATTTATCATTGCAATGATATTTTTTGGGTTTAATTACGGATATAAATTTGAAAATATTCATATAATAGGCACTGCAAACTGGATGCTTATAATATATTTAACAGTGAATTATTGCAGATGGGGCTGGAGCTTTATGGATAAATCACTATTTTTCCTCCTTGGCGGAATTTGCCTGCTAACTTTAGGTTTATATTTAGAAAAGAAAAGAAAAACAGTGATAAAAAAATAAGGAGATATGGTTTTGAAAAAATATGTTTTAATAATTGCAGCTTGCTGGCTTTTTATAATATCAGCTTTTACATTTCAGCAGGAATATATACTTTTTAAAGGAAAAGAGGTGCTTTTAAAAACTATCCCTGTAGATCCAAGAGATTTATTTAGAGGGGATTATGTAGTTTTAAACTATGAAATTGCCCAAATTCCAAGAAAATATAATTATGAATATAATAAAACAGTTTACGTTTCTTTAAATGTGGACAAGAATAATGTCGGACACATTAGAAGCATTACATCACATAAGCCAAATAACAATCTATACCTTCAAGGAAAGATAGGAAGATGCAATACAACAATTTCATTTTTTAAAACAGGAAAGTGTATAAATTATGGTATAGAAAGCTATTTTGTAAAAGAAGGTGAAGGCAGAAAACTTGAACAGAATTTAAGAAATGGTGCTTTTGTAAATGTTGCAATTGATAAAAATGGCAAAGCAAAGGTAAAAGGGTTTAAAAACACCACAGATAACTAAAAGATTGCATTTTCAATCAATAAAATTTCAAACGATAATACGTATAATTTAATATTTGATTATGTGTATTACAAATTAGAGATACAAACCAATGATAGTATAAAAGAGCTTTGTAATTTAATTCAGGCTGAATATAGTTTTGATACAAATGAAATTGAATATAATTTGGGTGGGGTTATTTCAATTGATTTTGTAAATGATAGATATAATGGGGAATATAATAATAATTTAGATAATAATTTAAATTTGAATGTGGTGTAGAATAAGTAATATTAATCATCGTTAAGATTTGTATATTAGTTTGAATGAATATTAAAAAAGGTGTAAGATAAGATAAAATCGCTGACATTATATTTATTTATGCAGATTACAGGTGTGTGTGAAGAAAAATTTTATTAGAATAGTACTTTTGATAGCAGTAATTTGGTTAATCTTTTTTATTAAAGATATTCCAAAATACAGATTTGGGTATTTTGTTGAAGGACCTGAATTAAAATATGAGCATAGAGATGCTGATGTTTTGAAATTGGAAAATGGAAATGTTTTAATTTTAGGGCAAAATGCACATTCCTGTCCAACGCAAGAATCTTGCAAAGATGACATTATGCCTGTTGTTGAAGTTCCATCTGAAATATATAATGTAAAAACAAATAAGATAGAAGAATTAAGGCTTCCAAATAATATAAGATACCAAGCCAAAGGAATTTTATTAAAGAATAACAAATTACTCTTAACATATGCTTATGACTCTAGTGATAATAGTTATCCGAAAATAAAAAAAGTGGGTGAGGATATAAAAGATATTAAACCTCCATATTTATATGATTCAATGGCGATTGTTAATCTTGACACATTGAAGGTCGAAAGGATAATTAAGAAACAAATCAACAAAATTAAAAGTTATAACCCCAATTGGTATTTTGGGGAGAAATTTATTTTTTTAAACAATAGTGATGTGTTGATGATAGATTTTAATAATACAGTTGCAGAAGTTTTTGATATTCAAAAAATAAATTCAAAGCTGTTAAATATAGAAATACCAACAAGTATATATAGTACTGTTATTGCTAAAGATAAAAATAAGGTTTTGATTTTTGGAGAAAATAATTTAAAAAAGGAAGCAGAACAAAATGCACAACTAAATAATACGGATAATGTATATGAATATAATGTTACGACAGAAAAATTAAAACCAGTTGGGGAAGTTTTAAGAAGAAATAAAACCACAATAAAAAGAATAAATAAAGATGAAATTATGATAATGGGTGGAGAAACAGACGCACCAGAACAAGAATTCAATGTAAGAAATATAGAAATTTATAATATATCAAAAAATACTTCAGAAATAGTTGGTAAATTAATTAAAACGCATGCAACACACAGAACACATACAGATAAAATTGTATTTGAAAAAATAAACAATAAGTATATTTTAATTGTTGGTGGTCATAAACCAAATTACTCTTTTGATGCTTTTCTTATAACAACAGAGATTTTTGATCTAGAGAATAATAAAACTTATATTGGACCAAATATGTTATATTATCCTGTCGCAGTCAAAGGAATTAAACTTATAGATGGAAGCATCTTATTTATACAGCAAGGGTTGAATACATCTAGGCGACTCCAAATTTTTAAAAAAAGAATTAGAAAGTAGGTAAATATTATGAAAGATTCAGGATATCAAAAAGGATATGCGGATTTAGCAGTATTAAATTCGACGCTTACCAATCCAAAAAAAGGTGATACGTATAGTATTGCATTAGATGGTAAATTACAAAAAATTACCCTTGTTGATCTTGTTAACAATAAAGACACAGGTTATCAAGGATATTTGTATGCGTGTGAAAATAACAAATATTATATTGTCCATAGTGGCTCACAATCTTTGAATCCAACAGATAAACCTTTGGCGCCCGGAAATCGTGATGAAGCAATTAAAGATTACTATGACAATGTAGCAAAGAGTCTTGCAAGTGGAAAGCCTCAGTCTCAATTTAATGATGCATACAGTTTTTTAAAAAATGCAGTAGATAAATATGGCAGAAATATAATACAAATTGGACAATCTCTAGGAGGTTATCACTCTGAAACTTTAGGTGCATTGAATGAATTCAAAGATATTTTGACATACACACTTAATTCGGTTGGAGCTGCTGGTTCTATAGAAGACATTATGGAGTTTGCAAGACAACATCCCGAATATAATATAGAATTATCTAATGATTATTCAAATATTAAGAATTATAGATATAATAATGAATTTGTTACAAAAATAGCTCCTCATTTTGGCGAAATGTACACAGCAAATGATTTTAGTTCAGGCAGAATTGATGATTTACACAATATGCAAGTATACACAGAGAATGGTAATAGTTTGGTTTTTGTACATGATGAAAACTTTACAACTATACTTGGATATTTGTTAGAACATCCTGAAGTAGTATTAGCTTTACAGCTTGCTAATGGCGAATTACAAATATTGTTATCGCCAACGCATACTATGGACCCTGGATTATTAAAAAGCATTTTAGATACCATTGGTGGATTGTTGCAAAATTTTATAGATAGTCAAGCCTTAAAAGGCTATGTTTCAATGGATGAAGAATTGTATGAAATCCAACCTGGTGACACAG